>MEQT01000262.1 GCA_001770325.1 Betaproteobacteria bacterium RIFCSPLOWO2_02_64_14
GCAGGCTGCGGGGGCTCGCGACCAGCGGCGACAAGCGCTCGCATGCCGCGCCCGACATTCCGACGGTCGCGGAGTCCGGGATCCCGGCTTACGTCGTCACGTCGTGGTTCGGCATCCTGGCCCCGGCACGCACGCCGCAGGAGATAGTCGGCAAGCTGAGCGGGGCGCTTCACACCGCGATGCGCTCGAAGGACCTGCTGGAGAAGCTCGCCGGCGAGGGGGCGGAGCCGGCGCCGAGCACGCCCGCCGAGTTCGGCCGCCTCATCGTGAGTGAGGTCGAGACGTGGGCGAAGGTTATCAAGGCTGCGGGGCTGCAATGAGCGCCGGAAGCAGCGCCGTGAAAGGAAGTCCGGATGAAGCAAAGGCAAGCACATGAAGCATGTCATTCCCGAGGAGGCGGGAATCCATTCAGCGCTTGTGGCTTCGTTTGAGCGTGGTATGGGTCCCCGCGTTCGCGAGGACGACACGGAGACGTCTATCCAGTGCGCAATTATCAACAATGTTTACAGTGTCCTCCGTGTGCTCAGTGCGATCATGAATTTTGACAGGAGACTTGCATGCCGACTGCCCGCATCTGCGCCGATCTCGAGATGCACTACCGGATCGACGATTACACCGATCCCTGGCGGGATCCGGAAACGATCCTCATGCTGCACGGCAACGCGGAGAGCGGCGTTGTGTGGTTCGGCTGGGTGCCGCACCTCGCGCGCGAGTTCCGCGTGGTGCGCCCGGACATGCGCGGCTTCGGCGCCTCCACCCCGATGCCGCGCGATTATCCGTGGTCGCTGGACGGCGTCATCGATGACTTCGTGGCTCTCATGAAGACGCTTGGCATCGAGCGCTTTCACTTGGTCGGCGCGAAGATCGCCGCGACCATCGCGCGCCGCTTCGCCGCACGCTTTCCGGAGCGAGTGCGCACGCTGACGATAGTTGGCGCACCGCCGCCGCGGCGCGATCACAAGCCCGGCGTCCTCGCGAGCTGGATCGAAACCATCGAGAAGCAGGGCGTCGAGGCATGGGCGCGCGGCACCATGGCGGGACGTCTCGGCAGCAAGTTCCCGCAGGAGGGCCTCGAATGGTGGGCGAAACTCATGGGGCGCACGCCCCTTTCGACGCAGCTCGGTTTCGTCTCGACCATACCGAGCTGGGATGTGGCAGCGGATCTGCCGCGCATCGCGTGCCCCACGCTCGTCATCACCACCGAAGGCAGCGCGCTCGGCTCGGTGGAGGAGGTCGGGGCGTGGCAGCGGAAGGTTCCGAATTCGACGTTGCTTGTCCTGCCGGGCGATTCCTTCCATGTCGCGGCGACCGATCCCGACCGCTGCGCGCGCGAGACGCTTGCGTTCATCAAGCGTTCCGGCGCTCATTGAGGAGCACGTTCATGAAGAAGTCCCTTATCCCCGCATTCCTGCTGCTTGGCCTCGCTGGCCCTGCCCACGCCCAGGAGTACCCGACCCGGCCGATGCGATTGATCGTCGCAACGGTGCCCGGCGGCGGCACCGACGCCATCGCCCGCATACTGGGCGGCAAGCTGAGCGCGCTGCTCGGACAGCAGTTCGTCATCGACAACCGTGGCGGCGCGGGTGGGATCATCGGCACGGAAATCGTCGCGCGCGCCCCGGCCGACGGCTACACGCTGCTGATGGGCTTCATCGCCTCTCTCGCCATGAATCCCGCGCTCGTGCGCACGCCGTACGACACGCTCAAGGATTTCTCGCCCGTGAGCCTCGTGGCCGACGCCCAGTACATCATGACGGTTCATCCTTCCGTTCCCCCGAGGACGGTGAAGGATTTCGTCTCGTACGCCAAGTCCAATCCCGGCCGCATCAACTACGCATCGGCGGGCAATGGCACGCCGGTGCATCTGGCGGCGGAACTGTTCAAGTCGGTGGCGGGGGTGAATCTGGTGCACGTCCCGTACAAGGGCGGCGGACCCGCAGCGGCTGCGGTGTTGAGAGGAGAGGCGCAGCTCATCTTCGGCAGCGTCACCGCGACGATGCCCCAGATCAAGGCCGGCAAACTCATTGCGCTCGGGGTGACAGGGCCCAAACGCCTGCCGTCAGCGCCCCAATATGCCACCATCGCCGAGCTGGGCTATCCCGGCTTCGAGGTCACGTCGTGGTACGGCGTTCTTGCCCCGGCCAGGACGCCGGCCGGCGTCATCACCAAGCTCAACGCCGCGGTCATCAACGCGTTGAAGGCGCCCGAAGTGCGAGAGCAGATGGCGCGTCAGGGCCTTGAGCCGATCGGCAGCACCCCCGCCGAGTTCGCGGCGCACCTGAAGCGAGAAGTCGCCCGCTGGGCGCGCGTCGTCAAGGAAGCGGGAATCAAGGCGGACTGATCGCGTCACTGCTTCGGAATGCCGATCTCCTGGATGAGCTTGGCGTACTTGGGGACTTCGGATTTGACGAGGGCTGCCAGCTCCTCGGGGGTGCTGGTGGCCGCGTCCACGCCGAGCGTGGCGAAGGTCTTGCGCACGTCGGGCAGCTTCAATATCCGCGTCAGCTCCGTGTTGAGCCGCGTCACGATCGGTCGCGGGATGCCGGCGGGACCGAACATGCCCCACCAGCTGGTCATGTTGAAGCCCGGCACCCCGGAGTCCGCGACGGTCGGCACGCCGGGAACGAGTGGGGTCGGCTTGGGGCCGGTGACCGCGAGCGCACGCAGCCTGCCGGCCTTGACGTGCGGCAGCACCACGGCCATGTCCGAGAACACCGCGTCTATTTCACCCGCCAGGACGGCGGTGGTGATAAACGCCGAGGCCTTGAACGGAACATGCAGCATGTCGGTCTTGGTCATGCGCTTGTAGAGCTCCGCGCAGAGGTGGGAGATGCTGCCCGGGCCGCTCGAGCCGTAGGTGATCTTGCCCGAGTGCTTCTTCACGAGCGCGTTGAACTCCTTGAACGTCTTTGCCGGAACGGTCGGGTGGACCACGACGATCTGCGGCGCCGTCACGGCGAGCGTGATCGGCGTGAAGTCCTTGATAGAGTCGTACTCGACCGCCTTGTAGATCTGGTTGTTGACGGCGATCGGGCCGACGTTGCCCACCAGCAGCGTATAGCCGTCGGGCGGGGATTTGGCTGCGATCGATGCGCCGAGGCTGCCGGCAACGCCGGCGCGATTGTCCATGATCACCGGCTGCTTCCACGCCTCGGAGAGTTTCTGCCCGAGCGTGCGCCCGATGATGTCGGAGGTGCCGCCCGGTGCGAACGGCACGACCACGCGGATCGCCTTGGCGGGGTAGGTCTGGGCGTGAGCCGCTCCGGCCAGAGTGGCAATTCCAATGGCTAATGCACTGATTGTTATGGTGTGTCTCACGATCGTGCTCCTCACCTGTCGTGGAATCCGGAGATTGTGGGGCCATGCTCCCGGCATGCAGCCGCGCGATCAGCCTAGTTCAAATCCCGGAGCCATGCAAGGAGGTGTCGTGCAACCGGCGGGTTCCGCTGCTGCTAACTCACGCTACAACGCATACCAGTCACCAGTCACGCACCACCAGTCACGCCTTTATTTCTCCGGGCCGGCGTAGACGCCCGCTGTCTCGGGGAACATGCACTTGACGATCTTGAACTTGGAAATGTCCACGGTCGCGTCCATGTGGAGGAACACCGCGGCGTCGCGCAGGTGCTTCTCGACGCCGAAGTCGAGCATGATGCCGTTGCCGCCGTGCAGTTCGACCGCGTGCTGGCACACCTTGAACACTTCCTCGGACGCGAAGAGCTTCACCATGTTGACCAGCGCCTCGGCGTCCGGCGCGCCTTCATCGACCGCGCGCGAGGCCTCGTTCAGCAGCGAGCGCACGGCGCAGATCTTCGTCGCCATCTCGGCCAACCGGATCGCGACCGCCTGGTGCTTGATGAGCGTGCGCCCACCCTGCACGTAGTTCTGCACGTACTCGGCAGTCTTCTCGAACGCGGCCACGGCGATGCCCAGGTTTTTCGATGCCTGGATGATCTTGCCCGGCCGGAAATAGACACCCGCCTTGGTGAGCGCCGTGTCCTGCACCAGGCAGTGATCCTTGGGCACCGCCATGTCCTCGAACACGATTTCGCCGTTGTTCATGAAGCGCCCGCCGAGCGTTTCGTTGCAGCGCTGCACGGTGAGACCCGGTGTGTCGCGCGGCACCAGGAAGCTGGAGGTGCCTTTGGTCATGCCGGCGCCCGGCTTGGTCGTGGCATAGACGACGTAGAGCTTGGCGTCGTAACCGTTACTGATGAATTGCTTGCGGCCGTTGATCACCCACTTGTCGCCCTTCAGCTCGGCGCGGGTGTGCATCATCGCTTCCGGCACGTCGTAGGGGAGCCAGCGGTCGGAGGCACCGCGCGGCTCGGTCAGGCAGTGCGCGAGCAGGAAGCTCGGGTCCTCGGCGACGCGCGGAAACCATTTCTCCTGCAGGTGCCGCGGCGCGACGTTGCGCAGCAGCACCGACACCTTCCAGATCTGCACCAGCTTGTCGGAGAGACCCGCGTCGCCGCGCGAGATCTCCTCCGAGATCATGGCGAAGGTCTGCACTTCGGTCTTGGGATCGAGCGGCGTGCCGCCGAATTCCTCCGGGATGCCGAGCGTGCGGATGCCGATCTTGTGCGCCTGCTCGAGGATTTCGGGCGGCAGCCGTCCCTCCGGCTTCATGCTCCATTCGCGCTGCCAGTCCTTGCGGATGAACGGCGTGACGAAATCGTTGACGAAGGCGCGGCACGCGTCGCGCATCATGCGCTGTTCTTCGGACAGCCCGCGGTCGTTGTAGATCATGTTCCGTAGTTACTCCATTTGCATAAGGTCGTGAGGTCGTGAGATCGGGAGAGCGGGAAGTGGAAATGACAGGAGCACTGCCTTCTCTCTCTCACGCCCTGGCGCTCTCACGCTCTCGCGCGTATCGTATCAGTTGGCCGTCAACCCGAGCGACTTCACGAGTTTTTCGTTCTTGACCATCGATTCCCCTACCACCTTGCGGAACGCTTCCGGCCCCAGGACGACGATTTCGGTAGCCTGACGGGTCATTCCGCTCTTGACGTCGGGCATCGCCATGGTCTTGACCACGGCTGCCTGCACCTTGGCGGCAATCGACTTGGGCGTGCCTTTCGGCACGAAGAAGCCCATCCAGCCGGTGTAGTCAAAGCCCGGTATGGTGTCGGCGATCGGCGGAATGTTCGGGAGCAGTGCCGTGGGTTTGGGCAGGGTGTGCGCAAGCGGACGCAGCCGACCCGCGCCGATGTGCCCCATCGCCGCCGGCGCGGGTATGAGCGTCCACTGGGATTCGCCGGCTGCCACCGATCCGCTCGACGGACCGCCGCCCTTGTAGGGCACGTGCAGCGACTCGATTCCGGTTTGCTGAATGAAGTACGCCCCGGAGAGGTGGCTTTGCGAGCCGATGCCCGCGGAGGCCATGTTGAACGGCTTCTTGCCGCTCTTGGCGTAAGCGATCAACTCCTTCACGGATTTGACCGGCAGCTTGGGATAGACCACCAGCACGTTGAGCGTCACTGCGAACTGCCCGACATAGTCGTAGTCGTTCAGAGGGTGGAAGGTGGGCTTCTTCTGCAGCAGCCGGGCGATGGTCGAGGCCGCCGTCGTCGCGGTGATCAGCGTGTAGCCGTCCGCGTTGGCGGCCTTGGCGATTTCCATCCCGACAATGCCACCGGCGCCGGCGCGGTTGTCGATCACGATCTGTTGTCCAAGCACGGGGCCAAGACTGTTGGTAACAATGCGGGTCAGCGTATCGACTGCGCTGCCCGGCCCGTTTGGCACCAGCAGGCGGATCGGACGGCTGGGAAAGTCGGCACCGGCGGCGGCCGCCTGGGCCGCCGCGGGCAGCGCGAGCGCGATGGCCAGCGAAGTTAACGTGCGAGCGAACATGCTTTTCTCCTCTTGGTATGGGGCTCTCAGGTGCGAGAGATTGCTGAGGCTACTGAAGCGGCGAGAATGCCGACGGCATCACGATCTTGTTTTCCTGCTTGATCAGCGCGTAGCTCGGTATGCCTTCCTTCCTGGCTACGGCCGAGGGCGGCCACGCGCCGGTCGCCTGCGCCTTCTTGCGGATTTCGTCGCGCGCAGCGAGCGTCGGGTACGGCCAGATGTGGCAGAACTTGTTGACCGAGCCGATTTCCGTTGACCAGACCGCGCATATCGGCCCGAACTGGAGCCGCGCCGGGAGGGCTTTCGCCCACAGCGACTTGATCTTGGGCAGCTCGCCACCGGCGAAAGTGTAGGTGCGCATCTCGAAGTACGGTCCCATCTTGCCGGGCTTGATTTCGGGCGAAACGTCAAATGGAATCATGATGTCAACCTGCTGGCCCACGATGAACTCGCTGGCCTTGGGCGGCCACACGCCGTCCTTCACTGCGGCTGCACGGATGCGCGCCCGTTCTTCGAGATCCTTGTATGGCCACACGTGAATGATCTGGTTGAGCGGGCCGATTTCGGTGTGCCAGAACGCCGCCAGCGGCGAATAGGCCTTGCGCTTTTCGTACGCCTCGCCGAAGCGTTTCTCGGCCTCCGGCACGGAGCCGGGTTTCAGGTCATAGGCTCGCATCTCGTAGATCATGGCATCTCCTCACTTGGGTAATCGTCGGTGACAGGCAGCGCTTCCGGGGGCGCCGAGTCCGCAAATTTACTCCGAAGCGGGCGGATTGGCCAGCAGCCTGTCGCGGCGACTCCGAGCCGGACAAGACGGTGTAGGTCAGGTTGCTGTGTCTGCGGCTACCTGACGCCCGGCTAGCTGCCGGATTCGGGCTTGATTCCCGCTTCCTTGATCAGCTTGCCGTACTTGGCGAGTTCCGATTTCCAGTATTCGTGAAACTGTTCCGGCGTGCCGCCGGTAATGGTGGAGCCCGCCGCGCTGAAGCGTTCCTTGATGTCGGGCAGGGCGACCACCGCCGACGAATTTTATACTACAAAGTTATGGCGCCGCCCGCGCAGGTCGCGTCGCGTATTTGCTATCATTCTCACCCCGCAGCAGGAGGTATCGACCATGGCGATCAAGATGAAGCCGGCCGCAAAGCGCTATTCCTCAAAACCTACTGAGCTCATATTCGCGACGCTGGACACGAAGCGCGGCTACCGGCTGGGAATCAAGACCGATCGCGGCATACTCGACGTCGAACGGGCGGCGAAGCTCTTCCGCGTGAAAGCGCCGGTTACGATTGACGAGGTGATCGCGGGCGCCGATTGCGCGCCGCTGAAGCTGCTGGCCGACAGGGCGCTCGCCGATCCGCGCGGCAAGGCCGTTCTGGTGCCGGAATCGCGCGCGAAGTTCGGCCCGGCCGTGCCCCATCCGGGAAAGATCATCTGTGTGGGACTCAACTATCGCCAGCACGCGCAGGAAACGGGCAATCCGATTCCGCCGGTGCCGATTCTCTTCAACAAGTACAACAATACGCTCGTCGGGCACCGTGGCAGGATCAAGTTGCCGGCCAAGGTTTCCTCGCAGTTTGATTACGAGGTGGAGCTGGTGCTGGTGATGGGCCGGAAAGCCCGCGACGTGCCGGAGGAGAAGGCGTTGTCATACGTCTTCGGCTACGCCAACGGCAACGATTTCTCGGCGCGCGACCTGATGCGGGCGACGAGCCAGTTGATGCTTGGTAAAACTTGCGACGGTTTCGCGCCGCTCGGGCCCTGGATAGTAAGCGCGGAGCAGATTCCCGATCCGCAAAATCTGAAAATCGCGACCTACGTGAACGGGGAGCGGCGCCAGAATTCGAACACGTCCGACATGATCTACAACTGCGCGCAGATCGTGAGCTACTGTTCGCGGCATTTCACCCTCCTGCCCGGCGACATCATCTACACCGGCACGCCGCAGGGCGTGATCCTGGGCTATCCGCGCGACAAGCAGGTCTGGCTCAAGGCCGGCGACAAGGTCGTGACGGAAGTCGAGAAATGCGGTGCGCTCGAGGTAACGCTCGTCTGACCAGGATTTTGTCGGAGACTGGCCCGGCAAAATCCTTGCATGCGGCAGTTTGCCGCAGGTCCGGGAGCAGCGCCCACAGCTGGTCGGTTTCGGGGGATTTGGTATACTTGCCACCCCTTAGGCAAGTATCAGTTGCAAGGGCTCAGACCCGGCAATTTCTGCATGCAACGAAGCACCCCGCCCCGTGTGGGGCGGGGTGACCCAACGGCACGGTCAGGCAGCACGGAACCACCCACTCAGTCACCCGAAAAGGCAAGGAGCGATCAAATGGCCACTCAACCCTGGAAAACCCACAACTGGTTCGTCAGCCAGTGGAATTACGCGCCCGAAGTCACCAAGGACTTCAAGTTCGCGAAGAAGATCAAGATCCACGACATCACGCTGCGCGACGGCGAGCAGCAGACCGGCATCATCATGACGATGGACGACAAGATCCGCATCGCCGAAGCACTGGCCGAAGCCGGCGTGCATCGCATCGAGGCGGGGATGCCGATCGTCTCGCCCTCTGATGCCGCGGCCATCAAGGAAATCGCCAGGCGCAATCTCGGACCGCAGATCTTCGCTTTCTCGCGCTGCATGAAGGAAGACGTCCAGCGCGCGATCGATACCGGCGTCAACGGCGTGGTGATGGAGATCCCGTCGAGCCAGCACATGGTGGACCTCGCCTACAAATGGCCGATGGAGAAGGCGATCGAGACTTCGATCGAAGCCACCCGCTTTGCCCGCGACAACGGGCTCGAAGTCGTGTTCTTCCCGATCGACTTCTCGCGCTCCGAGATGAACTGGGTGCTGAACCTCATCAACCGAGTCGCGACCGAAGGCCACATGGACGCGCTCGCGCTGGTGGACACCTTTGGAGTTGTCTCCCCGCACGCGATGCAGTACTTCGTGCGCGAGGTCAAGAAGCGCATTAACAAGCGGCTCGAAGCGCACTTCCACCAGGACTTCGGCATGGGCGTCGCGAACACGATCATGGCGGCCGCCGAAGGCGTCGAGGTGCTGCATACGACCGTGCTCGGTGTCGGGGAACGCGCAGGCAATACGCCGATGGAAGAAACGGTGATGGGGTTGCTGACGATGTACGGCGTGGACGTCGGGATCGATTACAGCAAGCTGACCTCGCTCGCCAACCTGGTGCAGAAGATCACCGGGGTGGACGTGCCCTCGAACAAGCCGGTCGTCGGCCGGCAGCTCTACCAGATCGAGTCCGGGATCATCGCGAGCTGGTACAAGAACTGCGGCGAAGAGAACGCGACCGAACTCTTCCCCGTGCGCTCGCAATTCGTTGGCCAGCCGCCTGCCGAGGTGGTCATGGGCAAGGGCAGCGGCATCGATTCGGTCAAGGCCTGGCTCGCGGAAATGGGAATCGAAGCGAGCGATGACGAGGCGCTGAAGATGACGGCTGGCGTCAAGGCTTTCTCGCTGAAGAACAAGCGCCTGCTGACCGAGGGCGAGTTCCGCAAGATCGCGGACGACGTGCTGAAGGAACGCGCCGCGGCGTAAGTTTCTTCACCCCCACCTTGGCCCGCGGAGGGCGGAACAGGTTCCGTCGGCCGTGCTGATGGATGTGACCCCGAAGCGGGCCATAGCGCGCCGCTTCTCCGCGTGCCTTTGCGCGCCTATACGGTCGCATCCCCGCTAACAGGGCCCCTGCTCCACGTTCCGGCGCGCCCTCCCCCATCAAGGGGGAGGAGATCTTTTTACGCGGACGGCAGCGTCCGGCGCACCCAGTCGAGTACGATGGCGAGGCGGGGCGGGAGCAAGTCTTCCGCCTCGTCGAAGCTCACCCAGCGCCACTCGTCGTGCTCCGGGCGGCCGAGTTCGTCCGAGATCGGCAGCCTGACGTTCTCTTCCGTTGTCTCCGCCAGGAAGTAGCGGGCGATCTTGCCGCCGGCGTAGGGCAGGGTGTCGCAGTGCTCTTCGCCCAGCGGAAACTCAAGGTCGGTGAGGCCGGTCTCCTCCGTGACTTCGCGTCGCGCCGCCGCAAACGGCTCCTCGCCCGCCTCGACCACGCCTTTCGGAAAGTCCCAGTTGCGGTAGGCGCGCAGCACCAGCAACAACCAGTCGTCACCCGCGCGCCGCGCGATCACCGCGCCGGCCGCGAGTGTTTTGGGTTGCTTCATCCTGGTGTCAGTCCACGTGCGCGAAATGGGCAAACGGCGAGAAGCAATCCCTATCGCAGTTGGCCTCGATCATTGTAGCAGTGCCATGAAGCCGGTCGAATTTGCGAGTCCCGGCCGGCGCGCTGCCCCGTGGGCACATGAGAATGGCACGATCGCACGCACGAAGAACGCAGTCCAACATGCGGAAACGAGCGACCCAACAGGGAAGGAATGTCGAAATGAAGGGCGTCATGAGCCATCCGGGACTGGTAAAATGGCACTCACCGGCACAGGACGAGCAGTGGGCGGGGCGGTCGGTTCACTGTTCACGGAGCACGGTTCACGTTTTGGAATAGGAGAGTGGCCATGAACTATCGAAAATCGGAAGCCAAGGAAGCGGCGCGCGCCCAGTTTCGCGGGGTGTGGGCAGCGATTCCAACGCCGTTTACTCCGGATCTGCAGGTCGATGAGGCCGGGTTGCGGCACAACATGCGACACCTCACCGGCAATCTCAAGATCGAGGGCGTGTTCTGCACCGGGGTGATGGGCGAGTTCTGGTCGCTCACCAAGGAAGAGCGCAAGCGTTGCGTCGAGATCGTGGTCGAGGAAGCGAAACGGGGCGGCTGCAAGGTCATCGCGCACACCGCTCACCACTCGGCCCACGAGACGGTGGAGTTGACGCTCCATGCGCAGAACGTCGGCGCGGACTTCGTGATACTCATGAACCAGTACTATCCGCCGGCGTCCGATCAGACCATGTACGAGTGGTTCAAGTTCGTCGCCGACCGCGTGGACATCGGCCTGTGGATGTTCGATGCCGAATATTCCGGCTTTGGCATGTCGCCGGAGGTGACGGCGCGCATCGCCGAAATTCCGAACGTGTGCGGCATCAAGCTCCCGCGCCCGATCGAGCACTACAGGAAGGTGCACCCGCTGCTCTACAACAAGATCGTCATCAGCGAGCCGAGCGAGTCGCTGTGGCTGAACAACATGCGCGAGTTCGGGCAGAAGGTGTTTCAATCCTCGCCGGCGCCGTATCTCATGCAGACGACGAAGTGGCTGCCAATGCGCGAATACACCGAGCTGGGACTCAACGGGAAGTTCCCGGAGGCGGAAAAGGTTGCAGCGACGATGCAGCCGATGCGCGAGCTGATGGGCAAGTGGATGCGCGCGCCGTGGGTGGAGCGCAAGCTCATCCCGATCGCCAACATCAAGGCGTGGTGCGAGATGGTGGGCATGGCCGCTGGACCGGTGCGCCCGGGCCTGCCACAGATCACCGACAAGGAGCGCCAGGAGCTGCGCGCCGATCTGGAGCGGACGGGACTACTCGGCCGCGTGCAGTTGGCCAAGGCGGCCTGAGCGCGGCGAATCGCGGTCTCCGTGCGCGGAGACCGCGATCCCGCAGCATCGAACCCGCCCGGCTTCAGGTTCCTTCCCCCGCCCGCAGCGGGGACCACCAGTGAGATCCCTTCCCCCGCTTGCGGGGGAAGGTTAGGATGGGGGCGAATCCGACGCTTGCCTCCTCCTCACCTTCCTTGAGTTCATAACGTCTTGACCACCATGTTCAGCCTTTTCCTGACGCCCGAGCAGAAAGCCATCCGCGAGATGGTACGGGAGTTCACGCGCAACGAAATCACGCCGATCGCCAATCAGCGCGACCGGCTCGACGATTTCGACGAAAGGTTTCCCTGGGAGGTGATGGAAAAGGCGTCCGGGCTCGGTCTGCGCACGCTCGCGCTGTCCGAGAAATACGGCGGCGCAGGCGCCGATGCGCTCACTTCCTGCATCGTGACCGAGGAACTGGCGGTGGGCGATGTCGGTGTCTCGGCCACGCTGGGCCAGACCTCGGCGCTCGCCCGTCTCTGGTTCGACCGCGTGATGACGCCCGGGCAGCGCGAACGCTTTCTCCCGCAGTTCCTCTCCGATCACCGCTATCACCTCGCCACCGCCGGGCACGAGCCCGACACCGATCTCGGCTGGTGCTACCACCGGCAGCCCGACCCGCAGGCCGGCTACAAGACGACGGCGGTGCGCCAGGCAAACGGTGACTGGATTATCAATGGCGTCAAGAACTTCATCACCAGCGCGCCGATCGCGAAGCTGATTGCGGTGCATGTGCGCGCGAAATCCGCGAGTGGCGAGGTGCTCGGTCCGACCTCGCTCCTGGTCGAGAACGGCACGCCGGGGTTGACGATCCGCGAGCACGACAAGGTGGGCCGCAGGCTGGGCTCCAACGGCGAGCTCGCGTTCGAGGATTGCCGCGTGCCTGCGACGAACCTTCTGGGCGAGGTGGGAAAGAGCCAGTTCGTCGGCGCGCCGATGGGGCGGCGGATGCCGCGCTTCCAGGCGATGAACCTGGGGATCGGCCGCGCCGCCTACGAAGCTGCGCTCGATTTCGCGAAGATGCGCGTCCAGGGCGGGCGGCCCATCGTCGAACACCAGGCGGTGGGAATGACGCTCGCCAACATGGCGATCAAGCTGGAAGCGGCGCGCAGCCTCATCTGGCAGGCGGCGTGGGCTGCGGATCACCGCGAGGCCTATGCCGACGGCAGTCTGCCCGATCTGCCGCTGCAGGGCATCGCCAAGGTGTTCGTCTCCGAGGCGGTGCAGCAGGTGGTGCTCGACGCCGCGCAGATCTTCGGCGGCATGGGCGTGATGCGTGAATTGCCGATGCAGAAGTACGTGCGCGATGCGCTGATCTTCCTGCATTCCGAGCACAGCAACGACGTGGCGCGGCTGCGGATCGCCGAGTCGCTCGTCGGATTCGAGCGTGCCGGCGGGATGGGCGGCGACTGATGATGATCTACGTGACGGCAGGAGGCGGCTACGTCGGGCGCGAGATCGTCGAGCGGCTCGTGAAGGCCGGAGCTACCAGCTCTCGGGGCCGGAGTTGCTCTCGTGCGCGGACATCGCCACAAAATTGAGCCGCGTCACCGGTATCCCGATCCGGTTCAACGACATGCCGCCCGACGAGTTCCGCAAGCTCCTGAGGTCGATGGGCCGGCCCGCGTGGCACGCGGAGGAGATGACGGTTTCGTACTTGGGGATGAGCAAAGGCGCGAGCGCCGTGCTCACGGAGGAGGTACAGCGCGTGCTTGGGCGGCCGGCTACACCGTTTGACCGGGTCGCCGCGGACTACGCGCGTCTCTTCCCCGGAGCCGTAGGGCAGTGAGGCGCTCGCTGCATCGGTATCGAGCCTGAAAGACGTGTGAATACGGTGCAATCCGGAGAGGCGCGGTAGGGTGCGCAGCCGGCCTGCCCGATGCGGCGCCTTGGTGATCTGCTGAATACAGATTTGACAGGAAGCATGAACAAGTTTTGAATCGCCGGTGGCTTGACATGATTACCTTTGCGGATAGGCACGGGGTCGGACTCGCTCACGTCCTGTGTGTTGCGCCATCTGTACGCAGACGGTTTTTAGTAAGGAGTTTGTCTGGACAAAGTCCGACAAACTCCTAGGCGCATCGGCATGGTGGCCCCGTCAGGCTACCTTCCGGACCCGAAGGTCATCGACCGCGCGGCAGCCTTTTTCGCGGCGCGCGGCTGGACGGTCGAGGCGGGCGAAAGCGTCTTCTCACGCGAGGAACGGTTCGCCGGCCCGGACGAACTGAGGCTCGCCGACCTGCAGCGGTTCGCGGTGGATCCGACGCTCGACGTGGTGCTCGCCGCACGCGGCGGCTACGGGATCACGCGCATCCTGGAACGCGTGGATTTCGCGGCGATCAGGGCGCGCGCGCCGGTGCTGGTCGGCTACAGCGACTTCACCGCTATTCATCTCGCATACCTGGCGCGCGGCGGGGTGAGCTTCGCCGGACCTTCGGCCGGCGACTTCGGCGCCGCGAGGCCGGATCCCTTTACCGTCGAGCACTTTTTCGGTGTGCTCGAGAACCGGCGTTACGCAGTCGAGTTCGACGCCGAAGGGCCCGCGTGCAAGGCTGAAGGACGGCTCTGGGGCGGCAACCTCGCGCTCGTGTGCGCGCTCATCGGCACGCCATTCCTGCCGCGCGTGCGCGGGGGCATTCTGTTCCTCGAGGACGTGAACGAGGCCGCGTACCGGGTCGAGCGCATGCTCGTTCAGCTCGCGCAGGCCGGCATTCTCCAACGGCAGCGCGCGATCCTGCTGGGCGCATTCGACCCCGTACCGCCGATGCCCACCGACAACGGCTATAGCCTTGCTTCGGTCGTGAAATTTCTGCGCATGCTGGTCGAGGTGCCAGTCGTTACCGGTCTGCCGTTCGGCCATGTCGCGCGCAAGCTCACGTTGCCGGTCGGGGGGCGCGCGGCGCTCACCGTGCGCCGCGGGCGGGCGCAGCTCGCATTGAGCCGGTATCCGACGATTCCCCTGTGATCTGCGTGCGTCCTGTGGCTTAATTACGATTTTCGGACTGGCGAGACAGGATAAGCGCATGACCCGTGTCAGATACGTTCCGAGCGTGGAGTTGGTACTCAGCATGGCTGCCGCCTATGCGTGCGTGCTCCTCACTTTGATCGGTCTTGCAAGCGCGCAGCCGCCGCCGGGAGCGATCCAGACCGTGCCCGGCATGCCGTCGGTGGTGGATCCTTCGAACCTCTACAGTGAGACGGCTGCGGGCAAGGTGCGCCCCGACGTGGCGAGAGCGCTGCAACGGGTGTATGTGCCGAACCGCCGCTCGAACGACATTTCGGTGATCGACCCCGAGACCATGAAGGTGGTGGACCGCTTTGCGGTGGGATTCAATCCCCAGCACGTGGTGCCGTCGTGGGATCTGAAGACGTTGTGGGTGACGAACAACGCCGAGCGGCGCACCGACGGCAGCCTGACGCCGATCGACCCCATTACCGGAAAGCCGGGCAAGTCGATCGAGGTGGACGACCCCTACAACATGTATTTCACCCCCGACGGGCGCTCGGCGATCATCGTCGCCGAAGCGCGCAAGCGGCTGGATTTCCGCGATCCGCAGACCATGAAGATGCAGAGCTCGCTTACAGTGCCGGAGTGCGCGGGGATCAACCACGCCGATTTCTCGATCGACGGCCGCTACGCGATCTTCACCTGTGAGTTCGGAGGCCGGCTCGCGAAGATCGATTTCGTCGAGCGCAAGGTGCTGGGTTACCTCAAACTCACCAAGGGCGGCATGCCGCAGGATGTCCGCATTTCGCCCGATGGCAGGCTCTTCTACGTTGCGGACATGCGGGCGGGCGGCGTGTTCGTGATCGACGGGGAGCGCTTCGCGGAAGTCGGCTTCATCGCGACGGGTGTGGGCGCGCACGGGCTCTACCCCAGCCGCGACGGGACGAAACTTTACGTCGCGAACCGGGGCTCGAACAAAGTGTTCGCGGCGCCGGGCGGCAAGGGGAGCGTGTCGGTGATCGATTTCGCGGCGCGCAAGGTGGTGGCGACGTGGACCATACCCGGCGGCGGCAGCCCCGACATGGGCAACGTCAGCGCCGACGGCAGGACGCTGTGGCTCTCGGGCCGCTTCGACGACCTGATCTATGCCTTCGATACCGCGACCGGTGCGGTGACGGGAAAGGTCAAAGTCGGCGCGGAGCCGCACGGCCTGACAGTCTGGCCGCAGCCCGGCCGCTATTCGCTCGGGCACACCGGCAACTTGCGCTAGCAGCCCGTCGGACTTAAATGTCCGAGAGACTGCCACGCGTAAATGCTTGATCTATTTTCTCGTGACAGCACAACGCCAATGACCCGCACCAGATACTTTCCGAGTTTGGACGCGATTCTCAGCGGGGGAGCCGCCTGCGTGTGCGTGCTGCTTGCCTTGACCGGATTCGCAGTCGCGCAGCAGGGGCGAGGCGCGATCGAGACCGTGGCGGGGATGCCGCCGGTGGTCAACCCCGCGAACCTCTACAGCGAGACCGCCGCCGGCAGGATCCGGCCCGACGTGGCCAAAGCGCTGCAACGGATCTACGTGCCGAACCGTCGCTCGAACGACGTGACGGTGATCGATCCAGAGACCATGAAAGTTGTGGACCGCTTCAAGGTGGGCGTGCATCCGCAGCACGTGGTGCCGTCGTGGGATCTCAAGACTCTGTGGGTGACGAACAACGCCGAGAAGCGCTTCGATGGCACGTTGACGCCGATCGATCCCATCACCGGCAAGCCCGGCAAGCCGATCGACGTGGACAATCCCTACAACATGTATTTCACCCCGGACGGGCGCTCGGCGATCATCGTCGCCGAGGCGCGCAAGCGGCTTGATTTCCGCGACCCGCAAACGATGGCGTTGCAGAGCTCGCTGCCCGTGCCGGAATGCCCCGGGATCAACCACGCCGATTTCTCGATCGACGGCCGCTACGCGATCTTCACCTGCGAGTTCGGGGGCCGGCTCGCGAAGATCGATTTCGTCGGGCGCAAGGTGCTGGGCTACCTCAAGCTCTCAAAGGGTGGCATGCCGCAGGACATCCGCATCTCCCCGGATGGCAAGCTGTTCTATGTTGCCGACATGCATGCGGGCGGCGTATTCGTGATCGATGGCGAGCGCTTTGCCGAAGTCGGATATATCGGCACCGGCATCGGCACGCACTCGCTCTATCCGAGCCGCGATGCAACCAGGTTCTATGTTGCGAACCGCGGCACGCACCAGGTCTACGGAGCGCCTGGTGGCAAGGGCAGCGTTGCGGTGATCGACATTGCGACGCGCAAAGTCGTGGCGACCTGGACCATTCCCGGCGGCGGCAGCCCCGACATGGGCAACGTCAGCGCCGACGGCAGGACGCTGTGGCTCTCAAGCCGTTTCGACGACGTCGTCTACGCGATCGATACGACGAACGGCTCGGTGAAAAAGGTCAAGGTCGGCGCCGAGCCCCACGGGCTTCTCGTCTGGCCGCAGCCCGGCCGCTATTCGCTCGGCCACACCGGCAACTTGCGGTAACGCTGGAGTCTTCGCCGCACCTGGCTTCGGCCGACTTCTAGTGTGCCGAGTCGTAAATTCGTAGCAGAGGTAGGTTGGGCTGAACGCAGTGATGCCCAACGCGGAACGAACGTCGATTGTTGGGGTTCACCTCGTTTACCCCAACCTACTCTGGACATTGCCATACGCCGGGGACGAGAAAAAGTTCTGAAACGGACTTATGACACTAGAATCCGTACAGGCGCTTCGGGTTGTCCACCAAAATCTTGTTGCGAATTTCCAGGTCGGGGGCCCACACCGCGAGCTGGCTGCACAGATCGCCGTCGTTCGGCATCGGGCCATCGAGCATCACGTGCGGCCAGTCCGAGCCCCAGACCAGGCGCTCCGGGGCCGCTGCAACGAGCGCGTGCGCAAATGGCGTGATGTCGGAATAGGGGAACGGCTGCGTCGACGTGCGGTAAGGCGCGGACAGTTTTGACCAGCCGCGTCCGCTGCGCAGCAGTCGAATGAGCGACTGGAATCCCGGCGCGTCCACCGTGCCGCGGGTGTCGGGACGGCCCATGTGATCGATCACCACCTCGACCGGAAAATCCGCGAGAACCTCGTCTACGCGCGGGAAGTTTTCGATGTCGAGAAGACACTGCACGTGCCAGCCGAGCCGCTTCACACGCGCGGCCAGCCGCCTGGCTGCCTCATACTGGACGCCGGTCCGCGCCACCAGGTTCGCGCGAAAACCGCGAATGCCCGCCGCGGCGAGCCGGTCGAGTTCGGTGTCGGCAATGTCTTCGCTGATCAGCGCAATGCCGCGCAGGCGGCCGCGCGACTGCGCGATGGCGTCCACGATCACGCTGTTGTTGGTGCCGTGCACGCCCGATTGCACCACGACCGCACGCTCCAGACCCAGCGCATCGAGCATGGCGATGTAGTCCTGCGCAAACACCGACGGCGGCGTGTAGAGGCGGTCGGCGGCGTAGCCGTACCGCTGCCTCGCGCCGAAAACGTGAGCGTGGCAGTCGGCCGCGCCGGGCGGCAGCAGGAACGCCGGCCGTCTCGGCTGAGGATGCGGTCCGCGGCATCGCGGGGGTTCGGTTCCTGCGGGGTCAGGCGAGAGGGCCATCAATTGTTTTCCGTTCGATATGGACGCGAATATCTGTTTGCACACCCTCCCCTCTCGTCTGAGGAGGGGTGCCTCCGATAGGAGGCGGGGTGATGTGAATTCAAGTTCAGTCCGCGCGCATGCCGGCAATCGTGCACCGGCAGGGGATGCCAGCTTACAAACATCGAACGTCGATTGTTGGGGTTCACGCCGTTCACCCCAACCTACGAACTGCCCGATGGAATCCGGCAGAGCATCCGTTTACGACCCCGCGGCGGCTACGACGCGCGGCCGATCCTGTCGGCTGCCGATCGCCCGGTTGACGCGGGGCATGACTTCGGTCGCCATCAGTTCCATCGAGCGCCTGGTGAGCGCCGGATCCACCCAATCCATGCCGGCATAGACGATCTCTCCGAAGTCTCCGGCGTCCTCGCGCAGCTTGAGGATCTCGTCCGCGACCTTGTCCGGCGTGCCGTAAATCACCAGGTTGTCCAGCAGGTAGTCCTCGGTGAGCTCGGAGTCGGACTGCGACGGATCGACCTTGAACACGATCTGGCGCCCCGCTTTCAGGTTCTTGTAGAGCAGCATCCGCCAGTAGTAGCGATAGGGGCTCATCGCGTCATCGCGCCCATAGCGCCGCGCAACCTTGTCGTCGTCGGCAACGAAAATGGTGCGCGCGATGCGCCAGTCGTCGGGATTCGCGGTCTCGCCCGCCTTGCGCTTGCCTTCGCAATAGTTCTGCCAATGACTCGCCAGCCATTTCGAGAGCAGGAAATTGGCCGACAGCGGATGGAAATCGCGCTCGCCCATCGCGATGACCCCCTTGGAATACGGCGCGAGCACGGTGCCGACGATCTCCGGGCGCGGCTTCTGGTACGGCTTGTAGAGGTAGCCGCGGCCGATGCCGAGATCCTGGGTGCGGGCGACCGAGACCTTGTAGCGGTTGCCGGGAAAGTCGATGTCGTACGGCGGGTCGCGCTCCCAGATGGCGAGAATAACGTCGATCGCCTCGGCGAGCATCTTGTTGCGGTCCTCGTTGTAGTTCCCCAACGCCTCGGCGTCGCATCTGAGTGCGCCCGCGCTGATGCCGAAAATGAACCGTCCCTTCGCGAGGTGGTCGAGCAGCGCGGCGTGAGAGGCGATCAGCACCGGATGCATCTGCGACAGGTTGGAAGTACCGGTCGCGAGCCTGATCGTTTTCGTATCGCTGATGAGGGAGGCGAGAAAGATCATGCTGCTCGGGACGTTCTCGGCCCTGTCGGCGAGGTGCTCGCCCACGAATGCGTCGTGGAAGCCGAGGCGGTCGGCCAGGATGATGGCTTCGCGGTCTTCCTGCAGCGTCTCGGTGCAATTGCGCTCCAGCGGATGGAGCGGCATCGTGAAATATCCGAGTCTCACAGGCGGTTCTCCGAAGATGGCGGCAAGGTATGCCGACCGGGGGCTATGATACGCAAGAGGCGTGGGGAAACATTCAACTCCAGGAAGAAACAGTTTCTATGTTCATTCCGGCAAAGCCCGCGCCGGGTCAACGCCGTCGTGCGGGCGCCGCGGCGCTTGCGGCATCAGCACCGGGTTCGACCCTGGTGATCTCCACCAGGAAATCGATCATGACGCGAAGCTTCCGCGGCACGTGCCGCGTGGGCGGATAGACGACGCTGATCGGGCGGCCCTGCACCGCGAACTTCTCCAGCATCGCGGTGAGGGTGCCAGCCGCAAGGTCGTGACGAAAGGTCCACCAGTTCGATTGCGCGATGCCCAGGCCGAGGAGCGTCGCCTCGCGCAGCGCGTCGCCGCCGGTTACCACCAGGTTGCCTTTTACCGCGACTTCGACGCGGCGGCCGCCGACGTTGAACGGCCATACCGGGTCGGAGGCGGTGAGGATGCAATTGTGCGCCGCGAGATCCTGCGGTGTCCGCGGCTCGCCATGCCGCTTGAGGTAGGCGGGGGCGGCGGCGGTGAGGCGCGGGCCCCGGTTCAGCATCCGCGCAACGTAACGCGAGTCGTTGAGTTCGCCCACGCGCACCGCGAGATCGAGGCCGTGCTCGATCAGGTCGACGGAATGGTCGTCGAGGCTCACCTCGAGCACGATCTCGGGGTAGCGGGCGTTGAACTCCGCGATATGCGGAAAGAAAGTGAGGCGGCCGAAGAGTATGGGCAGCACCATGCGCAGGCGCCCACGCGGGGTCTCGCGCGCGCCCCGCAGAGTCGATTCCGCGTCCTCGATGTCGTTCAGGACGCGCACGCAGCGCGCGTAGAATTCGCGGCCGCTGTCGTTCAACGCGAGCTTGCGCGTCGAGCGCGCGAGCAACTGAACCCCGAGGTCCTGTTCGAGACGATCGACCGCTTTCGCCACCGCCGATACCGACAGGCCAAGCTGGGCCGCGGCGGCGGTGAAGCTCCCGCTTTCGGCAACACGGACGAATATCGTCATCGCGAGCAGCTTGTTCATGGCGGCGCGATTATGGAAAAAACGGACAAAATCATTTTACTGTTTTGTATGTTTTCACGGCAAATCGCCGTCACTAGAATGCAGACAGGCGCCATGGCCGCGAGACCCGACCACTGGGGAGGCGGCTGCGGCGGTGGGCATATCGATACCTGGACGGGAGCAAGCGTGCGCGCGGACAAGAGTGCTGAAGCGGTGGCCGGGTCGCTCGGCGATCCGGCCGCATGGCCGGAGGAGGATACGTTTCGCCGTGCCTCTCCGGCGATCGACTCGCGCGAGTTCCGCACTGCGCTCGCGCGATTCCCGACCGGCGTGACGGTGGTGACGGCGTGCTCAGGCGAGGGCCGGCTCGCGGGTGTGACCGTGAATTCGTTCTGTTCGGTTTCGCTCGCTCCGCCGCTGCTGCTGTGGTGTCTCTCCCGCACCGCGCCCAGCCGGAGCGTCTTTTCGGGCGCCAGCCATTTTGCGATACACGTACTCGCTGCCGATCAGGGCCGGCTTTCCCGCCGTTTCAGCCGCGGAGCGAAAGACAAGTTCGCCGGACTGGAGTTGGGCGAGGGCCTGGGCGGCGCGCCGCTTCTGGACGGCGTCGTGGCGCTCTTCGAGTGCCGGCGCGCCAAGTTGCATGACGCCGGCGACCACTTCATCATCCTCGGAACGGTGGAACGCTACCGCTACTCCCGTCGTGAGCCGCTGGTGTTCCACGCCGGCGACCTGGGTGGACTGGGCCGACGCCGGTAACGGTTCCGGCCCGACGAGGCTAGAGTGCTCATGCGTCAGACTCGAATTAGCTGGACATCGAGCCTTACTCCATTGAGGCACAGCGGGTTACGGTTTCTCCCGGAAACCGAACTTGATCCAATGCGCCATGCGAGCGACTACGGCGCCTTCGATGCCGATGAATCCGTGATAATGCAACGCCTGGCAGGGGTTTCCCGAAGGCGTGGAACCACCTTTGATCGTCATCCCCTCAAGTTTCGGCGCACCTGTGAGCCCCTGCAGCAGGGGTTGCACGCCAGCGTACGGCGTGATGCTGCATTGATCGTTGACATGGTGCATCACCAGCGTGGGTACGTTGATCTGGGACAGGCTCAGACCTGTGGAATTTGACGGAATTCCGACCCGGAGCAG
>MEQT01000263.1 GCA_001770325.1 Betaproteobacteria bacterium RIFCSPLOWO2_02_64_14
CGTACGTAAACTCCCAGTGTCCCGTCATCACCTCGACGCCGAGCAATTTGCTCGCATCGATCATGTCCTGCGCCCGGGTCCAGAGAGCGGTGGCCGAGCCCTGCCAGGTATCGCCGCCATCGAGCAGCAGCGCGCCGGGGCGTTGCGCGCGCACGCGCTTCACCAGCGTTGCCAGATGCGCGAAACCACCGACCTTGCCGTAGGTGCGGGCGGCATTCGCGAAGTCGAGGTGGGTGAATGCGTGCGCCAGCCGCGTCCTGGGGCTGATCTTGAAGTGCTTGAGCAGCGCGTCGCCGACCACGTGCGGGGGGCGGGCGAACGCCGCGTTGAGGCCGATGTTGACGTCAGGCTCGCGGAAATAAATCGGCAGCAGCTGGGCGTGGCAGTCGGTGAAGTGCATCAAGGTCACGCCATTGGCGATTTCGGGCAAGTCATAAAAGCGATCGACGCGGCTCGCGGCGAGCGCTTTGCCGCTATCCACGGGCATTCCGTAGGCCGCGGCCACCGCCATGATTTGCAGGAACTCGCGCCGCGAGCTGTTCACGCTGTGCCTATGGGAAAAAGTGGGCGCCATTTGTTGCTGTCACCGGGAACGTGCGCTGCCCTTGCCCGCCAAGGCTCGCCGGCACTCGTTATTCCGATTGGCCGCGTCGGGGACGCTCCTGCGAGGGCACCGGACAATGTCATAATAGACAAGGCCCCGAACGTCAGACAAAGGAGCTCAACCATGCGAATCGCGGGAGTCGCTAAGACGGAGCGATTGAGTGAGATTTTGGACGTTGCCTTGCCGGTGGTCGAGGTCATGGACATCGGCGCAATGGAGGAAGGCGATGATCATTACGCTACGCTCGTTCGCCAGGGCCAGGCCCGGGTCACAGGCTTCGAGCCCAACCAGGAAGAAATCGCCAAGTTGAGGAAGCGGTCGGGACCCTACTGCTACCATGCCGCCTTCCTTGGCGATGGCCAACCCGCCACGTTCCACGTGGCCCGGTATCCTGGATGTTCTTCGATGTTTGCTCCGGATCCTGCTGTTATCGACCTTTTCTCGACCATCGGCGCGGCAGATCCGGGCGGCAACTTCCATGTTGTCCGCAGTGAGAAGGTGCAGACCACTCGGCTCGATGACATCGTCGATTGCGCTTTACCCGATCTGATCAAGATCGATATCCAAGGTGCCGAATTAACCGTACTCACGCACGGCCAGCAAAAGCTTGAGCACGCCGTGGTAGTCGAATGCGAAGTCGAATTCGTTCCTCTTTACCGGAACCAACCGCTGTTCTGTGACATTCAGATGTTTCTCCGCGAGTGCGGCTTTGTCCTTCACAAGTTCGTCGACGTCGCAGGACGCTGCTTCCGGCCATTTACGCAGGAGAATCCCTACCTTCCGATGAGCCAATTGCTATGGGCCGACGCGGTTTTCGTGCGCGATTTCACCACGCTGGAATCCTATTCCAAAGAGGACTTGCTCAAGGCAAGTTTGCTCTTGCACACTGTTTACCATTCATTTGACCTTGTCGCGCTCCTCCTTCGAGAGCACGACCAGCGGCACGCAACAGCATTATTCGATCGCTATATTAAATATCTCAGGAATACGCCGCTGCCGATCAAGTTCATGAACCCAAAGGATCGTCCGTAAGCCGCATTGTCCTCTGTTGCGTCGCGTCAGCTATTTTTTATTGACCGGGGACTGCGGGTCGATCAAATACGCTACCATGTGAGTGATCTGCTCGGGCGTAAGGTGGCCGGTGGCGCCAAGGCGCGGCATGTTGGAGCAGGGGGAGTACGCCCACGCGTTGTAGATCCGCTCGTAGGTGAGTTTCGCGATCGAATCCGAGGTTCCGCGCTGCAGGCCGTAGCCGGTCAGGCTCGGCCCGACATTGCCCACGTTGATCTCTCCGGGAGCAAGGGCATGGCAGTTCTGGCAGAGACCGCCGTTTTCCTTGCGCTTCTCGAGCCGCCCGCGCTGGATGCGGTCGCCGGCGCCATCGTGTGCGAGCTTGTCGCCGCGCTTCCAGTCGCCCACGAGCTTCCCGGAAGGCGGATACTTGATGGAGGCGCGCGCCAGCCTGGCCACCTCGGCGGCTTCCTCCTGCGTGAGCTGGGCGCCGCCGATCTTGCTGCAAATCTGCTGTGATTTGTCCTGCGCCAGGCGCTTCAGCAAGGCCGGCGCCGGCGCAGTGAAACTCTCGTTCACCATTTTTTCCGCGACCCGGCGCGTGGTGGCCGGATCGGGATAGGTCGCGCAACCCGCGATTACGAGTACCGGGACGCCGAGCGCCGCCCATTTGAACCATGTTTTTTTCATGTGGCTCTCCTCGCCTCCCTAGCGCTTGAATCCGGGCACCCTGGTTACGGCCCCGTTTCCCTGGTAATGGAGATAAGTGGTCAATGCGATCGACACATCGGACGCGTACGCGAGCTCCGGCAGCCGCATCTGCCAGAAGCAGTCATAGAGCCGCCACTGCATGGTCCGCACCACGTAATGCGCGCCGCGATACGCGGGCCAGGTCGAGACCACCTCCTGCACGCCTTGCTTGCTGGTCATATGGATGAGGTCCTGCAGGCGGATGCGCTTGTTGGCATCGCCGTGGCACTGCACACACCCGAAATCCGTCTGTCCGCTGCGCCGGAAGAAGAGATATTCTCCGGCCTTGTACATCTCTCGTTCCTTCTGGTGGTTGAGAGAAACGTTCATTTTCATCCCGTTCGAGCGGGAGGTGATGTAAAGCGCCAGGGCCTCCATGTCGGAGCCGCTGCTGCCGCCGGGACTGATCGCCCGTCTGATGACGTCCTCGCGTTTGAACCCCTGCAGTTGAACCATACAGGTGACAAGTCTCGACTCGAGGTCCTGCACCTTGTCGGTATCCGGGAAGTAGCGCGGCAACCGAGTGCTGGCGCCTTCGAGCTTGCCCGGGCCCATGCCGAAGTCGCATTGCTCCAGTGACACGCCCCTGGGACCCCGCTTCTCGTAAAACAGGGTCTTGCCCTTCTCGATCCACAGTTCGCCCGGGTTGTCCTCGGCGAGCATCTGGCGCCCGACCGCAAGCGGGTCGGCCGCTTGCGCAGGCACCGAAACCGCAAGAAATAGCAAAGCGCTTGCGGCAATGCCGCCCAGCAAATTCGGCATGATCCCCTCCTTCTGTGTTCTTGTCAGAACCGGCGCCGCGGCTATGAGCCCGCGGCCACCGCTGTTTCGTCCGTGCGCTTGTCACCCTTGTTGTCGATCCAGGTGACGCTGATCTTGTCGCCGGCTTTGGCGCCCTTGACGCGCAGCCCCAGGAACGGGTTGCGCGAAATCGCCTGGGTCCACTCGGCGTCGAGCACGGTCTTGCCGTTGTGGCTCACTACGACATTCTTGATGAAATGCATCGGGATCAGCTCGCCCTTGGAGTTCTTCCGTTGCCCGGTTTCCATCGGGTGCATCATCAATATGCGGACGTCCGCGACGTCGCCCTGCAGCGTCGCGCGGATCTTCATCGGTTCAGACATGTTCGCCAGTCCTCCTGTTGTCGTCGTGGGCGTGCCGGCAGGCGGTCAGCCGCAGCCTCCGACCGTCACCTTGACTTCCTTGGTGGCGGTGAAGTACTTTCCGCCGGCCTTCACGATCGCCCGCACATCGGAGGTCTGGCCCATCTTGATGCGGGTCGAGACGTACGCGTCCGCGCCGGGCGTGATGTCGAAGCTCGCAGCGAGCGGAAATGGATTCTTCTCTGCCAGGATCGCGATGCTTTCCGTATTGGCGATCTTGCTCGTCACGGCGACCGGCACGACGGCGCCGTTCTCGGCGATATCCGGCGCGGTGATGACGATATCCCGGCTCTCGACGAGATTGCCGGCCCCGAGATTCTTCAATGCATCGGCAACGGCCTTTGCCTGGAACGCCGCCTCGTTGCGGTTGGCGGCCCACGCCTGGCCGCCTGCGATGAGTCCGCAGGCGGCGGCGGCAGACCATGCCCCCGCGCCTCCTGCCAGCCTGAGGACCGTCCTGCGACGTTTGTTCATAAACCCTCCAGCGATGTATTCTTCACGCGGGCGGTTTACATCCGCCGCTCAAGCCAAATTGGTGCGCGAGCCATGCGCGTGCCGGTTTCCCAGCATACCCCGTATCGTAACCAACTCTCGACGGAGCGTCCAACCAACATGTTTTTCTATTCACGCACATGTGCCGGGTGGGTCCTGACTTTGAGGTGGGTCAACCCCCGGTCGCAGCTTTCTCTCCCACCAGCCGCATATCGCGAGGCTCCCGCAACTTGAACTGCGCCGCCTCTTGTCTGATGTTCACCAATCCCGCTTCTTCCATCAAAGCCTTGAGGCTTTTCGGCGTGTACGCCCACCGATGAGTCATGAGAGGATCGCGCCAAGCCGGGTCGCCGTAAAAAACCCACATTGTCCGCTGACCCTCCAGTCCCGGGCCGGAACGAGCGCCGGGATCCTCGAGGAACTCCTCACAAGCCGACACTAGATTGGGGCACTCCAGGATCATGTGCCCTCCGGGCTTGAGCACTCGCGCCCATTCGCGCAAAACATCGAGTACCTCCCAGCGCCAGAAATGCTCGATAACGTGTATGGCCATGATTTCGTCAGCGGTTTCATCTTCAAATGCCTCGAGATTGTGCAGGTCGCTGATGACGTCGGGCTGGCGGCCAGCGCGCGTGGGCGCAACGTCGACGTTGATATACCCCGGAAGAATCTTGTCCCCGCAACCAAGGTTCAGCCGGACCACGTCTGCGCCAACACTCTTCGCGTCTGAATCGGCATGCAACCCGAGAACTTCTTCCCAGCGGCGACCAATCCGATGGGGGGAAAACCGCTGAGCGACATATTCTTGCCCCGCCGCAATCCTGTTAACGACCTCAGCGGGATGGTCCAGCGCCCAGGCAATTCCTGCTGAGAGGTTGTTGTCGATCCAAGCATAGTCCCTTAGTTCCAGATAGGCTGGAATCGAAGAAGCTACCGCAAATCGACCTGCGCGAATTGTTTCCACTAATCGGTTGTGCGACTTGACATTGCCCCACGGACTTCCCGTCTCCTGCGGCAGCGTGACGATGTCACAGTCCTCTCTTGCCTGCGCAGCAGCTGCAAGAGACCACGGTTCAAAGCGCAGCGAAAACGCCGGATTGACAGCTGCGATCACCTGTGCCATCTCGCTAACCAGTGCAGCGTGGGATGCGTTTGTCAGAAATACCATTTCCACGGGGCGACCGCGAACGCCACGCGCGATGGCGATAAGCTGGCTCTCAACAAACGGGCGAAATGACGGCCCAAAGACGCCAAACCACAAGAGGCGCAACGTCGGGCCAACCTCAAAATGCGGCGTCCCTGCGACAGAAGATTCGTACGGGTCTTCAACCACGTGGACGCCGTGCTTCGCAATCGGGCGCAATCGTTCCGCGAGCGAATTGGTTGAGACCGTGAGCACGCACGCGTTTGACAATCGCCGCTGGAAGCGCTCCAAGTAAGGTTCGTTGAACATCTGGCCTGCAGCAGCGAGATCGTCGCAAAGATCAGCCACGACACGGCAGTGCTCTCCAATTGATGCGGCCCAATCGGCCAGAGCATCGAACCGATCCTGTTGCTTTAGGATGGTTGCGACGGAGAACTTCCCGATTACGATCACGCGAACGTCACCCAGCGAAGCAAGCTGCGGATCGGATTGCATGTAATCGAGGGGAACCAGATGCACCGGTACGCGCTGCAGCAGGTGCAGCGCCGGGATCCAGACTCGGAGCCGCAGGCTGGCTTGATCCGATTCAAGGCGATCGGCCGGGTCTAATTCACGCGCTTTATCGACATTGGCCAGGAACACCACGCCGCCGGGCCGGTCTGGATCGTCGCGCTTCGCCGACGAGAACGGTACACTCGCCTTCCTTTTGCTGAAACTACTCTTCAGTACCTGCCAGAGCATAAGCACGGCCTCTCTTCACGTATGTACGCCCGGGTTTCCCCAATCGTCTGCTTCAGCACCGCGTATCCGATTCCTTGCAGCCTCGAGCAGTTCGAGATTCGCAAGAAAATATTCTTCAATTGCGGAATACCATGGCGAACATGCTACATGCGTACTCTCCACATCAACCTGCGCGGGTTTTCCTGCCCGCGACCCAGTGACCTGATTTGCCGCCTTTTTTTTCCAGCAGTTGCATCCGCTCCAGGCGCATGCCGCGATCGACGGCTTTGCACATGTCATAGACCGTCAGCAGCGCGGCTGCGACGGCCGTAAGCGCCTCCATCTCGACGCCTGTGCGACCAGTGGTTTCGGCGGTGGCAATGCATTCGACCGCCGTGTGCGGTCGATCAAGAACGAAGTCGATGTCGATCCGCGTGAGGGCCAGTGGATGGCAGAGCGGGATGAGCTCGGACGTGCGCTTTGCCGCCTGTATGCCCGCGATGCGCGCGACGCCGAGAACGTCACCTTTGCTGCCGGTTCCGGCGGCGATCTGCTCCAGCGTGTCCGACGACATGGCGATGCGCCCGCCCGCCCGCGCGACACGCCGCGTTTCGGCCTTGCCGCCCACGTCGACCATGCGCGCCTGCCCCCGTGAGTCGAAGTGCGTCAACCGCCTGCGTGCCATGTGGTTAGGAACTCTCCGCGCCTCCGTTTATCATAGCATCATGACCCTGCGCTATCTGTTGATTCTACTGCTGCTTGCGATTCCGCGTGCGGTGGCCGAGGGGTTGCCCGAACTCGGGGAGGTCGCGCAAAGCGATTTTTCGCCGGCGCACGAGCGCCGCCTGGGCGAGAGCATCATGCGGGAAGTGCGCGCAGACCGCAGCTTCTATGATGAGATCGAGGCGACCGATTACATCAACAACCTGGGCGACCGCCTGGCCTCGCACAGCAACGAAGCGCGGCAGAATTTCGACTTTTTCCTCTTGCGCGACAGCCAGATCAACGCGTTCGCGTTGCCTGGCGGGTTCGTGGGCGTCAACACCGGACTGATCCTCAACGCGCAAAGCGAATCAGAGATGGCGAGCGTGCTGGCGCACGAGATCGCGCACGTCACGCAACGGCATATCGCGCGCATGGTGGTGCAGCAGAAGCAGAGCCAAATCGCATCGCTTGCCGCGATGGCGGTGGCGATACTCGCCGCGCGCGCGAGTTCGCAGGCGGCCCAGGCGGCGCTCGCGTTCGGGCAGGCGGGAGCGATCCAGAGCCAGCTCAACTTCACGCGCGACAACGAGCGCGAGGCGGATCGCGTGGGTTTGCAGATACTGGATCGGGCGGGTTTCGATCCCCGCGCGATGACTGCGTTCTTCGACCGGCTGCAGCGGGTGACCCGCATCTACGAGGGCGGCGCACCTTCCTACCTGCGCACCCATCCCCTCACTTTCGAGCGCATCGCCGACGTGCAGAATCGGGTCGAGTCGCTGCCCTACCGCCAGATTGCCGACAGCGTGGAATTTCAGCTGATCCGGGCGAAACTCAGGGCGGAACTCGATTCCCCCCGGGATGCGCTCGCATTTTTCCGGGAAGGCCTCGCGGAACGGCGCTACCTGAGCGAGGCGGCAAGCCGCTACGGACTCACCCTGAGCCTGCTGCGGACGGAAGACTACGCCGGCGCGCGCAAGGAGTTTGCCGCGTTGCGCAAGGTCCTGCCGGCGAACGCGATCGTGGAGACGCTCGGGTGCCGGGTGCAGTTTGCCGCGGGCGACTTCAAGGCGGCGTCCGTCTGTTTTCAGGACGCGCTGCGGCTCTTTCCCGGTCACCGCGCGCTGGTTCATGAGTTCGCCAACGCGCTGCTCGCGACGGGACAGGCACAGAAAGCGCTCAAGGTGGTCGAGAGCCGGCTGCAGATGCAAACCGAGGATTACAAGCTGTACCTGCTCCAGGCGCGGGCCTACGCCATGCTGAACAAGCGGCTCGCGCAGCATCGCGCGCAGGGCGAAGCCTACGCGCGCATGGGCAATATCGCGGGCGCCGTCGAACAGATGCAGATTGCGTTGAAAAGCGGCGACGGGGATTTTTTCCTGATGTCGAGCACCGAAGCGAGGTTGAGGGAACTCCGGCGGCTGCACGACGAACTTCGCCGCGACGCGGGAAAGCGTTAGGCGCGACAGCGAGTTCGCTCGACTGGATGGAATGGCGGGCGCCCGGGATTCGGAGCGCTATTTGCCGTACCGCGGCGATGTCGCGTAGTGCTGCATCAGCAGCCGATCACGCCAGAATTTCTCGTCGAGCAGCGCCGCAGGCACCGCATAGCGCCCGAGCGGGGGAACTTCGGTGACGGCGACGACTTTCACCACATCGGTGTAGTCGATCCTGCGCAGCAACCCGTCGTCGCCTGCCAGGCGGCCGATGAGGAAGCGCTCGCAAACCCTGAAAACGTAGACGTTTGCCGGCTGCACCCGGCCTGCCGCGTTCCGCCAACTCAGGGTATAGCGCGTGTCGGGCTTGAAATCGTGTTTGTCCAGGATTCGCCTCGTTTGCCGCCGCGGGCCCTGCTGCCTCCCGCACATGCGCCAATGATAGACCTGCGATGTGGCTGCTTGTGGGGATTATTCTTTCAACGCAGCTACTTAGCGGAAAGCTATAATGCAACGCCGCGCATTATCTTGGACTCAGATGCGCCCGGCGGAGGTCGATCCAAGCAACAGAATGTGTTGCGGCCATTTTTCCTTCGAAGTATATTAGAGTTTTAGAGAACACTAATTTAAGCCAAAGAGGAGTTTCATGCAATTCGACAAGGAGCTTGACGCAAGAGGCCTTAATTGCCCGCTGCCTATCCTGCGCGCCAAGAAGGCGCTGACCGACATGATTTCGGGCCAGGTGCTCAAGATTCTCGCGACCGACCCGGGATCAGTGAAAGATTTCCAGGCGTTTTCCAAGCAGACCGGCAACGCGCTGCTCGCTTCCGATACCGCCGACAACGAGTTCATCTTTTTCATGAAGAAGAAGTAACGTTATCGCCGACGGCCGGGCCGGCGCGCCAACCGCGCCCTGGAACGGACGTGACATACCGCCTGGCGCGCGCAACACAAGGATGACATGGCGACGTACGCAGAAATGCAGGAGATATTCGAGGACATCAAGTCCGATCTGCGCTACGAGCATGAGCTGAACGGATGCCTCAATTGCGGCATCTGCACGGCGACCTGCCCCTCGGCGCATTTCTACGACTACAGTCCGCGCGAGATCGTCCAGCTGCTGTGGACCGAGAACGTGGAGCAAATCTACGACGCGATGCAGGAAAAAATCTGGGCCTGCGCCCAGTGCATGACGTGCGCCGCCCGCTGCCCTTTCCAGAATTCCCCCGGCGGCCTGGTCGCGATCATGCGCGAAGTGGCGATCAAGCACGGCATGCAGTCGGCGAAGGACGTGCTGCGGCCCTTCGGGCGCGTCATGCTGAAACTCATCACGACCGGCAATCAGCTCTCCCCCGACATGATCCAGCCGGACCATTTCCCGGATTGGGGCCCCAATATCCAGAAGGTGCAGGGCAATCTGAAAACCCTGCGCAAGGCGATCCCGGTGCGCACGCTGCAGACGACCGACACCGCGTGGGAAGTCTCGCTCAAGACCTCGGTCGAGATGTACACCATCTGGGAGATGACCGGGGTGCTCAAGTCGCTGGAAATCATGGACGAGAACCTCTACGACGTGATCCAGGATTTCATCGAAGAAAAGCGCGAGGAGTACGAGGAACTGGTGGAAGAGCGGAAGGACGAGCAAGAACCATGATGAATGCTGAATCACGAATGCGGAATGTCATGCATAAGGCGGGAGGAACGGTGTCAATTCATCATTCATCATTCATCATTCCGCATTCGTTCATGGAGGGACCGCGATGAACCCATCCGAGCTGTATCCCAGCGACGGCGCCGGCATCGCCGGCCACGGCGCTTTTTTCCAGCCCACCAACCTGCCGCCCGAACAGGCGGAGGCCGCCACGGCCTGGGTGCGCAAGCATGTCGACCGGCGCACACTCGATCTCGCCGAGCGCATGGACGATGTGCGCGAACACATGTGGCAGCTCGAGAAGGAGGGCGAAATCATCGTCCACCGCGTGAGCGAGGCGCACCGGCCGGTCAACGTGCAGCTGCTCTATGGCTGGAACAAGAAGATCCCGACCACGCAGCTCTGGCATCACAAATCGTGCGGGCAATGCGGAAACATCCCCGGTTATCCCACCGCGCTGTTGTGGACCATGAACAAGCTGGGCATGGTCCCCGGGAATGACTATCTCGACGAAACCGACCAGACGTCGTGCACGGCGTGGAACTACCACGGATCGGGCATCGGCAACCTGGAGTCGCTGGCGGCGGTGTTCCTGCGGAATTTCCACCAGGCGTACGTGTCGGGCAGGCAGCACGGACACGAGGCGGGGCATTTCTTCCCGCTGGTGCACTGCGGCACCTCGTACGGCAATTACAAGGAGGTGCGCAAGTACCTGATCGAGTCGCCGCAGCTGCGCGAGAAGGTGAAGCGCATCCTCGCGAAGCTCGGGCGGTTGGTGGACGGCAAGATCGTGATCCCCGAAGAGATCGTCCACTACTCCGAGTGGGTGCACGTGATGCGCAACCGCATCGCGTCCGAGCTGCAGACCGTGGACGTGTCCAAGATCCGGGTCACCGTGCATACCGCGTGCCACTATTACAAGATGGTGCACGAGGATGCGATCTACGATCCGACGGTGCTCGGCGGAAACCGCACCGCGGTCGGCACTTCGATCGCCGAAGCGCTCGGCGCCCAGGTGATCGATTATTCGACCTGGTATGACTGCTGCGGCTTCGGCTTCCGCCACATCATTTCCGAACGCGAATTCACGCGCTCGTTCACGATCGACCGCAAGATCAAGGTCGCCCGGGTGGAGGCCAACGCCGATGTCATGCTCGGCATCGACACCGGCTGCATCACCACCATGGACAAGAACCAGTGGATCGGCAAGGCGCACAATCAGAACTACACAGTGCCGATCATGGCGGATATCCAGTTCGCCGCGCTCGCCTGCGGCGCGGACCCCTTCAAGATCGCGCAGCTGCAGTGGCACGCGAGCCCCTGCGAGGAGGTGGTGGAAAAGATGGGGATCTCGTGGGACGAGTCGAAGCGCAATTTCGAGGCCTACCTCAAGGAGGTCGAGGCCGGGAGGATCGAGTATCTATACGCCCCGGAGCTTGCCATCAGCCGCTGATCGTCCGCCGCAGATAAACCCAGGTAAGCGCCCATAGGTCTCGAGGGAACTCCGCGTTCATCGGCGTTCCCCGGCGGTTTAATAGGGAATTCGAGAATGATAGATACGGTGTTGATCGTCGGAGCCGGACCGACTGGACTTTCCACCGCCGCCGGTGTCTCGTCGGCGGGCAGGAAAGTCGTGCTGGTCGAAAAGGAGAAAGTGCTCGGCGGCGCGCCCATCCTGTCGCGCTACGCCAAGCTCGTCCCCTCCGGCGAATGGGCGAAAGATGCGATCGGCCGCATGGTCAAACGCGTGGAGAGCGATGCCCGCGTGACCATTCATCGCGGCGCGAAGGTGGCGCGGCTCACCGGGGACGCGGGAGACTTCACGGCAACCTTAAGTGACGGCGCCGAAGTACGAGCCGGCGCCGTCATTCTCGCCACCGGCTTCACTCACTTCGACTCGATCAACAAGCCGGAGTGGGGTTTCGGCACCTTTGAGGACGTGGTGACCACCACCCAGGTGGAGCAGATGGTCGCCGCGGGCAAGATCGCCTGCCCGTCGGACGGACGCACGCCGGCCCGCGTGTGTATCCTGCTGTGCGTGGGTTCGCGTGACCGCCAGATCGGCCGCGAGTGGTGCTCGAAAATCTGCTGCACCGTTTCCGCGAATCTCGCCATGGAGATCAAGGAGCTCGCGCCAAAGACCGACGTCTACATCTATTACATGGACATCCGCACCTTCGGGCTCTACGAGGACAAGTACTACTGGCGCTCGCAGGAGGAGTTTCGCATCAAGTACGTGAAGGCGCGCATCGCCGAGGTGACGCGTGGGCCGGATGGGCGGCTGCTGGTCAAGGGCGAGGACACCCTGGTGAAGCGCCCGATCGTGATTCCCTTCGACCTCGTGGTGCACGCGATCGGGATGGACCCCAATCTCGACAACCCCGAGATCGCGAAGGTGTTCGGCGTGGGCCTCGAGAAGCATGGTTTTATCGACCGCGCCGAGCACTACACGTCGAGCTTCGCCAGCACGCGGCGGGGCATCTACGTCGGCGGCGCCGCGCTCGCGCCGGAGGACATCGACAGTTGCATTTCGCATGGGCTGGCGATGGCGATGCGCGCGGTCGGCGATCTCCATGCGCCAGCGCAGGCGGCAGCCTGATGCTCTGGCCCCGCAGGCGAACCGAGTCCCCGGCGACCGACGACATCGCACCGGCGGCGCTGCCCGTCGCGCTGGATGACGCGCTTTTCAAGCGGCACTTCGCACGCCTTGTCGAGACAGCGGCGCAGGACGGGGGCATCGAGGGTTATCTCGATGCCTTAAGTGCCAAGCAGCGCGGCTTTGCCGCAACGCTCGCGGGTAGCCGGTCGACGCCTCTCGCCCTTGCCGACATCGAGACCCTGCTGGAGCGCGTGTTCACGGCCCGGCGCCGCATCTTCCCGGCATTCGAGGCGCTGGGAGAGGCGGCTGCAGCGGGGCTCATCGCGGACCTGGTGCAGGAATCCGGATCGCTCTCGCAGCGCATGCAGCGGTTCGTCGATGCCATGCCCGGCACGGCGGGGACGGATCGGGAGAGCATGCGGGCGGCGGCGAAGGTCCGGAAGGCAGCGTGGGACTTCGCCGCCGAAGTGGTTCATTTCAGCGACCCGGTCCGGTTTCCGCTCATGACGCGGTGGGTGTGGGACCGGAACACGCAGAGTGGCGCGCTGCGCGAATTCGTCGGCGGAGGCGACGCGATGCGGGAAATCCCGTTTGGCAACGACCCGGGCGTGTTCGAAGCCGCCCGCGTGTGGCTTGGGCAGCGCATCAAGAGCGAGGGGATTTACCGCGACGTGCCGCTGTGGATCGATCTCACGCTGGCGCAGGCCTATACCGGTTATCTCAGGGCCATGACCGAGGGAACCCTGGGAGCGGATTTCGCGCGCGGTGCGCCGCCGCATGAGCAGGTGCGCAAGCTGCTCGGCATTGACAAGCGCGCCGGCAAAGGGAGCTCGAGCTTCACCGGATTTCAACATGCCGATACATGAGAAATCACTGGTCGCGGCAGACGACCTTCTGACCCACGACAAGCTGGTGATCGACGGGGTGGACGTTTCCGGCCACTGGAATACCATGATGAAGCCGCGGTACGTGAGCGACTACGACGCGGACTTTCAGAAGACGATCCAGGCGTACCCCGGCGGCGAAAACGTGCACCGCTGCTGGCAGTGCGGCTCGTGCACCAATTCCTGCACCATGTACGCGATCAACACCGACTTCAATCCGCGCTACTGGATCTACCTCGTCAACCTCGGGCTCAAGGAGGAGCTGCTCAAGGACCGCGACATCATCTGGCAGTGCGTTTCGTGCAACAAGTGCACCAACATCTGCCCCAAGGACGTGCGCCCGGAGGGAGTGATGAAGGCGCTGCAGCACTGGATGGAAGACGAAGGGCATGTCGCGACGTCCCCCTCCACGCTGTTCGACGAGGAGTTCACCCGGCAGTGTTTCGACCGCGGGCGCATCGAGGATACCGAGGTCATCGCGAATTTCTTCAGGCGCACCGGTCAAAGCATCGTTGATCTCCTGCGCACCGGCTGGCTCGGCATCATGATCGCTCGCATGAACAAGTGGCCGCTGCTCGGGCGCGCCGGGCTTGGGACGTTTCTCAAGCGCATGCCGGTTACGGGGCCGCTCAAGATGGGGCTCATGATGGTTTTCAAGCCGCGCACCAGGAACTGGGCACGTACCGGCGAAGTGCTGCGGCAATACGTCGAAGAACAGAAGCGATTGCTCAAAACGAAGGCATAACCGGTGTTCCATGGGCAGTGAGAACGATGGCTAGAGTGGCTTACTACCCGGGGTGTGCGCTGGAAGGCTCCGGCGGCCCCTACGATCGCTCGACGCGCGCGCTGGTGACGGCGCTCGGGTTGCACATGGAGAACCTCGCCGACTGGAACTGCTGCGGGGCAATGGAGGTGAAGAACATCCATCCCATGCTCCAGACCTACATGTCCGCGCGTAACCTCGCAATCGCGGCGGAGCGCATGGGATTCGATACGGTGATGGCGCCGTGCAACGGCTGCTACCACAATCTCAAGAAAGCCGAGTACGAATGCGCGACCTCGGCCGAGACCATGCAGACCGTGCAGGATCTCGCGCGCAAGGCGGGCGACCCGGTCTACAAGGGTGACGTCCGCACCCTGCACCTGCTCGAGTGGCTGATGGAGGAACTCGGACCCGACGGCATCAAGCGGCGCATCACCCGGAGCCTGAACGGCATCCGGATCGCCAACTACTACGGCTGCATGTACACGCGGCCGCGCCACATCTTTCCCGAGAAGGACCGGGGACCCGGGTCGGAGTCGAGCCACAAACCGCACTTCATGGACGACCTGCTCGAGGCGGCGGGCGCGGTGAACGTCGATTTCCCCCTGAAGACCGCCTGCTGCGGGGGTGCCCATACGCTGTCCGATTCGGACACCTCGACGCAGCTCGTCCTCAATCTCCTGCAGGCGGCGGAGGATGCCGGCGCCGAACTGATCGCGACCGAATGCCCCACCTGCCACTCGGGGCTGGAAATGCACCAGATACGCGCCGAGATGAAGTTCGGCATCAAGACCGGAGTCAGGATCCTCTATTTCACGCAGCTGCTGGGGCTCGCGATCGGGCTCTCCGCCCGCAAACTCGCGATCCACGAGAATGTCAGCGATGCGCTGGATTTCCTGCACGAAAAAGGCGTGATCTAGCCCCCGATCCCGCCATGCAGTGCAACGGCTGCGAGTTTCGACCCGAGCTCTACTATGACTCCGAGTTCCAGATCTGGGTACGGGTCGAGGCCGACGGCGCGCTTGCGGTGGGCATGACCGACATCTCCCAGACGATAGCGGGGAAAATCCTGCATGTGCGGGTACGCCGCCCGGGCACGCCGCGGCCGGCCGGCCGGCCGGTCGCCACGATAGAAAGCGGCAAATGGGCGGGTCCGGTGCCCAATCTCTTCGATTGCACGATCGCGAGCGCCAATCGAGAGGTGCTGGAGGCGCCGGCGCTGCTCAACCGGGAGCCGTACGACGCATGGATCGCGCGCGTGACGCCCGCTGCGCCGCCGGCCGAGGCGCTTTCCAGGTTCCTGACGGGGGACGCGGCTTGGGCCGCATATTGCGAGCGCTGCCGTCGTGACGACATCCGCTGCCGGAGGCTCGATGGCTGAACCCCGCTATCTCGAGCACGAGGCGAAATCGGTGGTCATCGTGATGACCAGCGGGCCGTCCACGCGGCACCGGTGCGCCACGCCGTTTTACATGGGGGCAATCCTCGCTTCGATGGACGCCGAGGTGAGGATCTTCTTCACGATGGAAGGCGTGAAGCTCTGCCAGAAGGGCGTGGCGGAACATTTGACGGCGATCGACGGCGGCAAGACAATAATCGAGTTCATGCGCGACGCGAAGGCGGCGGGAGTGAGGTTCTACCTGTGCCGCCCGGCGCTGCCGGGCTACGAGATGGAGGTCGACTCGGTGATCGACGAAGTCGATGAACTTTCCAGCGGCGGCGAACTCGCTGACCTGATCCTGAGTTGCGACAAGGCGCTTTTTTTCTGAGAGGGCAGGATGGCTACAGTCAAGGGCTGCAACATTCCCGACGATCTTTACTACAACGTCGATAACAACGTGTGGGCGCGCCGCGAGGCCGACGGCACCGTCACGCTCGGCATGACCACCTACGCCGCGGCGCTTGCCGGGCAGATCGTATCGTGCACGCCGAAGAAGGTGGGTCGCAGCGTCGAGCAGAACAAATCCGCCGCGACCGTCGAATCGGGAAAATGGGTGGGGCCGGTCAAGGCGCCCGTAGCGGGCGAAGTGGTCGCGGTAAACGAGGCGCTCGCGGCGAGCCCCGCCACGGTGAACGCGGACCCGTACGGTTCCGGCTGGATGGTCCGCATCAAGCCGAACAACTGGGAAGCCGATTCGGCTGCGCTGGTGACGGGTGCGGCAGTAGCCCCCGCATTCGAGGCCAAGATGAACGCCGAAGGCTTCGACGGGTGCCAGGCCTGATGGGCGCACCGCGCCCGGGCGGCTGGCGCGAGATCGCGGCGAACGAGAGCATGTTGTTGTCCGCGTGACACTTGAAGCAGATCTCGTAGGTGAAAGACGCCGCCGCCACCGGGGCGCCGGAGGCGCTGATCCCTTTCACGCCGCGCAGCGCGCCGGGCACGTTGGGCGGGCTTGCGGGGCTGCTGACCGCCTGGTGCGGATTGTGGCAGTCGGCGCATTCCACGTGCTTCGTGACCGTGCCGGTGAAGTTCTCCGCCGCGTCGTGCACGCCGGCGTAGTCCTGCACCGTATGCCGGTACGGCTTCACCAGCTCGGCCCCGATGTTCTTCACCGCGACATTGCCGCCATGGCACACGAGGCAGTTGTCCTCCTCCAATGCGTAATTGAGCAGCCGCGCGTGGGCGCCCGCAGTATGCGGGCGGTGGCAGTTCTCGCACGCGTTCTCCGCGACGCTGGGGTATGGCGTGTGTGGCCAGGGGTTGGTGCCGGCGCCGCTCCAGGTGGCGTTGGAAGTGGCATGGCTGCTCGCGAGCCACTGGGTGCGGTCATGGCAGGCGGTGCAGAGCGCGCCGAAGTTGTTCGGCGCCACGAGGAACTTGCGGTTGGCGCTGTCGTGCGGATCGTGACAGGCCGTGCACTGCAAGAGCCCCTCCTTGTCCAAGCGCACCGCGCCGGTCAGCGCAGACGGCGAGACGAACTCGCCCTTGGCGGCGGCAAGTGTCTCGTCGTAGCGGAATGACACTGGGTGATCGTCGGAGAGGTCGGTGCCGAGCAGGGTAGCGCCCGGCGGCATGAAGCGGAGGCCGCCGGCAAAGGGGATCTCCGCCGGGCGCGCCAGCACCGCGCCGAGGGCGATGGTGCCGTCGTGGCAGCTCAGGCACAATTTCGATGCTCCCGAGGGCTGGCCGACGCTGGCGTAGAGGGTGGAACTCTGGTAGGTCGTGTAGCTGACGGTCGGGTCCGCGCGGCTCCAGAGATACGGGACGTCGCGGCGCGCACTGTGCGGCGTATGGCAGAAGATGCACAGTTCCTGCTCGGTGGTGGACTTGATCGGACCCGGCCCGGTCACGGACAGGTTGTGCTTGGTGTCAATGATGCCCGCGCCCCACGGGCGCGCCGCCGCGAACACCAGCGCTGCTGTCGCCAGAATGCGGAGAACGCCCCTGGATCTCATGGCCGCCCCCCCGCGGCGCGCAGGTACTGGAACACCTGGATGCGCTGGTTGTACGTATCGGAAACGTAGATGCGGTCCAGCGCGTCGATGAAAATCGCGCTCGGCAGCCACAGCTCGCCGGCGGTGGCGCCGGGCGAGCCGAAGGCGAGCAGCAGCCGGCCGTCGCGGTCGAAGATCTGGACGTTGTCGAACAGTGCGTCAACGACGTAGACGTTCCCGTCGCTGTCGACGGCCACGCCCTTGGGCCGCGAGAAATGGCCGGGATTGTCCCCGGCGGCACCGAAGGTCCTGAGAAAAAGCAGTTCCGCGCTCAGCACTTGAATGCGGAAATTGAGCCCATCGGTGACGTAGACGGTCCCGTCGCGGGCGAGGGCGATGTGGGTCGGAGAATGGAACCCGTCCGGGCCCTCCGTTTCTTTGCCCACGGCGCGCTTGAGCGCGAAACTGTCGGCGTCGTACACCA
>MEQT01000264.1:0-3867 GCA_001770325.1 Betaproteobacteria bacterium RIFCSPLOWO2_02_64_14
CGGCGAGTCGGGGATCGTGCGTCACGATAAGAAATGCCGTGTTCTTGAGTTCGTTGAAACGGCGCATCAGTTCGAAGACGCCGTCCGCAGTGTGGGTATCGAGATTGCCGGTTGGTTCATCGGCCAGCACGAGGTCGGGTGCAAGTGCCAGGGAGCGGGCAATCGCCACGCGTTGCTGCATCCCGCCCGAGAGTTCCGTCGGGCGCTTGTGCAACGCATCAGCGAGCCCGACCGCCGCGAGCAGTTCGCTTGCGTTCGCCCGCTGCCGGGCGGTGTAGGCGCCGTAGCGCATGAGGCCGGGAATCATCACGTTTTCCAGCGCCGAGAATGCCGGCAGCAGGTGATGGAACTGGAACACGAATCCCAGCGTCTCCAGCCGTGCCCGCGTGCGCTCATCATCCTTTGCCTGCTCGATCGGCCGGCCCTTGAGATGATAGGACCCGGAGCTCGGCCATTCCAGCAGCCCGATCAGGTTGAGAAGCGTGCTCTTGCCGGAACCCGACGGGCCGATCAGGCACGCAAATTCACCCGCGGATACCGCAATGTTGATGCCGTGCAGCACTTCAAACGCGACGGGAGTCCCCTCGTTGTAGGTCTTGTGGATGTCCCTGAGGTCGATGATCGGGGGATTCACACGCGGATCGCCTGTGCGGGATCGAGATTGGCGGCGCGGCGCGCCGGCATCACCGCCGCCACGAGTCCGAGGACGGTTGCGCCGAGCACCGTGTAGAGGTAAAGCGTCGGGCTGAAAGTCGCCGTAAAGAGCGGCGTACCGTCGTCCGCGCGCAGGAAATTGCTCATTATTGATGTGAGCAGGTAACCGCACGCGCTGCCCAGTACCGCGCCGCCCGCGCCGATCAGCGCGCCCTGCATCAGGAATACCCTGAGTATCCGGCCGCGTGCCGCACCCATCGCCCGCAGGATGCCGATCTCCTTGGTCTTCTGCACGACCGACACGATCAGCACGCTCGCTACCCCGATCGCGACCACCAGCGCCAGAAAGAATCGCACCAGCAGCGTCATCACGGTCTGGTTGTTGAGCGCCGTGCGCAACTGGCTGTTCGCCTTCATCCAGCTCTCGACCTCGTGCGGCGTTTGCGCCTGCAGGCGTGCGGCGAGTGCCTCCGCCCCGAACAGGTCATCCACCGCAAGCTCGATGCTCGATACGCCGCCCGGCAGATTGAGCAGGGCCTGCGCGGTGGGCAGCGTGACATAGGCATAAGCGCGGTTGAGATTGCGCTGGCCGAGGTCGTAGATGCCACGCACCTGGTAGGCATCGCCCGGCGAGGTCGGCGTGGAAAGCCGTATCTTGTCTCCCAGCGCGACGCCGAGGTCGCGGGCGAGGTCGGTGCCGATCACTACGTCACCCGGGTTGAGCCGCAGCTCGCCGGCGACGATCTTCTCGTTGAGCCGCGTCACCGCGACGTAGCGCTCGGGGACGATGCCGGTAATGGTGATGGACTTGTTCACGTCGCCGCGCGTGACGAGGCCCGGGCCGGACGCGACCGGCGAGACGGCGCGGATTCCCGGCAAAGCCTCGAGCTCCACCTGCAGCGTCTGCCACTGGTCGACGGAGCGCAGCCGTTGCGCTCGCGCCTGCACCTGTGCCAGCGCGCCGGCGTCTCTGCCATCGCGCAGCGGGCGGGCAATCTCCTCCGCCGGCCGCACGATGATATTGGGTTGCACCCCCAGCGTGCGCTGGATCAGATCGCGCTGCAGATCGCCAAGGAACCCGCTGATGAAAACGATGACCGAGATCCCGACCGTCGTGCCGGCAATGATGAGGACCGTCTGCAACCCGCCCTCGCGCAGAAAGCGCAGCGCGACGGTCCACTCGAACCGCATCAGCGTTTCACTTCCCGGGGCCGCACGCGTGTCCCGTCTGCGATCCCCTTGCCGAGCAGCACCATGTCACCCGCGGCTACGCCCTTCGTAATCTCGATCCGGCCTGCGGTTCGCACACCGGCATCAACCTGTGCCGACGCCACGCGTCCGTCGCGCACGACCTGCACGCGCAGCACCCCGCCCGCTTCGCGCACGGCTTCGGCGGGCACTGTCAGCGCGCGCTCCCTGCGGGCGACACCGATGTCGATCGAGACCGTCATGTCGGCGCGCAGGTAGTGCGGTGGTTCGGGCACCCTGAAGCGCGCCTCGACCGACCCGCGCGTCACGTCCACCGCCGGACTGATGTAGTACAGCGCGGCCTTGAAGCTTGCATCGGGAAACGCCTCGCTCGAAGCGAGCGCCTGCTGCCCGATCTTGAGGTAGGGCAGGTTCTTTTCGTCGATCTGAGCGGTGAGCCGCGTTTCCCCCGCGGAATCGAGCGTGAGCAACCGCTTGCCGGGACTGACGATGTCTCCCGGCTCGACCGTGCGCGTGAGCACCGTCCCCGGCACCGAGGCACGGATGGTCGTCTGCGCGAGCCTCGATTCGGCAAATTCACGGGCCGCCACGGCCTCCTGCAGTCGTGTGGCGGCTTCCTGCGCCTGAGCGCCGCGCGGATTCTGTGCTTTCGCCTGTGTGCGCGCGCTTTCGAGCTGGCTTTTTGCCACTGCGAGCAGCCGCTCCGCGTCCTGCAACCGCGCCTCACTGATGAAGCCCTTGCCGTGAAGCTCGCGGGTGCGCGCGTATTCCTGCTCGGCGAAGCGGAACTGTGCCTCGGCCTGCGCCACCGCGTCGGCGGATTGCGGGAGGCTGAGTTCGCGCACCGCCGCGAGGCGTGCCTGGGCGGAGGCTTCCGCGGCACGCGCCTGCGCGAGGCTTGCCTGCAACTCGCGCGTTTCCAGCAGGATGAGCGGCTGTTCCGCCTCGACCTTCGCGCCTTCCTCGACCAGGACTTTTTCCACCCGGGCGGTGATCACCGAGCCGATCTCGACCCGGTTCGGCGCCTGCACGCGCCCGCTCACCACGATCGAATGCTGGATCGGTCCCGCTTCCACGCGCGCGACCTCGACCGCGGGGCCCTGGATCTTGCGGACCGCGCCGAAACCGGCAACGCCGAGCACGATGACGATAGCGGCGAGCAGCCGCGGATGTTGTCTGATCCAGTTCACGTCTGAAACCTGGTGCTGCGCCCGGCGAGGATGGTGCCCTATTCTACAGAACTGCGCTGCGTCGCCCCTGTTCCGGCTCAATCGGCAGTGCCCATGCGATTAAAGCGCGCGGCAACCTGTGGCGGCGCATATGCGATTGCGGGTATGGCGGCAGGATTGGCAGTCTATCCGGTAAAATGACCAGGCTCGGACGTGCCTAAGCTGCGAAATCGATAACGATCATGCCGCCACCATTGCGAGACAAGGCGATTCTCGTCACCGGCGGCGCGCGCCGCATCGGTGCGGCGATCGTCCGACGGCTGCACGCTGCCGGCGCCAACGTCGCCGTTCAGTGTCGTGCCTCGGCAGACGAGGCGCACGCACTCGCGGCCGAGCTTAGCGCGCGCCGCACGAATTCGGTTGTGCTGTTGCAGTCCGACCTCACGCAGACGCGGCTGCTCGGCGGATTGATCACGGGAGCGATTGAGGCATGGGGGCGGCTCGATGTGCTCGTCAATAATGCATCGAGTTTCCACCCGACGGCAATGGGAAAGATCAGCGAAGACTCATGGGATGACCTCATCGGCACCAATCTCAAGGCGCCGCTGTTCCTTGCGCAGGCCGCCGCACCGGAGTTGCGCCGAACCGGGGGTTGCATCGTGAACATCGTCGACATCCACGGCGAACGGCCGATGAGGGGGCACGTGGTCTACAACGTGGCAAAGGCGGGGCTCGCGATGCTGACCCGCTCGCTGGCCCGCGAGCTCGCGCCGGAGGTGCGCGTCAACGGCGTGGCGCCGGGAACGATCCTCTGGCCCGAAAACGACACCTGGAG
>MEQT01000264.1:3894-6817 GCA_001770325.1 Betaproteobacteria bacterium RIFCSPLOWO2_02_64_14
CGACCGGATCGCCCTGAAGCGCATGGGCGAGCCCGACGACATCGCCCGGGCTGTCGAGTTCTTCATCGCCGGCGCCCCGTACGTCACCGGGCAGATCCTGGCAGTGGACGGCGGCCGCAGCCTGAACATTTGAACTGCGTGAATTGTGATCCGTGATCCGACGAAATCCGCTTTCCGGGACCGGTTTCCCGGTTCGCGGTTCACGGCTTACTTATTGAGCATCGTAGGTTGGGATAAGCAGAGCGCATCCCAACAATCATCACAGCGCACGCCGGCAGCGTTGGGGTTCGCGGCGCTCACTCCAACCTACGATGCTTTGTTTTGCCTCTCTCCGTGAGCTCTGTGTTCTCTGTGGCTGATTGCCTTTGGAAACGAACATGAATGCACCCGAATCGACATTGATGCGCAAGCAGCACTACGAAGCCAACAAGCTCGCCAAGCGCCTGCACCGGCTCGCCGGTCAGGCGATCGGCGACTACGACATGATCCGCGACGGCGACAAAGTGATGGTGTGCCTGTCGGGTGGCAAGGACAGCTATGCGCTGCTCGATATTCTCATGAATCTCAAGGCGCGCGCGCCGATCGCGTTCGAGATCGTCGCCGTGAATCTCGACCAGAAGCACCCGGGGTTCCCGGCGCACGTGCTGCCCGACTACCTCACGCGGCTCGGGGTGCCGTTCCAGATCGCGGCGCAGGACACCTACAGCGTGGTGAAGCGCGTGATCCCGGAAGGCAAGACCATGTGCTCGCTCTGCTCGCGGCTGCGGCGCGGCGTGCTCTATCGCGTGGCGGGCGAACTCGGCGCAACGAAAATCGCGTTAGGGCACCACCGCGACGACATCCTCGAAACCTTCCTGCTCAACCTGTTCTACGGCGGGACGTTGAAGACGATGCCACCCAAGCTGGTTTCCGACGACGGCCGGCACGTCGTGATCCGGCCGCTCGCCTACTGCGAGGAGAAGGATCTCGCGGCATACGCCGAGGTGAAGCAGTTCCCGATCATCCCCTGCAATCTGTGCGGCTCGCAGGCCAATCTCAAGCGCATGGAGGTTAAGGCGCTGCTGCGTGAATGGGAACGACGGCACCCGGGACGCGTGGAGACCATGCTTACCAGCCTCCAGAACGCCCGGCCCAGCCATCTACTGGATCGTAATCTGTTCAATTTCTCCGCTGTTGCTGCCACGGGCGTCGCGTCGGCGGATGGTGATAAAACTATTGATAGTATTGAGTTTTGTTGTGAGTGAGTCCTTGCATAAGGATCGCTTTGAACCGCGACGGTGTTTCTGGATCAATTCTAGTTTGTCAAAATAACTTTGTCATGGTATAAAGAATTTGCCGGCCCAACGGCCGGCAAATTCTTGCCATGAACTGCGCTGAACGTCTTGTCGTCCTTTTCGGAAGCCAGGCCGAGGTGGCCCGCCGCTTCCGCCTCGACCGCGCCGTCGTCAACAACTGGGTGAAATCGGGCTATGTCCCCGCGCGCTGGGCGATGGAGGTCGAACAGGTGACGGGCGGGCAGATTGCCGCTGTCGAAGTGCTCAATGAAGCTACCGCCAGAAAGCCGCTCCGGTTCAAGTCGCGTCCGGACGGCGAGAATCTTTTCGGAACCGCCCTCTCAGGGAGTGACACCATGATGAACGAATTCGCACCCGCCAAACGCATCAGTTCCTTTCATCCGCCGCAGCGCACGCTGATGGGGCCGGGGCCGACCGAGATCCACCCGCGTGTGCTCACCACCATGAGCCAGCCCGCGATCGGCTACCTCGACCCGATCTTCGTCGAGATGATGGAGGAGTTGAAATCGCTGCTAAGGTACGCTTACCAGACGAAGAACCCGCTTACCTTCCCGATCTCCGGGCCGGGCTCGGTGGGGATGGAATTCTCCTTCGTCAACATGGTGGTTCCCGGCGACAAAGTGATCGTGTGCCGCAACGGTGTCTTCGGCGGGCGCATGATCGAAAACGTGGAACGCTGTGGCGGCACGCCGATCGTCGTCGAAGACAAATGGGGCGAGCCGGTCGATCCGCAGAAGCTGGAGGACACGCTGAAGCAGCATTCGGACGTACGCCTCGTTGCTTTCGTGCACGCGGAAACCTCGACCGGGGTGCTGGCGGACGCCAGGACACTGGTGGAAGTTGCGCACCGCCACGATGCGCTCGCGATCGTCGACGCCGTGACGTCGCTCGGCGGCTCGCCGGTGCTGGTCGATGAATGGAAGATCGACGCGGTCTATTCCGCCAGCCAGAAGTGCCTGTCCTGCACGCCGGGGCTGTCGCCGGTGTCGTTCAGCGAGCGCGTGGTCGATTACGTGAAAGCGCGCAAGGACAAGATTCATTCCTGGTTCATGGACATGAACCTGCTGTTGGGCTACTGGGGCGCGACCAATCGCACCTACCATCACACCGCGCCGACTAATTCACTCTTCGCCCTACACGAAGCGCTGCTGCTGATTCGCGAGGAAGGGCTCGACAACTGCTGGGCCCGTCACCAGCGCCACCACATCGCGTTGAAGGCGGGGCTCGAGGCGATGGGGCTCAAGTTCCTGGTGAAGGAGCAGTTCCAGGTGCCGCAGATGAACGCGGTGATGTGCCCCGAGGGCGTGAACGAAGCCGAAGTGAGAAAGACCCTGCTCAATGAATTCGGCCTCGAGATCGGCGCCGGGCTGGGTCCGCTCGCCGGCAAGATCTGGCGCTTCGGCCTGATGGGTTATTCGTGCCGCCCCGACAACGTCATGCTGTGCCTGTCGGCGCTGGGCTCAGTGCTCGAGGACATGGGCTATGCGGTGCACGTCGGCGACGCCGAAGCCGCCGCGCACGCCGCGTATGCTTCAATGCACACCAAGGCCGCGCAGGCCAAGGCGCGCAAAGCCAAACCCGTGGCGAAAGCGGCAGCCTGAGAAGGCACCCTCTCCGCTCGGGAGAGG
>MEQT01000265.1:0-8955 GCA_001770325.1 Betaproteobacteria bacterium RIFCSPLOWO2_02_64_14
GCCGCTCGCCAAGTCCTGGAACGCGACCGAGGAGCAATGGGCGACAGCCGTGCAGCGCTCGCTTCTGTTCTTCGCGCGCATGTCGAGAGAGGCCGTTCCCCATATGAAGCGCCAGGGAGGCGGGCGCATCATCAATATTCTCGCGAGCACCGTGTATCAACCCATACCGAACCTCGCGCTCTCGGGCGCAACCCGCATGGGCGTAGTGGCGTTCGCCAAGAGTCTGGCCGACGAAGTGGGGCGCGACGGCATCCTCGTCAACAACGTGTGTCCGGGGTCGCTCAAGAGCGAGCGCATGCTCGGAAACGTGACCGCGCGCGCGAAGGAACTGGGCATTTCGCTGGAGCAGGCGCTGGCGGAACGGGCGGAGGAGACCGCCATCGGCCGCATTGGCGAGCCGAGAGAACTCGCGAACCTGGTGGCGTTCCTCGCGTCGGGGAAATCGAGCTACATCACCGGCACCACCATCCGGGTCGACGGCGGCCTCGTGCGCTCGGTGCTGTAAGTAATCGAGGCAGCATTTCATCCGTAGCCACTCATCAGCAAAGGAGAGAACATGGCAGAACCAGGAAAGATCCGGCGCGTCGTTACCGGGCACGATGACAAGGGCAAGGCGGTCGTGATAACCGACGGCGTCGCCCCGACGGTGCGCACCAACCCGCTGCGCCCGGGACATGTATCAGTCGATCTCTGGCGCACCAGCGCGGCGCCGGTCATCCTGAAAAAGGATGAACCCGATCCCACCACGGGGCCGCGGCATGTCCATCCCGCCCCGATGGGCACCGTGTTCCGGATTTCGGAGGTGGCTCCCGAGACCGATGCGATCCGCAACCTGACGCCGGAGCAGGCCCGCGAAGCGTTCCGTAACCAGGGCAGCGAAGCCGCGTCGACTTACGGACGTGGCGGGCGCCATCCGCTCATGCACCGCACCGAGACCGTTGATTACGCCGTCGTGCTCGACGGCGAGATTCACATGCTGCTGGACGACACCGAAGTGGTGCTGCGCACGGGGGACGTCGTCATCCAGCGCGGCACCAATCACGCGTGGAGCAACCGCTCCGGCAAACCCGTGCGCATGCTCTACGTGCTGATCGACGGCAAGTTCGACGCGGGGCTCGACGCAACATTCAGCACCCATTCCGGGCGCTGACGGGAGGCAGGCCCGCGATGAACGTGACCGCGATCAGTTCGTGCGCGAGCGGCTTGCGGGGTTCTTTCTCGTTGCAGTCCAGCGGGCGGTCTTGCTTAAGGATTTTGTCGGACGCCGGTCCGGCAAAATCCTAGCGGTAGCGGTTCAGATTGGCGTAGCGGTCGAGTTCCCGCTCCGTGTTCTGCGTCACCACCATGACGCGCTGGCGCGTGTCGTTCACGAGGCTGTCATCGATCAGCAGCGCCGCGTCGACGTGAGGCGCGATCTTCGCCTGCGCGGCGGGGAGCGATTGGAGCAGTTCTCGCAGGGCGGTGCTGGCCATGCGGTAGTCGCGATAGACCTCGTCGACCCGTTCCTTGGCGCGTACCGCTGCGGTGATCCACGCACCGGTGGCGTCGTCCGTGCGCATGTGTTTGCGCAAGCTCCGGAGGTCGTCCGCGATCTTGAGTCGGTATCTCTGGGTGGAGGCGCGCCGCAGCAGGATCTCACGGCTGGTCAGCAGGTAATCGTCCGCGGCATCCCCGAAATGGGCGAGGCTGGAAACATCCAGATTGCGAAACTTCTTCAGGTGCCCGTCGACCATGACGGCATGATCATAGAGCGAGCGCAGCGCCTCCGGGTTATCCGGGTTGATTCCACCGGGCTGGCTCGCAAGGCCCGCGCGCAACCGTACGGCCGTATCCTGTACGAGAGCCGCGACCTCATCGCGCAACTCGCGTTGTTCACGCTGCTGGTAACCGATATAACTCCAGTAGCCAAATGCCGAACCGCCCGTAAGCGTCACCAGCGCCACCAGAAGCGCTTTTGCCCTGAATCCGGAGATGATCATGGCTGACCTCCTGTTCGATGGCCTATGTTATACACCAGATTAAAAAAGTATCGCAAGCCTTTGTTGTAAAAACGAAACATTCCATAGATACAGGGGCTAGCGTTCGGGGAACACTGCCCGGATCATGCATCGCATGAAGCTTTGGCCTGTGGCAATCCAGAAAAGTGCCACGATACCATCCGGCGGACGCCGCAGGTTTGCCGAAAGAATAATAAACAACTACGTTTATTCAACGAGTTGTAGCATATCAGCGGACTTGTGCTTCGTGAAGCCAGTGCTTACTTCTCAAGGAGGGAAGTGCCTGGGGCGGCACCGTGAGTCAGGGGGTGATTTGGGCGAGGGGCAAGCTTGCGGCTGGCAGCATGCCGCAACGGCAACCCCTGCTGTCGTTGCGAGGCGGTGCACCCGATGAAGCAACCCCGCGGCGGGCGCGCGTCGCTAACGATACGCCGCCAGATTCGTGAGTCTCTCGACTTCCGTTCCAATGCGTTTGGCGGCCTCGAGCGTGCTGGTGCGCACCGCAGCGATGACATGGGACTCGATCAGCAGTGAAGGATCGAGTTGGTCCGCAATCTTCGCTTGCGAGGCGGGCAACGAGTCGAGCAGCTTGACGAGCGCTTCGGCCGCAAGGCGATACTCGCGATAGTCCTGATCGACACGCTCGCGCAGCCGCACGGCCTCGGCCGGCCAGGTTGCCGTGCCGCGGTCCGCGCTCATGTGAGAGCGCAGCGCCTGGCTGCTCGCCCCGAGATCGAAGCGCGAGCGATTCGCAACCGCGATCCTGCGCAGGATTTCCCGGCTGGTGAGAACATAATCGTCCGCTGCATCCCCGAGCGCACCCAGAGCCGCGGCATCGAGCCGCCCCAGACCGGCGTAACTTCGTTCCACGGCCGCGAACTGCGCCTCAAGCTTCGCGACGGCATCCGCAGCGGTGGTGGCGGGCCCCGCCGCCTCGGCCAGGAGCGTATCGCGCAGCCGCTGGCTGGTGTCCTTCGCGAGCGCGGCGGCAACCTTGCGCGTCTGGGACTTCGAATAGGCGCCGTATCCCCAATAACCCACCGCCGCGACTGCGAGTGTAATTGCGAAGACGCCAAGCGCTTTCGGGTTGAGCTGCGGCATGGCGGTGGGGTCAGCCGCGGCCCGCGTACGGCATCTTGGTCGCCATGATCATGAGATGGTAGACGTTCACGTCGAGCGGCTGGTTCGCCATGTGCAGCACCGAGCGCGCGACGTCCGCCACGTCGATCATGGGTTCGACCTTGACCGTGCCGTCGGCCTGTCTTACCCCCTTCGACATGCGCGCGGCAAGCTCGGTCATGGCGTTGCCGATGTCGATCTGGCAGGCTGCGATGTCGTACTTGCGTCCGTCGAGCGCGATGGTGCGGGTGAGACCGGTGATGGCGTGCTTGCTGGAAGTGTACGGCGCCGAATCCGGGCGCGGGTTGTGGGCCGATATCGAGCCGTTGTTGATGATACGCCCGCCGCGGGGGTCCTGCTCCTTCATCATGCGGAACGCCGCCTGCGCGCACAGGAACGAGCCGGTGAGGTTCGTATCCACCACCGCTTTCCAGCGCTCGAACGGCAGATCCTCGAACGGCACGCCGGGCGCATTCTGCCCCGCGTTGTTGAATATCGCGTCCACGCGGCCGAACGCCTCCTTCACGCGGGCGAAAAGCACCTGCACCGATTGCGGGTCGGCGACGTCCGTGGGCACCGCAAGCCCGCGCGCGCCATCGGCCCCCGCAAGCTTGACCGTTTCCTCCAGCGGTTCCCTGCGCCGTCCGACGGTCGCGACGCGCCAGCCGTCCTTCAGAAACGCGAGCGCCGTCGCCCTGCCGATGCCGCTGCCGGCGCCGGTGACCACTGCCACCTTGTCGTGCGAGCTCATGATTTGCGTTCTCCGGGTTGAGTCGAATCCGCTGCGGTGCCCTCGTTGATTGGTGCGCAAGTGTGTAAGGGCATGCTTGCGCCACAAATCTCCCCTCCCTTGCGCGAGCGGGGGAGGGGCGGGGGTGGGGGCCAAATTGTAACGCACCATGCAGATTCCTCCGGGGCGCGACGGCGACAAGGAAGCACGGGACGCCTCTGCTACAATCGCGCGGTCGTCGCGCATCATCATCCAGCGGAGGCCGAACATGACGGAAGCACAGCAGGCCATTCTCAGCCCTGAGACTGTCCTCGCGGAAATGAAGAAAAACGGCGTGACCCACGTCGTCTGGCTGCCCGACAGCGAGACGAACTTTCTCTACCTGTTGATGAAAGCGGAACCGTCGCTGACGCTCGTCGCGGTGAGCCGGGAAGGGCTCGCGTTTTCCACGGCGGCGGGGCTGGCGGCGGGCGGCAAGCACCCGATCATCCTGATCCAGAACACCGGCATGATGGAAGCGGGCGACTCGCTGCGCGGCTGGGGCCTGGGGCTGAACGTCCCGGTGGTGATGATGGTCGGTTATCGCGGCTGGACCCGGCATGGCGTCAATACGGACACCGCCGCGACTTACACCGAGCGCTTCCTCAACGCGTTCGGCATCAATTACTACCTGGTGGAAAGCGACGCCGACGCGCCGCGCATCTCAGCCGCGTTCGAGGAAACGAAGAAAACGAAGCGGCCGGTCGCGGTGCTGGTCGGCGACGAGTATCACGGTTTTCATTGACGGGGACAGGCGCATTCGCGCCGGACAGGGAGCAAGACATGTTCGATACGGCAGAGATGCTCAAGATATTCCAGCGCTACCGCGGCGACGCGATCGTCATACCCGGGCGCGGCGGGCGCCACTGGAACAAGATCAGCACCCGGCCGAGCCTCGATCTGCCGCTCGGCGATCCCGCGATGGGCGGGCACGCCTCCTTCGCGCTGGGTCTCGCGCTGGCGCGCCCCGAGCGCAAGGTCGTGTTGTTCGATTCCGAGGGCGACCTGCTGATGGGCATGGGGGTGCTGGCGACGATCGCGGAGCAGGGGCCGCGCAATCTTTATCACTTCATGCTCGACAACGAGTGCTATGCCACCACGGGTGGCCAGCCGGTGCCCAACGCGAAAAACGTCGCCTATGATGCGATCGCACGCGGCGCCGGCTATGGGCGCGCCTACGCGTTCAACAATCTGGAGAGTTTTGCCATCCAGGTCGAGGGCATCCTGCGCGATCCCGGTCCGGTGTTCGTCGCGATGAAGGTCGTGCCCGAAGTCATCAACGAGCCGATCGGCCGGCGCGCGCGCTGGCAGACGCGCACGCGCGACCAGGCGGTGAAGGATCTGCAGAAGGAACTTGGCATCGCCGCCTGAACGGAGCCGGCGGTCGCGCCGGCGCTGAACGCGACCACCGTACGCCAGTCTACGGCGTGCTCAATTCCGTTTTTTCTCCTCCCTCGCAAAATTCCGGACCAGGGTGTAGAAGCCCTGGTAGAACGTCGGATCCTGTATGGTCTCGCGCTTCTGCACCCGCATGACACGGTCCGTGCCCGAAGGCACACTGATGGTCGCAACGCTTACGCCTGCCGTTATCGAATGTCCCACCTTTTGCAGCTTGCTCACTTCCCGCGCGGCGCTGGCGAAGACGGTGCTGCTGCCGTCTCTGTTGTCCACGCACGTCGCCTGCAGGCGCAAGGTGATATTGGTCTCGTCATCCGGCTGCGTGTCCTTGGTCCCCGTCATGATGAGGGTGTCGGAACCGCGCTCGAGCATGTAACCCTGGGTGAGAAACGCCCGTTTGACGCTCCAGCAGACCGATCCCCGAGGACTTCGGGCTAAACCTGCGCGCACCGACCCAAAAATCCCCCAAGGCGGTATTCCCAGATTCCGGAACGAGGAACTCTTCTGGGGCGGCGCGAACCAGGCGACGCGGCCGGGCACGAGGCGTAGTGTCCATAGCCGTTCCACCACGATTGAAGCGAAAATCATGAAGTACGTGTGCCTGGTCGATTGTCAGACCGTTTAAACTCGCGACGATGCCGGCAGTCATCTCGATCTCGGGCCTGACCAAGACTTACGCCTCGGGCCTCACGGCGCTGGAGACGGTCGACCTCGACATTCGCAAGGGCGAAATCTTCGCGTTGCTGGGCCCCAATGGCGCAGGCAAGACGACGTTGATCAGCATCGTCTGCGGCATCGTCACGCCGACCAGTGGAACCGTGCTCGTGGATGGCCACGACATCGTGCGCGACTACCGCGCCTCGCGGGCCATGATCGGCCTGGTGCCGCAGGAGCTGACCACAGGCATGTTTGAAACCGTGTGGGGCACGGTCAGCTTCAGTCGGGGACTCTTCGGCCGCCCGTCAGGTCCGGCGCACTTGGAGAAGGTGCTCCGGAGCCTCTCTTTGTGGGAGAAGCGCCACGACAGGATCAGGACGCTGTCGGGCGGCATGAAGCGCCGGGTGCTGATTGCCAAGGCGCTGTCGCACGAGCCGGAGATTCTGTTTCTCGACGAGCCAACCGCGGGCGTGGATGTCGAGCTGCGCCGCGACATGTGGGCGCTGGTGCGCGGCTTGCGCGAGAGCGGCGTCACCATCATCCTCACCACTCACTACATCGACGAGGCCGAGGAAATGGCCGACCGCATTGGCGTCATCAACAAAGGCCGGCTGGTGGTCGTCGAGGAGAAGACCACGCTGATGAAGAAGCTCGGCAAAAAACAGTTGACGCTCCATCTTCTGACGCCGATGACGTCGATTCCCGCCGGGCTCGGCGATTGGCGCCTCGCGCTGAAGGACGGGGGCAACGAGCTGGAGTACAACTTCGACGCAGGCGAAGAGCGCACCGGCATCCCGTCGTTGTTGCATCGCCTGAGCGAGCTCAGTATCGGGTTCAAGGACCTGCAGACCCGGCAGAGCTCGCTGGAGGACATTTTTGTCAGCCTGGTCAGCGAACGGAATCCAGCCAACTCCTCCTCCCCCCTTGCGGGGGAGGATCGAGGTGGGGGGTCGGAAGCGCAGCTCAAAGCGTCCCCCCATCCCAAGGCCCCCTCGCCTGCTGCGCCGCTCTCCCCCTCGCAAGGGGGGAAGGAGGGATCAGCGTGACCGGGGGAATGATGCCCGCCTTCAACCGCCACGGTGTCCTCGCCATCTATCGGTTCGAGATGGCGCGCTTCAAGCGCACCCTGTGGCAAAGCCTGGTGACGCCGGTCATCACCACCGCTCTCTATTTCGTGGTGTTCGGCGCCGCCATCGGCTCACGCATGGGCGAGGTGGACAGCGTGCCCTACGGCGCCTTCATCGTGCCGGGTCTGATCATGCTGTCGATCTTTACCGAGAGCCTCAACAACGCTTCCTTCGGCATCTACCTGCCGAAGTTCACCGGCACCATCTACGAGCTCCTGTCCGCGCCGGTGTCGGCGCTGGAACTTGTCCTCGCCTACGTCGGCGCCGCTGCGACCAAGTCGGTCGGCCTCGGCCTCATCATCCTGGCGACGGCGAACGTGTTTGTGCCAATCCAGATCGTGCACCCGCTATGGATGATCGCCTTCCTGATCCTCACCGCGACGACCTTCTGCCTGTTCGGCTTCATCATCGGCATCTGGGCGAACGGCTTCGAGCAGTTGCAGTTCATTCCCATGCTGGTGATCACACCCCTCACTTTTCTCGGCGGGGCCTTCTACTCGATCGACATGCTCCCGCCCGCCTGGCGCACTTTCAGCCTCTTCAACCCGGTGGTTTACCTGATCAGCGGCTTCCGCTGGAGCTTCTACGGCACCGCCGATGTCGAGGTAGGGGTGAGCCTGGCGGCCACGGTGGGGTTTTTCCTGATCTGCCTGGCCGTGGTGGCGTGGATCTTCAGGACGGGGTATCGACTTAAGAACTGAACACCGCGAGAGACCTGATCAGCCCCATTGTCGAATTCGGGGCCTGTTGAACGACTATAGGGCGTAGCAACCAAGTCAATTACTCACGCGGAGACACGACAATGCGATTCATGATCATAGTCAAGGCCACCCAGGACTCGGAAGCCGGCGCCCTGCCGGGCGAGAAGCTGCTGACCGCAATGGGCAAGTACAACGAGGAACTGGCCAAGGCAGGCATCCTGCTCGCGGGCGAAGGGCTGCAAGCGAGCTCGAAGGGCGTGCGCGTGCGCTTTTCCGGGCCGAAGCGAACCGTGGTCGACGGCCCCTTTGCCGAGACCAAGGAGCTCATCGCCGGCTTCTGGATGTGGAAGGTGAAGTCGAAGGAAGAGGCGATCGAATGGGTCAAGCGCTGCCCCAATCCGATGCCGGGGGACTCCGAGATCGAGATCCGCCAGGTTTTCGAAGCCGAGGACTTCGGCGAGCAGTTCACGCCGGAGCTGAAGGAACAGGCCGAGCGCGTGTACACGCAGGTCTCCGGCAACAAGTAAACCCGCAACGAAAGGAGAAACCTCCATGCCGAAAGCAAAAGCCATTCCCGACGGTATGCATTCCGTGACGCCGCACCTGGTCTGCGCCGGCGCGGCCGACGCCATCGAGTTCTACAAGAAGGCGTTCAACGCCGTGGAAGAGGGGTGCTTGCCAGGCCCGCAGGGAAGGATCATGCACGCGATGGTTCGCATCGAAGGTTCGGCCGTCATGCTGGTCGACGAAATGCCCGAGTGGGGCGCGTTCGGGCCGAAGTCCCTGAAGGGCTCACCGGTCACGATCCACCTCTACGTGGAGAACGTCGATGCGTTCGTCAAGCGCGCGGTCGACGCGGGGGCGAAGGTGACGATGCCGCTGGACGACATGTTTTGGGGTGATCGCTATTGCAAACTTGAAGACCCGTTCGGTCATCACTGGTCGGTGGCGACGCACATCCGCGACGTAACCCCGGAAGAGATGATGCAGGCGATGCAGAAAATGGGCGGCTAGGAGAACGCGATGAAGTACCTTTGCCTGGTCTATCTCGACGAGAAGCGGCTGAATGAGCTGCCGGATGAGGACTGCGTGGATTTCGATGCGGGGATCCGCAAGAGCGGCCACTGCATTGCGTCAGAGGCGCTCCAATCCGTCCAGACCGCGACCACGGTGCGGGTCCGCGACGG
>MEQT01000265.1:8967-11809 GCA_001770325.1 Betaproteobacteria bacterium RIFCSPLOWO2_02_64_14
CGACGGCAAGGTGTCGATCACCGACGGCCCCTTCGCCGAGACCAAGGAGCAGCTCGCCGGCTTCTACATGATCGAGGCGAGCGATCTGAACGAAGCGATCCGGATTGCCTCGAAAATTCCGCCGGCGCGCGTGGGCAGCATCGAGGTGCGGCCGATCCGGCCCATCCGGGAAACGGTCGCCCAGGCCGAGGCGAAGCGGCGCATGCGGTGACAGGGCAAGTCCACTCGAACTTTGAAAAGGAGAGATTCATGGCGCGCACTACCGGAAAGGCAGCAGTCCGAAAACAGAAACCAGCCGCCCGCGCGCGGTCGCAGGGCCGTATGGTCGTGCTGGTCGCAACGCGCAAAGGCGCATGGCTGTATCACGGTGACGCGAAGCGCAAGACCTGGCGGGCCGACGGGCCGCACTTTCTCGGCCACGTCATCAGTCACCTGGTGCTCGACCCGCGCGATCGAAGAACGCTGCTTGCGGCGGCGAAGACCGGCCACCTCGGCCCGACCGTGTTTCGCTCGACCGATCTCGGGCGCACCTGGAAGGAAGCCGCGCGGCCGCCCGCGTTCGCGAAGGCCGCGGACGGCCAGCCGGGCCGCGCCGTCGATCACACGTTCTGGCTCACGCCGGGTCGCGTGTCGGAGCCCAACGTCTGGTACGCGGGGACCTCGCCCCAGGGACTGTTCCGCTCCGATGACGGCGGCGTCAATTGGGAGCCGTTCTCCTCGATCAATGACGATCCACAGTACCGCAAGTGGATGGGCACGGTGCAGGACGGCACGCCGGATGGGCCGAAGCTGCACTCGATCATTCTCGATCCGCGCGACCCCGCGCATCTCTATTTCGCCATGTCGGGCGGCGGCGTGCACGAATCGGTCGACGGTGGCCGCAACTGGAAGACGCTCCTGAAGGGGCTGGACGTGGTTGAGGGTTTCGATAGCTCCGAGCCGACCTTCCACGACCCGCACTGCATCCGCATCTGTCCGAGCAATCCTGACCGCCTGTACCAGCAGAACCACTGCGGCATCTACCGGCTCGACCGGCCGTCGGACACGTGGGTGCGCATCGGCAGGAACATGCCGAAGCGGGTCGGCGACGTCGGCTTTCCGATGGTGGTGCACCCGCGCGACGCGGACAGCGCGTGGGTATTGCCGATGAACGGCACCACCGTCTGGCCGCGCACGAGCCCGGACGGCAAGCCCGCGGTTTATGCCACGCGCAATGGCGGCAAGACCTGGCAGCGCCTCGACGCCGGCCTGCCCGCAGATGAGGCGTGGTGGACCGTGAAGCGCCAGGCGATGACGGCGGACGCATCGGATCCGGTGGGTCTCTACTTCGGCACGACCAGCGGCGAACTGTGGATGAGCCGCGACGAAGGCCGCCGGTGGGCCTGCTTCGCGCGGCATCTGCCCGAAATCTACTCCGTCGAAGCCGCCGAACTGAAATAGACGCACCCTGCTTCCATGAAGGTGCTCATCCCGGGCGCGCTGCGCTCGTACACCGAGAAGGGCGAAGCCGAGGCGGGTGGCGCCACGCTCGCCGCTGTCCTCGCTGACCTGGAGCGCCAGTATCCGGGAATTCGATTCCGCATGATTGACGAGCAGGACCGGATCCGGCGCCACATCCGCATCTTCGTCAACGGCGGGCAGGTGCGCGACCTGTCGCAGCCGCTCAACGCCACCGACGAAGTCGTGATCGTCCAGGCGCTGAGCGGCGGCTGAACGCGCGCAAGAATTCTCAATTGGAGAAAATCATTCCAGGAGCAAGAGCGCATGCAAAAGATTACCCCGTTCCTGTGGTTCGACAATCAAGCCGAAGAAGCGATGAATTTTTATGTCTCAATCTTCAAGAATTCAAAGCGCGGGCGCGTTTCCCGTTATGGAGAAGCCGGGCCAGGCCCGAAGGGGACGGTCATGGTCGCGGCGTTCCAGCTCGAGGGGCAGGAAATCATGGCGCTGAACGGCGGCCCGCACTTCAAGTTTACGGAAGCCATCTCATTGGTCGTGAGTTGCGAGACGCAGGACGAAGTGGATGGGTTCTGGGAGAAGCTCTCTGAGGGCGGGGCAAAATCGCAATGCGGCTGGCTCAAGGACAAATACGGTCTGTCGTAGCAGATCGTCCCCACTGTTCTGGGCGAATTGATGAGCGACCCCGACCCCGAGAAATCGAAAAGAGTCATGCAGGCAATGCTTCAAATGACCAAGATCGACATAAAAGGTCTAAGGCAGGCATACGAGCAACGATAAACCGGAAACCGGCACAGCATGAGGAGAGTTCCCATGAGATACGTTGATGGATATGTGGTACCCGTCCCGAAGAGGAAATTGGAAGCCCACCGCCGCATGGCGCAGAAGGCCGGCAAGGTTTGGCGCGAGCACGGCGCGCTCGAACTCGTCGAGTGCGTGGCCGACGACGTGAAGCCGGGCAAGTTGACGTCCTTTCCGCAGAGCGTCAAGCTCAAAAAGAGCGAGACGGTGGTGTTCTCGTACATCGTGTACAAGTCGCGCGCGCACCGCGACCGCGTAAACGCGAAGGTGATGAAAGACCCGCGCATCACGGGCATGGGTGACATGAAAAACATGCCCTTCGATGCCAAGCGGATGTTCTGGGGCGGGTTCAAGGTCCTGGTCGACGCTTAGCTTCGCCCGGGGGAAATCACCATGCAATACCTGCTGCTATGCTGCTTCGACGAGAAGCAATGGGAAGCAATGCCGGATTCCCAGCGCGACGGGATCATGCGCGACTACGGCGAGCTGTTGAAGAGCCTCGACGAGAGCGGCCACCACTTGGCCAGCGCGAAGTTGCAGTCGAGCCTGACCGCCACCACCGTGCGCGGCAGGAACGGCGAGC
>MEQT01000265.1:11821-13199 GCA_001770325.1 Betaproteobacteria bacterium RIFCSPLOWO2_02_64_14
GCAAGAATTCAAAGCGCGGGCGCGTTTCCCGTTATGGAGAAGGCGGGCCTCGACGAGGCGATTTCGATTGCGAAGCGCATTCCGACGATTCCTTTTGGGGGCACGGTCGAGGTGCGGCCGCTGGAAACGTAGTCGACGCCGGGTCGAACGGGTTTTCGCCGGCGTAACCGGCGGGCCCGGCATGAGGAGATACGATGAAATACATTTGTCTTGGGTACATAGAAGCCGGCAAGTTCGAAAACATGCCGGAAACCGAACGCAACGCCCTCGTGGACGCGTGTTTTGCCTACGACGACGTGCTGCGGAAGAACGGACATTTCGCCGGCGGGGAAGGGCTCCAGCCCGCCGGCAATGCCGTCACCCTGCGGTTCAGAAACAGCAAAGTCATGGTCACCGACGGCCCGTACGCCGAGACGAAGGAGCAGATCGGCGGCATCCTGATCCTTGAGGCCAACGACCTCAACCATGCCATTCAACTGATGTCGAAGCACCCCGGCGTGCAGGCAGGCCCCTTCGAGATCCGCCCGGCCGCGGACTTGTCCGAGATGATCCGCGACAGCGAACGGAGGCGTTCGACGGCAAAAGAATGATGAAGATTCGAAGAGCTTCCGGAGTCATGCCCGGAGAAGTCTCGGGCCCCGCGGTCCATGCCACAAGGGCGGCAGCAAAGGAGCCTTCTCAATGCGTTTTCTTGTGTGAACGCTTTTCGTTCTTGCGCGACCGCGCCGCCTTGCGTGTGGCTCGCGCCGTCAGCTCGCCATACTTCATCGCCTCGAGCTTCAGACCATCGGGATCCAGAAAGAATACGGCGTAGTAGTCTTCGTAATACTCATCGGCGGGATCCACGATCCGGGCGCCGAGTTTCTGCAGAAAAGCCTGCAGGGCATCGACGTCCCGCCGGCTGCGCAACTCGAATGCGTAATGGTGGAGGCCGATATTGCCGATGCGGTGCCTGTGCTTGCGGCCTTCGACATCGGCCTGCCCGATCCAGAAGCGCGTCTTGCCGTTGGTCCAGCCGATCGCGTCCTCGTATTCGTCCAGCACCTTGAAGCCCAAGAACGCGAACAACCGGCCATAGAAAGCCCTGGACTTTTCGAGGTCGCTGACGCGCATTGAAATATGGTCGATCCCGACGACGCGCACCATTCTGACACCTCCTGACATTGTTGTATCATCGGCTTCCGCTCTACACTATAGACGCGAAACATCGCTGGACGGAAGTGATTCCCCAACCTGGAGGAGATGTGTCATGACGCTGAAGCTCAACCACCTGCATCTGAAGACCCAAGACCCGGACAAGACGGCAAAATTCTACGTCGACACGCTCGGGGCGAAGATCGTGAACAAGAACGCGAACGGCGGCTACCGCCTGGATCTT
>MEQT01000266.1:0-4975 GCA_001770325.1 Betaproteobacteria bacterium RIFCSPLOWO2_02_64_14
ACTCTTCAACTCGATGGATCCGACGCCGTTTCACCACAAGGATCTCGACCCCGACGCCGAGGAGTTCATCGTGAGCTGGGCGCTCGAGCATCCGCGCAATGGTGAATTCCAGATCGCGATTCATCTCGTCCAGCCGCCGGCCGCCGACCAGGGCTGCCTCGCGCGCGAGGCCATCCATAACTACTTCGCCTATCGCGCCGAACACGCGCAGCGCGAGCTGCGCCAGATGCTGCAGCGCGGCCGCTTGAGCCTGTTGATCGGCCTCTTGTTCCTCGCCGCGTGCCTGCTCATCGCCGATTTCATCGCGCAGCACGGGCGCGGCACCTTCCACACCGTCGTGCGGGAGAGTTTCATCATCGGGGGGTGGGTGGCGATGTGGCGGCCGATGGAGATCTTTCTCTACGACTGGTGGCCGCTGCGCCACCGCCGCCGGATTTACGAGAAGCTGAGCCGGGCCGAAGTCCGCCTGCAGTACGCGGCCGCGTGACGAGCCGGCTTCAAACCGGTCATCCAGGTCAGGCCAGGACGACTTCGATGTTGTCGATCAGGCGCGGCCGGCCAAGGCGCGCCGCGGCGAGGATGACCAGATCCCGGTCACGTTCGCTGGGCTGGCGCAGGTCGGGCTGCCGGCGCACGGCAACGTAATCGGGCCGCCATCCGTGGCGCGTGAGTTCCGTCATCGCTTCCTGGTCGAGGCGCTGAAAGTCGCGCGCGCCGGCCTCGAGCTCAGTCCGGACTTTCTTCAGCACGTCGTAGAGCCGCGGCGCCTCCCGCCGCTCTTCCGGCGACAGATATCCATTGCGTGACGAGAGCGCGAGACCGTCGGGCGCGCGCACCGTCTCGGCCGCAATGATCTCGATCGGCAGCGCGAGCTGCCGCACCATGTCGCGCAACACGATGTACTGCTGGTAGTCCTTCTTGCCGAAGATGGCCGAGTGCGGCATGACGAGGTTGAACAGCTTCAGCACGACGGTGGCGACCCCGCGGAAATGCCCGGGTCGATGCGCGCCTTCGAGGAGATATTGCAGGTCCGAAGGCTCGACCACGAACGTCTGGGGCTCGGGGTAGATTTCCTTCTCATCGGGCGCAAATACGACGTTGACGCCCGCGTCGCGCAGCCGCTTGCAGTCGGCTTCGAACGTGCGCGGGTAGCGGTCGAAATCCTCGCGCGGGCCGAACTGCAGACGGTTCACGAAAATGCTGACGACAGTGCAGGCGGCGCGCGGCTTGGCGATGTCGATGAGCTGTATGTGGCCCTCGTGCAAGTTGCCCATGGTCGGCACGAACACGTTGTTGGGCTCGCGCTCCAGGCGCGCGCGCAGGTCGGCGACCGAATGAATGATGTCCATGCCAAGAGCAGGATTGAGGATTGAGGATTGAGGATTCAGGATTGAGGATTCAGGATTGAGGATCAAGCAACACGGCGCTACCTGGTGGATGCATCATTCCCTCAATCCTCAGTCCTCGATCCTCAATCCTAACCTGAGAACGAGTGCTCCGGCCCGGGATAAGTCTTCGCCTTCACTTCCTTGACGTAGGTTTCGACCGCGCCCTGTATGGAGCCGCCGGTGCGCATGAAGTTCTTCACGAACTTCGCTTTCTTGCCCGGATAGATGTCGAGCATGTCGTGCAGCACCAGCACCTGTCCCGAGCACTCGGGGCCGGCGCCGATGCCGATGGTAGGCGCACGCACCGCGGCGGTGACATCCCGCGCGAGCCCCGACGGGATCGCCTCCAGCACGATCATCCCGGCCCCGGCGCTGTCAAGCAGCTTCGCATCCTCCACGATCTGCTGCGCGGCGTCCCCTCTGCCCTGCACCCGGTAGCCGCCCAACTGGTGCACCGATTGCGGGGTCAGTCCGAGATGTCCACACACCGGGATGCCACGCTGGGTGAGAAACTCGATCGTGGCAAGCATCGGCGCGCCGCCTTCGATCTTCACCATGTGCGCGCCCGCCGCCATGATGTCCACAGCGTTGCGGAAAGCCTCCTGTGGCGACACCTGAAAGGTGCCGAAGGGCATGTCACCGATGATGAACGCACGCTTGGCGCAGCGCGCGACGCATGCCGTGTGGTAGACGACGTCGCGTAACGTGACCGGCAGCGTCGATTCGTGACCCTGGAGCACCATGCCGAGCGAATCCCCGATGAGCAGGGACTCGACCCCCGCCTCCTCCAGCAACGCGGCGAAGCTCGCGTCGTAGCACGTAAGCATCGTGATCTTGTTGCCCTCCTGGGCCATCTTCTGCAAGGTCGTCAAGGTAATCCGCATGTCTCACATCCCCAGGCTGAAAAACTCGCGCGGCCCGCGCATGGCGGTGGCGCGCTGCAACAATAAATCAAAATCCCCCGGTGAATCAACAAAGTTCAGATTGTCCGAGTTGACGATCAGCAGGGGCGCGGCGCTGTAACCGTGGAAGTAGCGGGCGTAGGCCTCGGCGAGGCGCACCAGGTACTCGTCGGCGATACCCTGCTCGTAGCCCGCGCCGCGCCGCCGCACGCGGTCGATCAGGGTGGCGGCGCTCGCCTGCAAATAGATGACCAGGTCCGGCGTGGGCGCCTGCGGCTTGAGGTGGTCATAAATCTGCCGGTAGAGCCTGAACTCGTCGTCGCTCAACGTCAACCGCGCGAACAGCGGATCCTTGTCGAGCATGAAATCCGCGACCGTCACCCGGCTGAAGAGGTCCGCCTGGTTGAGTTCCCGCACCTGCTGCAGGCGCTGGAACAGGAAGAATAGCTGCGTCGGCAACGCATAGCGCTCGAGGTCCTGGTAAAAACCGGCGAGAAACGGATTGGCCGCGGGGTCTTCCAGCATCTGCGCCGCTCCGCACCGCGTGCCGATTGCGCGCGCGAGGCTGGTCTTGCCGGCCCCGATCGGGCCTTCGATCACGATATAGCGGTACTTGTCGGGGAGGCGTACGGCCGTCATGCCCAGAACCTATACACCCGCCAGTCGCGTCACGCCGCCGGCATCGATCTGCGCCAGCAAGCGGGAGACCCTGCCACGGCCGGGAACGAGGCGATGCGGCGCGATTTCGGCGAGCGGCACGATGACGAAAGCGCGCTCGTGCATGCGCGGGTGCGGAACGGTAAGTCCCGGCTCATGCAGCACGAGGTCGCCATAGAGCACGAGGTCGAGATCGAGCGTGCGCGGGCCATTCGGCACGCCGCGCATGCGGCCGTGCCGGCGCTCGATCTCCAGCAAGGCTTCAAGCAGCGGCCGTGGTCCGAGACGTGTCGCGACCTGCGCCACGGCATTGATGAAGTCCGGCTGGTCGCGAAAACCGACGGGCGCGCTGCGGTAGAGCGAGGATACGCGTTTCACCACGGTACGGGGCACGCTCCCAAGATCATCGATGCCGCGCGCCACGTGCGCCGCGGGATCGTCGAGGTTGCTGCCTAGCGCTATGAAGGCAGTGACGGTTTTCACGCGTGCCCGGTAACGCGTGACTGGTAAATGCGTGATCCGTGATCCGTGATCCGACACGAACATGATCGCAGGGTGGGCATCGCCCACCAATACCCGGTGCGCGGTGCGCACCCTGCCACCCGCTCTCCGCGTTCCACGTTCATCCTTCCGCCTTCATCGTTCCGCCTTCATCCTTCCGCCTTCTCCTGCGCCTGCGTTTGCGCGGTTCGCCATCGCGCACCAGCATCTCGCGGCGTTCCACCTCGCCGGCATCCTGGAAACGCGACCACCAGGCGCCGATCTCCTTGTCGGCCTCACCGCTCTGGCATCGCAGCAGCAGGAAATCGTATGCGGCCCGAAAGCGCGGGTGCTCGAGCAGACGGTAGGGTCGCGTTCCGCTGCGCTGCAGAAGGCGCGGCTGCAACCCCCAGATCTCCCTCATGTCGGCGCCAAAGCGGCGCGGAATGGCGAGCTTCTCCCCCTGCACCTGCATGACGCGATCCATCGCCGAGTAGAGCGCGGGTATCCGCGGCACGCCCTCGCCCTCGATCTGCTGCCACGCGGCGAGCACCTCGTGCCACAACAATGCGGCGAACAGGAACGAGGGTGATACCGGTTTGTCGTCGCGTATGCGTTCGTCGGTGGTGCGGAGCGCAAGCATGACGAAGCGCTCGCCCCGCGGCTGCTCCAGGATCACGTCGAGCAACGGCAGCAGGCCGTGGTGCAGCCCTTCCTTGCGCAGCTTGGTGACGCACTCCGCCGCGCGCCCCGACAACAGGAGCTTCAGCATCTCGTCGAACAGGCGCGCCGGCGGCACATTGGCGAGCAGATCCGCGAGCGCGCGGATCGGCTTGCGGCTTGCGGCATCGATTTCCAGGTCATGGCTCGCCGCGAGCCGCACCGCCCGCAGCATGCGCACGGGATCCTCGCGATAACGCTGTACCGGGTCACCGATCATGCGCAACCTGCGCTTGCGCAGGTCAGCCACGCCCCCGTGGTAATCCCAGATCTCCTGCGAGACGGGATCGTAGAAGAGAGCGTTCACCGTGAAATCGCGCCGCGTCGCGTCCTGCTGCTGGGTGCCGTACACGTTGTCGCGCAGGATCCTGCCGTGTTCGTCGGCGACGCGCGCCTCGTCACCGTCCTCGGCGTGGCCGCCGCGGTAGGTCGATACCTCGACCGTGTCGCGTCCGCACATCACGTGCACCAGCCGGAAGCGCCGGCCGATGATGCGCGAGCGACGGAAGAGCGCGCGCACCTCCTCCGGCGTGGCGTTCGTCGCCACGTCGAAATCCTTGGGCTTGCGCCCCAGCATCAGGTCGCGCACCGCGCCGCCGACGACGAACGCGGCGTGATGCCGCCGTTGCAGCGTTTCGGTCACCTGCAGCGCGCACGGGCTGATGCCGTCGCGGCTCACGCCATGCACCTTGAACGGAACGACTTTCGGGCGGCCCGATCCGAACAACCTCCCCGAAAAAACGCTACCGAGAAACTTCTTGATCATGCGGTCCGCAACGGGCCTTTAAACTAGTTAAATGACCCCCGGCAAAGCCGGGGGCTTATTGG
>MEQT01000266.1:5018-6714 GCA_001770325.1 Betaproteobacteria bacterium RIFCSPLOWO2_02_64_14
ATTATACATGGGGCACGAAATAGCTGCCGCCGTCGTAACTCACCTCGGCAAGCGGCGCAGCGTACAGCCGTTCCAGGTTGGCGCGCGTCAGCACCTCGCGCGACGCTCCCGAAGCAAGCGCACCACCGTCGTAGATCAGAAGTGCATGGGTGCAGTACCTCCCGGGCCACAGCGCATCGTGCAACACCATCGCCACCAGCCGCCGCTCGTCGCGCACGAGCTGCTGAAACCGCGCCAGCACGCGCGCCTGGTGCTGGAGATCGAGGTGCTGCAGCGGCTCATCGAGCAGGAACGCCCGCGGATCCTGCGCCAGCAGTTGCGCGATACGGGCACGCTGGCGTTCTCCGCCGGATAGCGAGACGTAACGCCGCGCGGAGAGCGGCGCGAGTTCCACGGTCTCCAGCGCCTGCGTCGCGCGGGTTTCGTCCTCCCGGCTGAACCCGGTCCAGGAATCCGCATGCGGGAAGCGCCCGAGCAGAACGTAATCGAGCACGCTGCCCCAGAACTCCGTCTCCTCCTGCTGCAGCAATACGCCGACATCGCGCGCGCGCCGCCTGCGGGGCGTGTTTGCAAGGACAACACCGTCCAGTTCGACGGCGGCACCCGCAGCGCGGTCCAGCCCGGCGAGCGCGTGCACCAGCGTCGTCTTGCCGCAGCCGTTGCGCCCGAGTATCGCCCACATCTGCCCCGGTTCGAACGTGACGCTCACGTCGCCGCACAGCATGCGCCCCGGTACCTGCAGCTTGAGGTGACGACAACTGAGAACGCCTGGCATCAGTTCCTCCGGCCGAGCAGCCACAACATTGCGGGCACACCGACGAGCGCGATCAGCACCCCGACCGGCAGCTGCTGTGGCGCCCACGCCGTGCGTGCCGCGGTATCGGCGAGGGTGATGAGGCTGCCGCCCAGCAGCACCGCAAGGGGCAGCAGCGCCCGATGGTGCGACACGCCGAGCAGACGCACGGCGTGAGCCGCCATCAGGCCGACGAATCCGATCGCGCCCCCCAGCGTCACTGCCGCGGCTGTCGCGAGCGCGGCGCCAAAGAACACCGCGAGCTTGAGCGGCGTGACCGCGACACCCAGCGACAGCGCCTTCAATTCACCCGCTGCGAGCAAATCCAGCCTGATCCCCTGGGCGACGGCGAGCGCCGTCAGTACGGCCAGGATCAGCCAGGCGTAGACCGGGCTTCCGGCATATGCGAGATCGCCCATGAGCCAGAACAGCATGCCCTTGACCTGCGCTTGAGGGGCAAGCACCAGAATCAGGCTGACGCATGCCGAGAGTCCCGCGGACAGCACGACACCGGTGAGAAGCAGCCGGTAGACATTCCAGTCCCCGCCGCGGAAAGTCAGACCAAAGACGACGACGATGGAGCCAAGCGCCCCGGCGAGCGCCAGGAAGCTCACGCCAGTATCGCCCGCGCCCAGCAACATTGCCACCAGCGCCCCGAGAGCGGCGCCGCCCGAGACCCCCAGCACGTAGGGATCGGCGAGAGCGTTGCGCAGCAGCACCTGCAGCAGCGCTCCTGCCAGCGCCAGCAGCCCGCCGCAGGCAAAAGCGGCGAGCACGCGCGGCGCGCGCAACTGCCAGACCACGTCGTGCACCACGCCGGGGGCCGGAGCGACGATGGTCTCGATCACCTGCAGGACCGAAATCGGATATGTCCCGACAACCAACGCGAGCACGATGCTGCCC
>MEQT01000267.1 GCA_001770325.1 Betaproteobacteria bacterium RIFCSPLOWO2_02_64_14
GAAAATGTACGTCCGCCAATGCCGACCATGACAACACAGTACAGCATGACAAACGTTGTGTCCAGTCATTCCTGAGGGTAATCGTTAGCCCGGGGGGAGAGGGAAGGCAACCGTGCTCGCTCATCTCCTGGGGGAGATGGAAGGCAAACGCGCTCACCTAAGGGAAGGCAAACCCGCTTGCTCACCACAGTTAGAAGGTACGCTGAATGATTCCGTCGAAACGTCTTGAATATTCCGCGATCATCGACCGGCCGCCGTTGAAGCTGCCGGGCGGGGCGCGGGTGGTGGTGTGGCCCGTGATCAACGTTGAGGTGTGGGACATCCGCCGGCCGATGCCGCGGCAAGTGCTGCCGCCGCCGACCAACGTGACGCGGCTGCCGGATTTCGCGCACTGGGCGTGGCACGAGTACGGCATGCGCGTCGGCTTCTGGCGCATGAAAGAGGCACTCGACAGGCTCGGCATCAAGGCGTCGCTCTTCATCAATGCGCGCGTGTGCACCGATTACCGGCGCGTCGCCGAGGCGGCGCTCGAGTCCGGCTGGGAGTTCGTCGGCCACTCCTACGACCAGCAGCCGATCCACGTCGAGAAAGATCAGCGCGCGATGATCCAGCGCACGGTCAAGTCGATCAAGGAGTTCACCGGCAAGGCGCCGGTAGGGTGGCTGGGGCCGGGGCTCACCGAAACCTATTTCACGCCGGACTACCTCGCCGAGGCGGGCATCCAGTACATCGCCGACTGGATCATCGACGATGATCCGGTCGAAATCCGCACCGCGCATGGACCGGTGGTCGCGATGCCGTATTCGGTGGAGTGCAACGACATCCCAATGATGATGGTGCAGCACCACCGGGCCGATGAGTTCGTGAGCCGCGCCATGGACCAGTTCGAGCGGCTGTACGAGGAAGGCAAGACGCGCGCGAAGGTCATGTCGATCGCGGTGCATCCCTACATCTCGGGCGTGCCGCATCGGATCAAGTATTTCGAGACCGTGTTTGAGCGGCTGAAGAAGAAGCCGGGCGTGCTGTTCTGGACCGGGGAGCAGATACTCGAGTGGTATCGGAAGACGCGCGCCCCCTCCCCAACCCTCCCCCGCGCTCCGCGCAAGGGAGGGAGAAGAAACGTCAGCTCGTAGGTTGGGATAAGCGAAGCGCATCCCAACGATGGCGATGAGTGTTGGGGTTCGCGTTGCTCACCCCAACCTACGTTACTGCCTGAGGAGAAGTGTCACGAAGTGACGGTGCGGTTTTGTTCCCGTTCAGGCTAGTGCGGGTTCGTCGAGGAAGAGCTGCACCTCATGGAAGAGCTGCATGCGGTTCTTCTCGATCATGACCGAGTGCGTGCCTTCGCCGATCATGACCAGTCGCTTGCAGGGCGCGGCGGTCAGCGCGGCGAACAATGCCTGCGACATCGACGGCGGGTTGTCGGCATCCCATTCCGCGACGATGATGAGAGTCGGCACGCGTATCGCGCCGGGATCGTACTGCGGCTTGCCGGCCGCCCAGAATTCGCGGTTGTCCTGCACCGAGCCGTTGGGCGCCCGCAGCACGGGCGGATTCTGCCGCGAGCCAACCGGGTCGGTGGCGAACGTCGCGCCGGCCCAGGCGTCGAACCACGCGTCGGGCATCAGTTCCTGCACCTTTTCTGGCGGCACGCCCGCGCGCTTGCGCCGTTTCGCGGCTTCGACAGTCACGGTGCGGTAAGCGCCGAGCGCGCCGCCCGGATCGGTCACCGAGGCGCTGGTGCGCAGCCATCCGGGAGCATAGAGGGCGAGCCGCTGCACCTTGTCATTGTGGGCAGCGGTGTAGTAGCCGGCGATACGCGTGCCCCACGACCAGGCGAGGAGACAGAGCTTGCGCACGCCCCTGCGGCGCAGAATGAAATCCACGACCGCGCCAAGATCGCCTGCCGCGGTCGCGGTGCGGGCGACGGGAGGGTTCTTCTCCGGCGGCTCGTCCATCTGCGGCGGGCGCGTGGAGCGGCCGAAGCCGCGCACGTCCATGAGATAGACGTCGTAGCCGCGCCCGGCGATGAATTCCATCCAGGAGAGCCCGTCGAGCCTGAGGTCGAAGCTCGTTTCCGCCGGATAGGTCGCGCCGTGCACGAACAGCACGATGTTCTCCGGCGTACAGCGCCTGAGGTTCGCCGGGCGCTTGTTGCGGACGAAGATTTCGATCCCCGGGTCGCCCGAGGGCACCATGAATTCCTCCGTGACCAGTGCGCCGGCGCTTGCATCGTTCATGCGAACTTTCTCCTGAAGGGTGTGCGGGCGATGATCGCCCGCCCGCCGTGCTTTTTCAAGCTCAAAAACGGCAGTTGAGTCTCCGGGTGCAGTGGATTACATTTCCACCCATGCAAATGACCGTGACGGTCAAGCCCACAGGGCGGATGATCGGGGCCGAGGTGCGCTGCGGCGATGTCCGCAGCCTGAGTGACGACGCTTCCCGTGCCGTATACCGGGCGCTCCTCGATCACCTGGTGATCCTCATCCGCGGGCAGTCGCTGACCGATCCCGAACTGATCGCCTTCGGCCGGCGTTTCGGCGAGCTCGACTTCGCGCCGCTTGCCAGGACCGGCAAGGAAAAGGCGCGGCCCCATCCGGAGATCATCGTCGTCTCCAATGTGCTGGAAAACGGCGTGCCGATCGGCGTGCTGCGGGATGCCGAGGTGGTGTGGCACTCCGACAATTCGTACCGCGAGACGCCGCTTTCATACAGCGGACTGTATGCCCTGGAAATACCGCCGTCCGGCGGCGAGACGGGCTACGTCAACATGTATCACGCGCTGGAGACGCTGCCGCGCGAACTGCGCGCGCGCATCGAGGGCCGCACGCTCAAGCACGATTTGACGTACAACAGCGCGGGCGACTTGCGCGCGGGATTCCAGCCGGTCACCGACGTGCGCGCGGCGCCGGGCCCCAGCCATCCGATCATCCGCACCCATCCCGAAACCGGGTACGACGCGCTCTATCTTGGCCGCCGTCCGAACGCCTATATCAACGGGCTGCCGGTCCATGAATCGGAGCAACTGCTCAACGCGCTGTGGGTGCACGCGACGCGGCCGGAGTTTCAATGGCACCACACCTGGCGCGCCGGCGACATCCTGATCTGGGACAATCGCTGCGCGATGCACCACCGCAATCCCTTTGACGGCGGCCACCGGCGCATCATGCACCGCATTCAGTGCGCCGGCGATCGGCCCGTCCATCAGCCGTCGGGAAGAGCCGGGCCGCATCCTCGCGCGGCGGCACTGGCGGAGGCCGCGCCATGAACATGCTGCACTTTCCCGAGCTCAACTGCGGCAAGTGTAAGACATATCTCGTCGCCTGCGCGGCGACGCGCAAGGCGCTGCTGATCGACCCGGTGCGCGACAACATCAGCCGCTACCTCGCATTCCTGGCGTATCACCAGTTGAAGCTCGACGCCATCGTCGACACCCACACGCATGCCGACCATCCCACCGGCTCGTTCCAGCTGAAGGAGCTGACGGGGGCGCGGCTCATCATGCACCGGCGTGCGCCGGCGCCCGCGGTTGACGAGCACGTGGAGCAGGGGGCAAGCCTGCGCGTGGGCGAGATCACGCTCGAGGTGCTGCACACGCCCGGGCACACGCCGGACAGCATCAGCCTTTGCGCGGGCGACAGGGTGTTCACCGGAGACGTGCTGCTGATTGGCGGCACGGGGCGCGCCGATTTCGCGGGGGGCGACGCCGGCCAGCAGTACGACTCGATCACGGAAAGGCTGTTTGCGCTGCCCGACGCGACGCTGGTGTACCCGGCCCATGACTACCGGGGCAATTCTCATTCCACCATCGGCCACGAAAGGCAGCACAACCCGCGGATCATGGGCCGCACGCGGGCGCAATACATCGCGTTGATGGCGAGTCTCAATTTTCCGATGCCGGACAAGATCCAGGAGGTTCTACAGCCGAACCAGAGCGCGATCGAGGACGATAAGGCGAAATTTCCCGATCTCGCGCAGCTCAATCGCGTCCGCCAGCTCACGGTGGACGACGTGAGCGAGTTGATCGCATTGCCCCATCCGCCGCTCGTGCTCGACGTGCGGGAGGCAAACGAATATTGCGGCCCTCTCGGGCATATCCCCGGGAGCCTGCTCATTCCGCTGCGGGAGCTTGCGACCCGGATCGGGGAAATCGATAGCCACCGCGACCGCGCGATCATCGCCGTGTGCCGCTCGGGCGTGCGCAGCACCACCGCTGCGGCGATCCTCGAAGGGCTGGGCTTCGAACACGTCTACAACCTCAAGGATGGCATGGTCGACTGGAACGACCGCAAGCTGCCGGTCGAGCGTTGAACCATGCAGTGTGTCATTCCCAGGAAGCTTGTTCCCGAACGCCGCGATGCGGCAGTTGGCGATAACTGACAAGAGAAGGAAAGCCAGGCAGATGGCATTGGATCTCATTATTCGAAACGCCAGGCTTCCAAGCGCTGGACCTGATAATCCGACGGTCGATATCGGCGTGCGGGACGGTATCATTGTCGCGGTAGAGCCCAGCCTTGCTGCGGACGGTCTGGAACACGATGCCGGCGGCAGGCTTGTTTCACCTGGCCTCGTTGAGAGCCATTTTCACCTCGACAAGGCGATGATCGTCGATCGCGTTCCGATCCAGCCCGACCGTATGGTGCGCGATCATATGAAGCGTAGCGCTTCGATCAAGCATACTTTCACGCCGGAAGATATTTACGCGCGGGCCCGGGCGACCCTCGAGCAGTGTCTTCTACACGGCGTCACTCATATGCGCACCCAGGTTGAGGTCGACCCGAATGTGGGACTGCTCGGGTTCGAGGCGATTGAGCAACTGCGAAAGGATTACGCCTGGGCGATCGATATCCAGCCGTGCGTATTTCTGCAGGAGGGCTGGACGGGCGTGCCCGGCGCCGACGAGAACCTGGTCCACTGCCTGGACCGTGGCGCTCCGGTGGTGGGCGGCGGCATCCGCTACGACAAGGATGGACGCGGTCAGATCCATCGCATTTTTGAGCTGGCGCAGCACTACGACATTGACGTGGATTTCCATCTCGACGGCGGATATGAGGTGGATGATCTGGATTACCCGCAGGTTTGCGAGATCACGGATCGGATCCGGTGGCAGGGAAGGGTCGCATTCGGGCATGGGTCCAAATTTTCCTGCATGCCGGTCAAACGGCAGGCAGCCGTCGGCAAGCGGCTCGGAGAGTCCGGAGTGTCGCTTGCGGTGTTGCCCGCTACCGACCTCTTCAATGGCGGACGGCACATGGAGCATAGCGTGATGCGCGGCGTGACCGACGCCAATACGCTGATCGAAAACGGCGCGAACTGCACGATAGCCACCAACAACGTGCTGAACCCGTTTACGCCCTACGGGGATTGCTCCCTGACCCGGATCGCCAACCTCTATGCCAATGTGGTTCAGAGGTATGGGCCGAAGGATCTGGGTGTTTGTTTCGAGATGATCACGGAGCGGGCGGCGAAGTTGATGCGGCTGGGCGATTACGGTATCGAAGCGGGCAAGGCGGCGGACCTGGTGGTGTGGGATGAGGCATTGCCCTGCGACATTATTGCAAAATGTGCGTTGCCGCTTGCCGGGTTCAAGCGCGGCCGGCGTATATTCTTGCGTGAATTGCCGGCTCTCCAGCGGCCTCGCTAACCTGGGGAGGAGGCGGCTGACATGTCTCGACACCTGCGAATGGCAGCGGCACAGCTTGGGCCGCTCCACCTCTCCGACACGCGGACCTCGGCTACACAGCGGCTCGTGAACCTGCTGCGCGAAGCGCACGGCATGGGTGCGAAGTTCGTGGTGTTTCCCGAACTTGCGTTCACGACATTTTTTCCGCGCCACTGGTACGAAGACCTCGCCGAAGTCGACCGCAGGTTCTTCGAATCCACCATGCCTTCCGCCGAGACACAACCGCTCTTCGACGCAGCAAGGAAGCTCGGCGTGGGATTCTATATCGGGTATGCGGAGCTGCTTCAGGAGGGGGGCCGCACGCGCCGCTTCAACACCGCGATCCTGGTCGGGCCGGACGGTTCGATTGCAGGGAAATACCGCAAGATCCACCTTCCCGGCCACGCCGACCATAAGCCGGAAGCCGCTTTCCAGCACCTGGAGAAGAAATACTTCGAAGTCGGCAACCTGGGGTTTCGCGTCTGGCGTTTCATGGACACGATCACCGGGATGCTGATCTGTAATGACCGGCGCTGGCCCGAGGCATTCCGCGTGCTCGCGCTTCAGGGCGCCGAGGTCGTGGCGCTCGGCTTCAACACGCCGAGCGAAAACCTGAACTATCCGGAACCTCCGGCGCTCCGTGTGCATCATCACCTCATCATGGCGCAGTCGATGGCTTTCCAGAACGCGACCTGGCTGGTCGAAACGGCGAAATGCGGTTTTGAGGATGGCTACCGCATGTTCGGGCACTCGCTGATCGTCACGCCTACCGGTGAGATTGCGGCGAAATCAGTTACCGAGGAGGATGAGGTGATCTGTGTCAATGCGGACATCGACCTCGCCGCCGATCTCAAGCGCACGATGTTCAACTTTGCAGCGCACCGCCGGCCCGAGCACTACCGGCTGATCGTCGATCGCATCGGCGCCGAAGTCACGCCGGCGGAGGGCCCGTGAAAAGGATTCGTCCGCATGCGGTAACGTTGCATCGATGCAACGCCGCATCACGCCGGAGCCGGGCGCAGCAGTGGCCGGAGCGCGATCAGTCCCAGGATCGGGCCAGGCGTGAGCAGCAGCAGGAGATACGCGGCGTCCAGGATCGCGGCGCAATAGTTCAGGAGCTGGATGCTCGCGATCGTGATCGCGAAGCCGATGCAGTTGGCGATCGTGAGCGCCGATCCCACTCTTTCGCGCGGCGCGTTCCGCGCGTTGAGCGCCGAGAACTGCGGCGAGTCGCCCACCACGACGATGCCCCAGAAGACGAGAAATGCGAGAAACACCGGCGTCGGCGCATGGAAGAAAAGCGGCGACAGCGCACAGCACAGTCCCGATGCGGCGAGTTGCGCAAAAGCGACCGGCGCGCTGCCCGCGCGCAGCGAGATCAGCCCGCCGCCGGCGCAGCCCAGGCCTCCGGCGGCGATCACGGCGAAGGTCCAGATCGAAACATTGATTTCGCCGGCCCGGCCCTGGCTCATGTGTGCCGCGAGCACGAACGGGACAAACGCCCAGTACGCGTAGAGTTCCCACATGTGTCCGAAGTAGCCGAACGCGGAGGCGCGGAAGGGGCGCGAGCCGAAGATGATGGCAATCGCCTTTGGATCGAACTGCGCGCCTTTCGCGAGGTGCGGGCCGTCCGGCACCAGGATCAGCATCAGCATGCCGCCCCCGGCGGCAAGCGCGGAGACGGCCACCATCACCGCTTCCCACGGCCATGACTGTCCCAGTCCCTTGATCAGATGTGGGAAGGCAGTGCCGAGCACGAGCGCCCCGACCAGAAACCCGAGCGCGTTGCCGAGGTCGCTGCGGTACCAGCCGGTCGCGATCTTCATGCCGACCGGGTAGATCCCGGCGAGGAAGAAGCCGGTGAGGAAGCGCATCGCAAGCAGCGACCCGTAGCCGTCCGCGACCGCGTAGACGCCGAGGTTGAAGAGTGCGCCGAGCAGCGAGCAGGCGAAGAACACGAGGCGCGGCGACCAGCGGTCGGATATCGCGAGAACCGCAAAGGCAAGCGTGCCGGCGATGAACCCGAGCTGCACCGCCGAGGTCATGTAGCCGAGCGCCTCGGCGGGAAGTCCCCATTGCCGCTGCAGGTCGCCGAGCACGGCGTTGCCCGCGAACCAGAGCGAAGTGCCCGCGAACTGCGAGAAGATGATGGTGGGGAGGATCCAGCCGGGGCGGTTCTCCGTTGACTTCATCGGTGCCATATTCACAAATGTTACCCGGTATCCGGTTCGTTGATGCCTGCGATCCGGGTAATCCGCTAGAATCACTCAGCTCAACCCGGAGACACGGATGAAACTCGGATTCTTCACGATGCCCATGCACCCGCCGGGGCGCAATTACACGCAGACGCTCAAGGAAGACCGCGAGGCGGTGCTGCTGGCGGACCGGCTGGGTTACTGCGAGGCGTTCATCGGCGAGCACGTGACCGACGTGTGCGAGTCGATCCCGTCCTGCCTCGCATTCATCGCGAGCGTGGCGCACGACACGAAGCAGATCAAGCTCGGCAGCGGCACCGTGAACCTTCCCAACCAGCATCCGGCGCAGGTGGCCGCGACCGTGGCGATGGTGGACCACATGCTCGAAGGGCGGTTTCTGTTCGGCATCGGGCCCGGCGGCCTGCGCTCCGACATGGAGGTGATGGGGAATCTGGACTCCGACCGCACCGCGATGTTCGTCGAAGCGATCGACCAGATTCTCGCAGTCTGGGCGGGGGATGCGCCGTACAACATCGAAGGCAGGTTCTGGAACATCTCGACCGAGCGCACCCTGCTGCGGGAAGCGGGACAGGGGGTGATGGTGAAGCCTTACCAGAAACCGCACCCGCCGATTGTGGTGACGGTGGTGGTGCCGTACTCGCAGGGGGTCGAAGCGGCTGCGAAGCGCGGCTGGACGCCGATCTCAGCCAACTTCCTGCAACCGGTGTGGGCGGCGACGCATTTTCCGATGTACGAGAAGGGCTGTGTCGCGGCCGGACTCCGCGCCGACCGCTCCGACTGGCGCGTGTGCAAGAGCATCTTCGTCGCCGACGACGACGCGACCGCCCGGCGTTACGCCAGGAATGTGGACGGTGCGTATGGCTTCTACTATTGGAACCTGCTCTCCAAACGCCGGGCACGCGGGCAGGCCGGCGTGTACAAGCACGATCCGTCGATGCCGGATTCGGCGGTGACGGTGGAGTACTTGCTCGATACGCTCGTCATCGGCGGCGGCGTCAACAGCGTCGTCGATCAGTTGCTCGCGTTTCGGGAGACGATCGGTGATTTCGGCACGCTGCTCTACGCCGGGCACGACTGGGTCGAGCCGCGCCTCGCGCGCCGCTCGATGGAATTGATGGCGGAGAAGGTCATGCCGGCGGTCAACACCGCGATCGGCAGGCAGGCTGCCGCCGCGTGACGCTGCGTTAAATCGTTGAGGTGGCTGATTGTTGGGGTGCGCTCCGCTTACCCCAACCTACGTTTCGTTACGTACTACAGTCGGGGACGAGGAAGCATTGACGTAGGTTGGGGTGAACGAAGTGAACCCCAACGCCTGCGGAATCGGCAAAGCCTGCGGCGTCAGAGCGAAGTAGAGCGGGTAGGGTGCGCATTGCGCACCATGGAGATATCGGTAGGCGATGCCCACCCGACGCTTGCTCGGGACTATAGTGAAGCGGAGTCGGGGAGATCGCGCAGCAGGCGGCCGTAGCCGGTGATGCCTTTCGTGTAGCCGACCTTCTTCAACGCCGCCCACACGCTGAACTGGGTGCTGCTCAGCACGGGTTTCCCGATGTCGCGCTCGAGCCGCTCGATGATCGCCATCGACTGCCAGTTGGTGCAGAGAAACGTCACCGCCTGCGCTTCCGCGCAATTCACCTTCCACCCGACTTCGTACGCGGTTTCGACGTCGAGACGGCCGATTTCCAGATTGTCGACGAGACCGAGGCATTCGGTGCGCACCACCTCGATGCCGTTGGCGGTGAGAAAGCCGATCGCGATGTCGTTGACCTTCTTCGAATATGCGGTGCCGAGGGCGATCCGGCGCACCCCCAGCGCTTCCAGCGACGCAAGCAGCGCGGTCGATGCGGTGGTGGCGGGCTTTCCGGTCGCCTGTTCGATCCGCGCCGCGACTTCCCGGTCGTAGCCCCGGCCCTTGAGAAAACTGGGCGCGGCCGCGCCCAGCACGATCACATCGACATTGGCCGCGGCGAGTTTTTTCGCTTCGGTCTCGAGCGGGTCGACCATTTCGGCCACGCGGTCCGGCGTGACCTGCTCGATCGGCAGCCGCCCGACGTGCAGCGACACGTCCACGGGCAGCGCCCGATAGAACTCGGGCTCCACCGTCGTGTTCGACGATGGGACCAGAAGGCCGATTCTTTTCGTTGCCAGCGGCATGGCGTCAAAAATCTGATTGAACCGCCGATGAACGCAGATGCACGCAGATAAAATCGAGCTTCTGGTAATGCGCGCTTGAATGCTTCATATCGGCGTTAATCGGCGTTTATCTGCGGCTTATCGTTTTGAGTGCGTCAGGCGGCTTCGAGAATCTCGCGCAGCACGTACGGCAGGATGCCGCCGTGCCGCAGATACTCGGCCTCGATCGGCGTGTCGACGCGCAGAGTAAGCGTCACTTTCTGCGTGCCGCCGTCCCTGCGGCGGATGGCGAGCGTCACGTTCTGGCGCGGCTTGAGTTCACCGCTCACGCCCAGGAGGTCGAATGTCTCGCTGCCGTCAAGCTTCAACGCAGCCGCGCTGTCGTTGTCCTGGAACTGGCAGGGCAGCACCCCCATGCCGACCAGGTTGCTGCGGTGGATGCGCTCGAAGCCGCGTGCGATCACGGCCTTCACGCCGAGCAGTTGCACGCCTTTCGCGGCCCAGTCGCGCGACGATCCGGTGCCGTATTCCTCGCCGGCGAACACCATCAGCGGCACGCCGTCCTTCGCGTAGCGCATCGCCGCGTCGAAGATCGCCATCTGTTCGCCCGAAGGTTGATGCACGGTCACCGGGCCTTCGCTGCCGGGCACCATCAGGTTCCGGATGCGCACGTGCGCGAAGGTGCCGCGCAGCATGATCTCGTGGTTGCAGCGGCGCATGCCGAGGTTGCTGAAATCGGCGGGCTTGACGTTGCGTTCCAGAAGGTATTTTCCGGCCAGGGAGTTCGAGTTGATGCTGGCGATCGGACTGATGTGGTCGGTCGTCACGGAATCACCGAACACGCCCAGCGCGCGTGCACCGAGGATGTCGCCCGGCTTTGCGGGTTGCACGCTGAAACCATCGAAAAATGGCGGTTCCTTGATGTACGTCGAGGCCGCGTCCCAGCTGAAAACTTCACCCCCGACGGACGGTACTTCCTTCCACAGCGGGTTCGATTCGGCGAGATTGCTGTAGAGCCGGCGGAAGCTGGCCGGATCATTGGCGTATTTCATCACCGCCGCGATCTCGGCGTTGCTTGGCCAGATGTCCTTCAGGTACACCGG
>MEQT01000268.1 GCA_001770325.1 Betaproteobacteria bacterium RIFCSPLOWO2_02_64_14
ACTGCAGGATGACCGGCTGATCTTCGCCCAGCATCTCGCCGGCGGCGATCCGGAACAGCAGGCTGTACCCGATTTGACCCGCGGCCCCGGTGACCGCGACGCGCATTGGACGTTTCATCGAATCGAACTCCTGAAGAATGGAATGAGTTTTTGCTGGGCGGGAAGGAGGAGCCGCAGACCCGGCGGGTAGCTCGTATGATAACGAAGGCAGCCATCCAGTGACAAGACGGAGCCGCGCGGGCCATGGCGCAAACGAAGGCCGGCACCCGTGAGCGAAACTTCTGCGCGACGGTGAAAGCTGATAAAATCAAACGCCTCCACAGACGCGCGGGCCGGCAGCCGGATCGGGAGCGGCGTCATGGTCGCGCGCGCTGAACCGCAAGTGTCACCGAAAGCAGGATTTCGGCTTCAACCAGAAGGCTGTTTGATGCCCAGAACCAGACCGAAACATCTCGATCTGACCAAGATTCGTTTGCCGCTGCCGGCGCTGGTGTCGATTCTGCATCGCGTGAGCGGCGCGGCCCTGTTTCTTTGCATGCCGTTCCTGCTCTGGTTGTGGCAGGAAAGCCTCGCCTCGCAGCAACGCTTCGAACAGTTCAAGGGAGTCGCTTCGCTCTGGGCAGTCAAGCTCGTGCTGATCGGCCTGTTATGGGCATATCTGCACCATCTGTGTGCGGGCATTCGTCACCTGGCGCTTGACCTGGACATCGGCACCGAGCTTGCGGCTGCCCGCGCCAGCAGTTGGGCGGTTCTCGTCGTCAGCCTTGGCCTCACTCTGGTCGCAGGAGTGATGATATGGTGAAGCGGGAAGTGATCGGCGCGCATTATGGTCTGCGCGATTGGCTCGCGCAGCGCGTGACGGCGGTGGTGATGGCGGTCTACACGCTGTTGCTCATCGTGGCACTGCTCGGCCTGCCACGTTTGGACTTCCAGCACTGGAAGGCGCTATGGGAGCTGCCGCTGATGCGCTTCGCGACGGTTTTATTCGCGTCGTGCCTGCTGCTGCACGCCTGGGTCGGGGTGCGCAACATCTTCATGGACTACATCAAGCCGACCGGGCTGCGACTGACGCTGTACGCGCTCGTGATTCTTGCGCTGATTTGGTTTGGCGTCTGGACAGTGCAGATCTTGTGGGGTGTGTGAAACATGGCGATGGCCAGACGACAGTTCGATGCGGTGGTGGTGGGCGCAGGCGGCTCGGGCATGCGCGCTGCGCTGGAGCTGGCCGAGGCGAGGCTCAAGGTGGCAGTGCTGTCCAAGGTGTTTCCGACCCGGTCGCATACGGTCGCTGCGCAGGGCGGCGTCGCGGCATCGCTGGGAAATGTGACGGAAGACAACTGGCATTGGCACATGTACGACACGGTCAAGGGCTCGGATTACCTTGGCGACCAGGACGCGATCGAATTCATGTGCCGCAAGGCGAGCGAGGTCGTGTACGAGCTCGAGCATTTCGGCATGCCTTTCGACCGCCTCGACAACGGCAAGATTTACCAACGCCCTTTCGGGGGCCACATGCAGGAATACGGCAGGAATCCGGTGCCGCGGGCCTGCGCCGCCGCCGACCGCACCGGTCACGCCATGCTGCATACGCTCTATCAGCGCAACCTGCGGGCAGGGACGCAATTCTTTGTCGAGTGGATGGCGCTCGACCTGATCCGCGACCAGGACGGCGATGTGCTGGGCGTGGTCGCGCTGGAGATGGAAACCGGCGAAGTCATGATTCTGCAGGCGAAAGCGACGCTGCTTGCAACCGGCGGCGCGGGGCGCATCTTTGCCGCCAGCACCAACGCGTTCATCAATACCGGCGATGGCCTCGGCATGGTGGCGCGGGCGGGTCTTCCGCTCCAGGACATGGAGTTCTACCAGTTCCACCCGACGGGGGTCCACGGCGCCGGGGTGCTGATCACCGAGGGCGTGCGTGGCGAGGGCGGCTTCCTGCTCAACAAGAACGGTGAACGCTTCATGGAGCGTTATGCGCCCACCGCCAAGGACCTCGCAAGCCGCGATGTCGTCTCGCGGGCGATGGCGACCGAGATCAAGGAAGGCCGCGGCTGCGGCAAGGACGCGGATCACATCCTGCTCAAGCTCGACCACCTCGGAGCCGAAGTGATCGAAAAGCGGCTGCCGGGCATACGCGAGATAGCGATCAAGTTCTCCAATGTCGATCCGGTCAGGGAACCGATTCCGGTCGTGCCGACCGCACATTACATGATGGGCGGGATCCCGGCCAATTATCACGGCCAGGTAGTGGCGCCGGACGCGGCGGGCGGCGAGAAGGTGGTGAGAGGCTTGTATGCGGCAGGGGAGTGCGCGTGCGTGTCGGTGCACGGGGCAAACCGCCTGGGCTGCAACTCGTTGCTGGACCTGCTGGTGTTCGGGAAGTCGGCCGGTGAACGCATGGTGGCAGAGGTTCGGGCGGACGACGGGGCGTTCAAGGACCTGCCGCCCGATGCCGGCGAGGCCTCGCTGGCGCGGCTTGCGCGCCTCGACGGCGCGAGTTCAGGCGAGAAAGTGAGCGCGGTGGGGGCCGATATGCGCCGCGCGATGCAGTTGCATTGCGGGGTGTTCCGCTTCCCGGACAGCCTCGCGGAAGGGGTGCGACAGATGCTCGTGATCGCCGAGCGCGCCAAGCGCACCTTCATCGGCGACAAGAGCAAGATCTTCAATACGGCGCGCATCGAGGCGCTCGAACTCGATAACCTGGCCGAAGTCGCGCTGGCAACGATGATTTCGGCGGAAGCGCGCAAGGAAAGCCGCGGCGCGCACGATCGCAGCGACTATCCCAACCGTGACGACGCCAACTGGATGAAACACTCGTTGTGGTACAAGGACGGCAACCGGCTCGACTACAAGGCGGTGACGCTGAAGCCGCTCACCGTGGCGGCGTTCGAGCCGAAGGCACGTGTCTATTGAGCCGGAGTGGCAATGAAGTTCTCCATTTACCGCTACAACCCCGACGCCGACGCGAAGCCCTACATGAAGGACTACGACATCGCGCTCGAACCGACGGACCGGATGCTGCTCGACGCATTGGTGCGCATCAAGTCGGAGGACGATACCTTCTCGTTCCGCCGTTCCTGCCGAGAGGGCGTGTGCGGGTCGGATGCGATGAGCATCAACGGCAAGAACGGGCTTGCCTGCATCACGAAGCTCGCCGACCTCAAGGGGACAGTGGTGATCCGGCCGCTGCCGGGGTTGCCGGTGATCCGCGACCTGATCGTGGACATGTCCCAGTTTTTCAAGCAGTACCATTCGGTCAAGCCGTACGTGGTGAACAACGACCCGCCCCCGGAGAAGGAGCGGCTGCAGTCGCCCGAAGACCGCGAGGAGCTGAATGGGCTCTACGAATGCATCCTGTGTGCCTGTTGCTCGACGGCGTGCCCTTCGTTCTGGTGGAATCCCGACAAGTTCGTCGGTCCCGCCGGCCTGCTGCAGGCCTACCGCTTCATCGCGGACACGCGCGACCAGGCGACCAACGAGCGGCTGGACAACCTCGAGGATCCGTACCGCCTGTTCCGCTGCCATTCCATCATGAACTGCGTCGATGTCTGTCCCAAAGGCCTGCACCCGACCCGGGCGATCAGCAAGATCAAGGACCTGCTGGTGAAGAGGATGCTATGAGAGAGCTTGATCGCATACGCTGGCACTGCCGGCGCGGCATGCTGGAGCTGGACCTGGTGCTGAATGCCTTCGTCGAGCGGACGTTCGGACGGCTTGATGCCGGGCAGATCGATGCCTTCAGGGATCTGCTTGAGTATCCGGATCAGGAATTGCTCGATCTCATCATGCGGCGGGCGGAGCCGGAGAACGCCGCGGTGCGTGGAGTGCTCGAACTGGTACGATGTGCATGAGAGTGGTTCGCAAGTGTTGACGAGTCCCGATTCCGGGATGGCTGTTAAATGCGACAACGGAGACTGTTATGAGTGAAAAACTGGCAACCCTTTCCTTCAGTGACGGCAAGCCATCGGTTGACTTTCCGGTGCTGGGAGGCTCCGTCGGCCCGGAGGTGATCGATGTCCGCGCGCTCTACGCGAAAACCGGAATGTTCACCTACGATCCGGGCTTCATGTCCACCGCGAGTTGCCGCTCCACCATCACCTATATCGATGGCGACGCGGGAATTCTCGAGTACCGCGGCTATCCGATCGAGCACCTCGCCGAGCAGTGCAGCTTCCTCGAAGTCGCCTACCTCATCCTGAGAGGTGAGTTGCCCGACAAGCAGCAGCTCGACGAGTTCGTAAGCGTTGTGACGCGCCATACGATGGTACAGGAGCAATTGTTGCGGTTCTTCAGCGGCTTCCGGCGCGACGCGCATCCGATGGCCGTGCTGTGTGGCGTGGTCGGCGCACTTTCGGCGTTCTACCACGACTCGATCGACATCCACGACTCACGCAGCCGCGAGATTTCGGCGTTCCGCCTGATCGCCAAGCTGCCGACGATCACGGCGATGACCTACAAGTACAACGTCGGGCAGCCGTTCATGTATCCGAAGAACTCGCTCTCCTATGTCGAGAATTTCCTCTACATGATGTTCGGCACGCCGTGTGATGAGTGGAAGCCGAATCCGATCCTCACGCGCGCCATGGAACGGGTGCTGATACTTCACGCGGATCACGAACAGAATGCATCCACCTCCACGGTGCGCCTCGCGGGATCGACCGGGGCCAATCCGTTCGCCTGCATTTCGGCGGGAATCGCCAGCCTGTGGGGCCCGGCCCACGGCGGCGCGAACGAAGCGGTGCTGAAGATGCTGGCCGAGATCGAAGAAGCCAGGAACATTCCCGCGTTCATCAAGCGCGTGAAAGAGAAAGAGGATCACGCGATGCTCTTCGGCTTCGGTCATCGCGTCTACAAGAACTACGATCCGCGCGCCAAGATCATCCAGAAGACGTGCCACGAAGTGCTTGAGGAACTCGATCTCAAGGACGACAAGCTGTTCAAGCTCGCGATCGCGCTGGAAAAGGTGGCGCTGGAGGACGACTATTTCATCAAGCGCAAGCTTTATCCCAACGTCGATTTCTACTCCGGGATCGTCTACAAGGCATTGGGTATCCCGGTAAGCATGTTCACGGCGATCTTCGCGCTCGCCCGTACGGTCGGCTGGATTGCGCAGTGGACGGAGTTGATCGGGGATCCGGACCAAAAGATCGGCCGGCCGCGCCAGCTCTTCCAGGGGCCCAAGCGGCGCGACTTCGTGCCGATGACCAAGAGGAAGTGATCCGTGAGCGGTGAACCGTGATCCGACGGTCGGCTCACGATTCACGGCTCACGCCCTTCCGACACGCACTGCTATGGCGGCCACCATGATGAAGCAGATGCTCGGCAACTCGTATCTCTTTGGCTCGAATGCGCCGTTCATCGAGGCGCTGTACGAGGCCTACCTCAAGGACCCGGGGTCGGTCGAACCGCGCTGGCGCGGCTACTTCGATGAACTGCAGCGGCTGGATGACGGTCCGCCCGATGTGTCGCACGCCGAGGTGCAGGAGCGGTTCGCGAGACTCGCGCGGGAGCGCGGCCCGGCTGCGGCGGGTCCGTCCCCGCAGGCGCTGCAGAATC
>MEQT01000269.1:0-440 GCA_001770325.1 Betaproteobacteria bacterium RIFCSPLOWO2_02_64_14
CAGGCGTCAGGGCGTTCACCGAAACGTATGGCCTGCTTGAGAAAATCACTGTGATTGAGCCGGCCGACAACGCCTGTTCCGAGGGGCGGATCTCGAAGCGGGTCCGCCACCGGCCGGGAGCCTCACCGCTGCTGTTCGGCCGTTTCCTTATGAGTCTCGGCGCCTTCGTCTCACTGGAAGACATTTCCGACGCTCTCCCTCCCTACCGGGAAGAGATCGTCAGCGTCGAGATGGATGAACCACTGAAGGAGGCGTACGAGGATTTGGAACAGGACATCAAGGAAGCGTTGCGCGAACACCGCGGGAATCAGTCGGTAATGAGCGTCGCCTTGAATGCTTTGCTGGCCTATCCGGACCGGCCCTTCGGGTTCGGGGACTTGATTGGACGCGAATTCAATCCTGAAACCCAGCGCCGGGAACCTTTCCTGATAGCAGCGACA
>MEQT01000269.1:520-5112 GCA_001770325.1 Betaproteobacteria bacterium RIFCSPLOWO2_02_64_14
GCGAGTGCGCGGTGAGCGCATCGATCTTGTTGGCGAGCAGGCGCTGCGAGATTTCAGGCTGCAGGATCGAGTAGGTGCCCGCCGATCCGCAGCACAGGTGCGGGTCCGCCACCGGCGCCAGTTTGAAGCCCAGATCCGTGAGCAAGGTTTCCACGCTACCCTTGAGTTTCATGCCGTGCTGAAGGGAGCAGGGCGAGTGAAAAGCCAATGATGAATGATGAATGATGAATGATGAATGGTTGATAAGTGAGCGAACTTGGTCCTTGCGCGCGGCGATGACTTCGCTGATGTCGCGGGTGAGTTCGGAGACGCTGCGCGCCTTGTCGGCGTAAGCGGGGTCGTGCGCGAGGAGGTGGACGTAGTCCTTGATCGTCACGCCGCAGCCGCTCGCGGTCGTTACGATCGCCTCCGCGCCGCTTTCAATATGGGGCCACCAGGCGTCGATGTTGCGCCGCATGTAATCGCGCGCTTCCTCCTGCGCAGTGAGGTGCAACGACAGGGCTCCGCAGCAACCGGCGGTGGCAGGGCGCACCAGCGTGACGCCAAGGCGGTCCAGTACGCGGGCGGCGGCAACATTAGTTTCTGGGGAGAGCGCGGGCTGCACGCAGCCCTCGAGCAGCAGCATCCTGCGCGGATGCGCGCTTGTCGGCCACGGTCTTGCCGGCACAGGGCGCGGCGGCACCATGCGCTTGAGGGTTGCCGGCAACAGTGGACGCGCCAGTTGCCCCAATTTGACGAGCGGCGAGAACCATCCCGGATTGGGTATGCCGACGCGCAGCGCCTTGCGTTGCAGCGCTGCAATACTGCCGCGCCCCACCTTCTGCTCGACGACGTGCCGCCCGATGTCGAGCAGCCGGCTGTAGTGAACGCCAGACGGACAGGTGGTCTCGCACGACCGGCACGTCAGGCACCGGTCCAGATGTAGCTGCGTCTTGCTCGTAGCAGGGGCGCCTTCCAGCACCTGCTTGATGAGATAGATACGGCCCCGGGGGCCATCGAGTTCGTCGCCCAGCAACTGGTAAGTGGGGCAGGTTGCGGAGCAGAATCCGCAATGCACGCATTTGCGCAGGATTGCGTCGGCTTCGCGCCCCTCGGGCGTATCCTTGATAAACTCAGCGAGATTCGTCTGCATTATTAAGCCGCCGATGGACGCCGACAGACGCCGATGTAAGGCTGCTCAGTTCGTAGGTTGGGATAAGCGCAGCGCATCCCAACGATCGCGTAGATGCGTTGGGGTTCGCGCCGCTCACCCCAACCTACGATGTTGTGGGCCATTACACTTTTCCGGTCACCGATCACGCTCGTCAGAAATCCGGATACATCCGGCCGGGATTGAAGATGCCCGCGGGGTCGAAGCTTTGCTTCAGCCGCTGATGGATCTTCGCGAGCGGCGCCGAAAGAGGCTGGAATACGCCCGCGGACTTGTCGCCGCCGCGGAACAAGGTTGCATGGCCTCCCGCGCGCGCGACTGTCTCGCGGATCGTTCGCGCCTCGGCGTCAGTCTTGAGCCAGCGCAGCGCGCCGCCCCATTCGATCAACTGGCTGCCGGGAAGATCGAGCGGCGGCGTGGTGGATTTCACCGACAGGCGCCACAACGGCCGCGCGTCGGAGAAGTAGGCGTCGGTCTGCTCGCGAATTCCGTTCCAGAAGCTCCCAGCCAGCATGGTGTCCACGCGCGTACCGCCGATTCTTTTCGCCGCGGCTTCCACCGCGGCACCCGCTCCTGAAAGCCGTACTCCAAGATCATCATTACGGAAAGCCGTGGCCGTGATCGGCAACGGCTTTCCGGCCCATTCGTTCATCAGCGCGAGGGCCTCGGCCTCCGCGCACTTGAGATGCAACGTCGCTTCGGCCGCCGGCAGCGGCAGGACCTTGAGCGATGCTTCGAGTATGAGGCCGAGTGTTCCGAGCGACCCGGCCATCAGCCGCGACACGTCGTAGCCCGCGACGTTTTTCATCACCCGGCCGCCGAAGTGCAGATCGCGCCCGTTTCCGTCCAGCATCCGCACGCCGAGCACAAAATCACGCACGGCGCCGGCGCAGGCCCGGCGCGGTCCCGACAAACCCGCGGCCACGCAACCGCCGAGCGTTGCCATCCTATCGGCCGGCATGGCCGACACGACGTTCCCCTCTCGATCCAATCGATCCGTGTCAGCAGCACGATGTTCCCCTCTCGCTCCGGGAGAGGGGTTAGGGGTGAGGGAAGCAACAGCTTCAGGTTGCTTCGGGAGAGGGTGCGCCGAAGCGTGGAGCAGGGGCCCCATGTCGTTTATGGGGATGTGACCGTGCAGGCGCACATGAGCACGCCGACTCTCCGGCGCCGAAGCCCTCTCCGGGGTCGCATCCATCGGCTGAACCGACGGAACCTGCTCAACCCTCCGTGGGTTCAGAGGTGAGGGGATGAAGCCGAAATGAGGCGGCTCGAACGCCAGCATCTGCCGCTTTTCGCGCAGCGCTCCCTCGATCTCGGCGAGCGGGGTGCCGGCACGCGCCGTGATCACCAGTTCGGTGGGGTCGTACTCGACGATGCCGCGGTAGGCGCTGGTGGCGAGCGTCTCCCCGCGCAGCGCGCCGCCGTAGAAATCCTTGGTGCCGCCGCCGACAATGCGCAGCGGCGTCCTTTGCGCGGCGGCTTCGCGAATCGAAGCAGCGAGTTGATCGATGACGTGGTTCAATTCAGCCACGGGGATCACAGGGGACACGGAGGTTATGCAAGGCCAGGATGTCTCCCCGCAATTGACACCCCCATCCCATCCTTCCCCCATCGAGGGGGAAGGAGTTATTTTCCCTCCCCCTTCCCTCATCGAGGGGGAAGGAGTTATTTTTCCCTCCCCCTCGATGGGGAAGGGTTAGGGTGGGGGTGTACCGGAGGGTCATCAGAAACGCGGAAGGTCGGGAAACTTTTCCTGTCCGGAGTGCACGTGCATGCGCCCGAACTCGGCGCAGCGATGCAATGTCGGAACCGCCTTGCCGGGATTGAGCAGCGCGTGTTCGTCGAACGCATGCTTGACCCGATGCATCGCCTCGAGTTCTTCCGCGGTGAACTGCACGCACATCTGGTTGATCTTCTCGATTCCCACGCCGTGCTCCCCGGTGATCGTGCCGCCGACCTGGATGCACAGTTCGAGAATCTCGGCGCCGAACGCCTCGGTGCGCTGCAGCTGGTCGGAGTCGTTGGCGTCGTACATGATGAGCGGATGGAGGTTGCCGTCGCCGGCATGAAAAACGTTGGCGCAGCGCAGCCGGTACTTCTTCTCCATTCCGGCGATGTCGCGCAGCACCTTGCCGACATGCCTGCGCGGAATGGTGCCGTCCATGCAGTAGTAATCCGGCGTGATCCGTCCGACGGCGGGGAAGGCCGCCTTGCGGCCGGCCCAGAAACGCAGGCGCTCGGCCTCGTCGCGCGAGACGCGCATTTCGGTCGCGCCGCTCGCGCGCATCACCTCGTGCATGCGGCGCATCTCCTCTTCGACTTCCTCGTCGGTCCCGTCAGCCTCGCAGATGAGCAGTGCTTCGGCATCGAGCGGATAGCCGGCGTTGACGAAGGGCTCGACCGCATGGATGGCGGGCTTGTCCATCATCTCCAGGCCCGCGGGAATGATGCCGGCCGCGATGATGTTGGCGACAGCCTGGCCTGCCTTGGTCACGTCGTCGAAGGCGGCGAGCATGCACTGCGCGCGCGACGGACGGGGCAATAGTTTGACCGTCACTTCGGTCACCACTGCGAGCATGCCTTCGGATCCAGTCATGAGAGCGAGGAGGTCGTAGCCCGCGGCGTCGAGGCCGTCACTGCCGATCTCCAGCACTTCGCCCTCGATGCTCAACGCGCGGAGCTTCACGATGTTGTGCACCGTCAGCCCGTACTTGAGGCAATGCACGCCGCCGGAGTTTTCTGCGACGTTGCCGCCGATCGTGCACGCGATCTGCGAGGACGGGTCGGGCGCGTAGTAAAGACCGAAGGGAGCGGCGGCCTCCGAGATCGCGAGGTTGCGCACGCCGGGTTGCACCCGGGCGGTGCGCGCCCGGGGATCGATCTCCAGGATACGCATCATCCTGGCAAGCGACAGCAGCACGCCGTTGCCGAGAGGAAGCGCGCCGCCGGAAAGGCCGGTGCCCGCGCCACGCGCGACGACCGGCACGCGCAGCGCGAAACAGGTCTTGAGAATCCGCTGTATTTCGCCCTCATTCTCCGGCAGCGCTACCACCATCGGCACCTGGCGGTACGCCGACAGCCCGTCGCATTCGTAGGGCTTGACGTCCTCGCGCTCGAACAGGACGGATGACTCGGGCAGGAACGTGCGCAGCGCGGCCGCGGCTTCGCGTTGACGCATCAAATCGACCGGCGTTTCGGTGACTGCCGTCATGGACGCATTCTACAGCCGGATTTTCAGTCGTTTGGCGCCGTTCGCGAGGTGCGTGGCCGCAGCGGTGCGCGCGGCAGCGGCGTCGCGGCGCTCGATCGCGGCGAGAATTGCAGCGTGCTCACGATCCACTTCACTGAGCTTGTTCTCGTACTTCGCCACGGACACGCGCGCGAGCCGGATGGTCTCGCGCAGGTGCCGGCCCACGAACTGCATGAAGCGCCCCAGCAC
>MEQT01000270.1 GCA_001770325.1 Betaproteobacteria bacterium RIFCSPLOWO2_02_64_14
AGCAGCGCGCCCGGGTGAACGAGCGCATGGACTGGTTCAACACCGGCCTGTATCGCGACTTGGGCTACGGACTCATCTACCCCCAGGTGCTCCCCCATCACAAGCGCGCCGACGACAAGGTGCAGGCGGCGGTGCTTGCGTGGGGCCGGGAAAAATCCAGGAACTGGCTGAAAATCCTCGATCAGGGGCTGATCGGCCCGCGCAACGCGTTCGTCTGCGGCGACGCCATCACGCTTGCCGACTACCTCGGTGCGGCGTATCTCACGGTGGGCGAGGTAATCCGCCTCGATTACTCGCCGTGGCCCAACGTCTGCCGCTGGCTCGCCACGATGAAGGCAAGGCCGAGTTGGGCCAAAGTCAACGAGGGTTTCTACACCTATTTCGTGGCGCCGTACGCGAAGGCTCCGTTCGAGGGGCTCTGATCGCGCGTCGCCAGTGGGAGAACCTGTGATGATCCGCGGCCTGCACCACCATGCCATGCGTTGCCGCGACTCCGAAGAAACGCGCCGGTTCTACGAGGATTTCCTCGGGCTCAAGTTCGCGGAAGCGCTGGAGATCTTCGAAACGAAGTCCGGACGCAAGACGGCGACGCTGCACACCTTCTACGAAATGGGCGACGGCTCCTACCTCGCCTTCTTCGAGGCGCCCGATCTGCCGTTCGAGTTCAAGCCCCAGCACGACTTCGACCTGCACACTGCGCTGGAAGTGGACGAAGCGACCCTGAAGGCCATGTTCGAGAAGGGCAGGGCGCAAGGCATCGAGACGCGCGGCATCGTGGACCACGGTTTCATCCAGTCGATCTACTTCCGCGATCCCAACGGCTACGTGGTCGAGCTCACCGCGAAGAAAGAGGACCACGCCGCGGCGATGAATCCGGCGTTAAACGGCGCCCGCGCCAAGCTCGCCCGCTGGCAGGCCGCGAGGCGCTAGTTTCCAGCTTACCTGAAGGCCGGTTTTGCCTTCAGCGCATCGCTGGGATAGGCCCGCGGCGACTGCATCAGCTTCATGTTCACCATGGCCCGCGCCATCTCGACGGCGGCCGCAAAAGCGCCTATGAGGCGTATCTCCTGGTAACCCGCGGCATCGAGGCCCTGCCTCACTTCATCGAGGAAACACTGCTGGTGCGGAGAGCCGATGATCACGGAGTCCACGCCCTCGTCCTCGATCGCCCGGATGAACTGATTCACGATGCTGCCCACGAACTCCTGTACTTCGGGACTGTTCATGCGCTCCTCTTTCCGGTACTTGCGCACGAGCGCCATGGTATAGGTTGACGAACGCGACACGTATCGCACGCTCGTCAGCTTGTGGTTCAGGCCGTAGAGTTGGGCATTGCGCCTGACGATCTGGGACTGGGCATCCGTTGTGGTCAGAACGGAAAACTTCTCACCCAGAAACGAGGCGATATGGAGAGCCGAGTGCACCGGGAAGGCGATCGGCAGCGTGGAAGCCGTCCGCGCGGCGAGGAATCCCGGTTCGATCCCCGCCTGCGTGATGATCGCATCGTACTTTCCCATCGCGCATACGGCCTGGACCCGCTTGACCACTCCCACCGCGATGTTCGCCACGACGACCTCGTCGCGGGTCTCCTCTCCGTGATCCGTGGGCTCGCCCTCGTCGATATCGATCTCCACCCCCTCCAACTGGCCTTTCGCTCTCAAACTGGAGATGAGTTCACGCATCATGAAGTGCCCTTCCGTAGGGCTGTAATTGACACCTGCTCGCTGGTACGGGGGGATATCAACGAATCTCAAAGGGAGTCTCCTGTCGTGAATTGCCGGTTCGTGAAATCCAGCCGCCAGGAACGCGCGCAAATTCAGGCTATTCCGGGCGGAACTTGGTCTCGGGCTTGACGCCCTTGCGCCGTTGCTGCTCGCTGATGCGGCCGTTGTCGAGGTAGCGCCCTTCCACCGCGCGTTTCGCCGCTTCGTCCCACTGGGGCAGCCAGTCGCCCAGCGAGTAGCCGTACCACGGCGCCTGCGGCCGCAGCTTGGGTAATCCCAGCCGCTCCCACGTCGCCTTGGCGCGTTCCATGTACTCGCGCTTCGGCAGCGCGAGCGGCGGCATGTCGCTTTTCATCGTCGCGTCCACCAGCAGCGTGGAATCCTCTTCCTGGTCGTGTTCGCGCTTCGGTCCATGGCCCTGCCCGCGGTGCGGCAGCGTCCTCACATCCTCCACGGGATTCGCGCGGTAAGCGAGCGCCCACAAGAGCGCGTCGGCGTTATCGGCCTCGATGTCCTCGTTGACCGCGATGCAGATCTTGCCGCAGTCGCCCTTGAAGAACGCGGCGCCCTCCAACGCGCGCCAGACCTCGGTGCGCGGCGTGCCTTTCTCGAGCGTGATGATCGTCACCCGCAGCAATCCCGTCAGCGGCTCGTGCAGCGCCACGCGCTTCACTCCGCGGATGCCGAGCGTCTGGCGCAGGTGCGCGAGGAACAGCGGCTCATAGGCAACGCGTTTGATGACGCTCGATTCGCTCGGCGTTACCTGGCTGATGTAGGACGGAATGACGGGACTCTGGCGCTGCGTGATCGCGGTCACCCGCATCGGCATGTTGTATTCCTCGAGCGCGACGTGGCCGTGCGACTCGCCGAACGGCGCTTCCGGCTCGCAGTACTCGGTGTCGATCAGGCCCTCGATCACGATCTCGGATTCCGCCGGCACCAGCAGATCGACGGTGCGCGCGCGCACGACGTTGATTGGCCCGCCCGCAAGTCCCCCCGCCACGGTGAACTCATCGACGCCGATCGGCAGCTTCTGCGGGCCCATGTAAGCGACGTAAGGCGGGCAACCGAGCACGATCGCGCACGGCATCACCTTGTCGCCACGCGACTGGTGCTTCTGGTAGTGCAGATATCCGCCGGCGCCGCCGACGCGCGTCGCCATGCGCACGACCAGCCGGTCCGGTGCCTTCAACGCCGCTCGGTAGGTACCCATGTTCAGCACCCCGGTCTCGGGATCCTTCGTAATGACATTGGTCGCGGTCAAGGTCGGTGCGCTGTCGAATCCCGGCGTCGAGATCGGAATCGGCAGGGCGTCGAGACCGTGACCCTCGCGTTGCAATGCCGCACCTTCGATCACCACCTCCTGGCACACCGCCGTCTCCACGATGCGCGGGGCGACCGGATTTGCGATTGCGTGGTCCCATTTCGCCTGGATGTCATCCAGCGCCACGCCCATGCCGACACTGTAGATCGCACGGTTGGCGGCGAGCGCGCCGACCACCACCGGGATCGAATACTTGCGTCCGCGCCCGTCGATGATGTTCGAGAACAGAAACGCCTTTCGCTCCGGCTCGTCGAGCCCGCCCACGAACTGCCAGCGCACCAGCGGATGCAGTTCCGCGTCCTTGTCGATCGGCTCGTCGATTTCGACAAGCAGCCCGCGCGCCCTCAACGCGTCGAGATGCTCGTGCAGGTCGGGATAGTTGCGATCGCGATTCGACATGGGTCATGCACTCCGAACGTCACCGCGGTCCGCGAAGCAACGCAGCCACACGGCATAGGTGGGTTCATCAACGAACGCAGTCTAGCAGCCCGCCGGACTTGGCGCTTCGACCAGTATGATGGCCCGCAAACAACTTACACAAATGGCTCGTCATTCCGGTGGATGAGACTGCGCAAGCAACAGGCCTTCCTGTCATTGCGAGGGAACCGAAGCAATCCCGTTGCTGGCAACGCAAACGCGCCTGCCGCGAGGTTGCTTCGTCGCGAAACGTCACTCCTCGCAACGACATTGAGATCATTGGCGTGCCTCCCGAGGAGGAGTGCGAGAAGGAAATGTTCGTCACCATCCCTTGGGAGGTCCGGTGGCTCGCTTGAACGATAAGTCTCCGATACGCCTTGACAGGAGCCTACGAAAAGAGTCAACTGAAAATGTTTCGGTGATTCGGCTCGGGATGGATTCTCGAACTAACGACTGATCCGGTTGCCGCCTCAGTTTTTCGCTGTTGTGCGCGCCCCATGTTGCGGGTGTACCTGAAGCGAACTGGCGGCGACCACCTTCGACACTATGTTTGAGGGTTGTTTCGAGTCGGAGAACCGGAGCAGACGACAAGGGTCGTGGTGGAAGACGCGCCGCTTTTATCCCTGCGGGGAGATCATGGCTAGTGTAAAGCCGAAATGAGAGGGAAGAGCTATCGATGAAGCTTCCGACAGCGCCGCTCTGAAGCCGGTAATGACAGACCGGCATGCGTCACGGTGATGTGACGAAATGAGGCCACTTCAAGTGGCAAACCTGTGAAGCCCTGCGAATTCATCGCGGGGCTTCGCGTTTGTGGATTGCATTCGCGCATTTCGATGGCGACCCAGAGCGATGTGCGTCGGCACCCCGATCGAGTGATGGAAGCGAATGGCCGGTGAGGGTCGGTGTGCGACCTCTGGTCGATGGTCGCTGACCGGCCAGAAGCCGGCGGTCGAGGAACCACGAAATTGGCAAACCGCGTTGCAGATTCGGCTTTTTGAGTGAGTCATTGTGGTCGGCCGACTTGGCCGTGATGTGAAACCCATCGCCGGCAAGCGCGAGAGTGAGTGGCACTTGACCCTGGCCGCGCGGACAGCCTCGCAGGACAGCAGACTAGCGGTGCGAGTAGAGCCTCAGGCCCGGGACCGGCAAGTCGGCCTTGAGAATACTGCCGCTCTCGGCCTCGGTGATATAGAGGGTCCTGCCCTCGCGGCCGCCGTACGCGCAATTGGTGGTGCGGATGCCCCGGCAGGACTTGATCCGGTAAAGCGGTTCGCCGAGCTTGCTGAAAAGCCAGACCGAGCCCAGTCCCGAGTGGCACACCGCGAGATTACCCTGTGAGTCCACGGCGAGGCCGTCGGGGCCGGACAGACCGCCGCTCAACTGGATGAAGATTCCGACCTTCGCACCCAGTTGCATGACGCCGCCCTCGGGCAGCAGCGGAATCCGCCATACGTTGTTCATGCGGGTGACGTTCACGAACAGGATGGTCTCCGCGGGATTGAGTGCGATCCCGTTGGGCCCGGGGATCCGGTCCAGGATCAGTTCCAGCTCGTTGTCCTGCGCCCGCAGGCGGAACACGCGGCCGGAGGAATCGTTCATGCTGCTGTTGCCCTGGTCCGTGAAATAGATGTCGCCGTTGCGGGCGAAGACGAAATCGTTGATTCCCTTGAAGCCCTCGCCGGCGACGTCTTCCACCACCGATGTCATCGTTCCGGAATCAGGGTCGAGGATAAGGATACCGTGCAGACGGTCGGCGACGAAGATCCGTCCGTCCTGGTGGATCTTCAGGCTGTTGGGCTCACCTTGGTATTCGCTCACCACGGAAAAGCGGCCCTCAGGCGAGACCCGGAAGACGCGCGCATAGGGAATGTCCACGCAATAGAGATTGCCAGCGCGGTCGAAGGCAGGGCCCTCCAGGTAGGAGTGGATCACTTCGGGCTTGTCGACCGGCTGGCCTTTCTTGCGGTAGTCGACCCATTTGGACCTGCGATTAGCGATGCGCAGCTCCTCCGGAAGTTCGGCGAAAACCGTGGTATCAATGACTTGTGGTGCGGCGAACATCTGTCCTCCTTCTACATTCGCGGTGACCGGGCTCTGCAATGCCGTTAATGGCATGGTGGCAATTTTATGTCAACGGATCCTGCCAGGCGCCGCTTCGCGTCGGCGGCACGAAGGTGCATTGACGCTCCACGGCTGCGCCGCTAGCATTGACTCATGCGCCTGAACTATGGAGGAGGAGATCATGATGCAGCGGATACTCGCTTCACTGGCATTGGCCGCGGTCATTACCGCGGCGGCGGCGCAGCAATACCCGGCGCGACCGATTCGCTTCATCGTTCCCTATCCCCCGGGAGGCGGGACAGACACCGTAGCGCGACTGCTCAATCCAGGCCTGATTGAACAGCTCGGCGAACAGGTGGTCATCGACAACCGTGGCGGCGCCAATGCCATCATCGGCACGGAGCTGGCGGCCAAGGCTGCGGCTGATGGTTACACGATGCTTTTCTGCCTGCAGGCAAGCATGGCGGTGAATCCGACGCTTTATCAGAATCTTCCCTATGAGCCTCAGCGGGATTTCGACCCGGTGATACACCTCGATACGGTGGCCATGATGCTGGCGGTGAATCCCTCGCTTCCCGTCAGAACGATCGACGATCTGATCAAGCTGGCGAAGACCAGTCCGGGCAGGCTCAACTACAGTTCGTCGGGCCACGGCAGCGCGGCGCACCTTGCGACCTTGTTGCTGATGAACATGACTGGGACGAAGATGGTGCACGTGCCGTTCAAGGGCGGCGGCCCGGCCCTCGCCGCAGTGATCGGCGGAGAGGTGCAGTTCAGCATTGGAACGCTGGTCTCGGAGGTGCCTCACGTGAGGGCCGGCCGGCTCCGGGCCGTGGCTTTGGCCACGGCCAGGCGCGTGCCGAGCATCCCGGACATTCCCAGCATCGCGGAGACCCTGCCGGGTTTCGACGCGAGCGTGTGGCATGGCGTCGTGGTGCCGAAGGGAACACCGGCGGCAGCCGTGAAGCGTCTGAATGCGGCGTTCAACGCCGTGCTCAAGCGCCCGCAGGTCCGGGCCGCGATGGAAAAGAGCGGGGTTCAGCCGGTCGGTGGCGCTCCCGAGGAATTTGCCGTCCTGATCAAGTCCGAAGCCGCCAAGTACGAGAAGCTGCTCAAGGAAATGGGCATGGCGAGGAGCTCCAAGCTGTAGGCCGATGCGGCCCGGGTGCGCGCCCTGCGCTACCCCCGGTGCAGGAGCGATCGCGCGGGTAGTGGCTGACAATGACCTGTACGACGCGTTTGCCGCGCTTTGGACCGCGCGGCGAATCTGCGCCGCTAAAGCTTTGCGTCTGCCCGAATCGTGCGTGCGCGATTCGGCTGAACTGCCGATGGCAATTTGGTACTGAGCATATGGCGTGACCTACCCCCGAGGAAATTCAATCACTCCAGGGGCTTGGTTTCTCCGGGTAGAGCAGGCACTATCCAGGATGCCCGCAGTCGGCACGGATGCGGAAGACGCGGCGTGCGGTTTCGCCGAGGATTTTCTTCCGTGCCGCATCGTCGAGCGGGGCGTTGTCGATCACTTTGAGCGGCGCGGGGTCGCCGATCGGAAACGGGGCGTCCGAGCCGAGCATCACGCGCTCCACGCCGGCGCGGGCGACGATGAACTGCAGCGCTTCGGTGTCGAGCACGCACGAATCGAGGTACACACCGGAGAAGCCCTTGCGCGGATCGGCGTACTTGCCCGGGTTCGCTTCAAAGCTTCTGGCGAGACGGCCCAATGCGAGCGGCAGCGCGGCGCCGCCGTGCGCGAGCACCACCTTGACCCCATTAAAGCGCAGCAGGTGCCCGGAATAGAGCAGACGCGAGACAGCGATCGACGTATCCACCAGGCGGCCAATTGCGTTCACGAGGTCGTAATCCGCGAGCCGCGGCTCGCCGCACACGAACATCGGATGGATGAAGACCGCCGCCTGCAAACGGGAGGCCGCCTCCCAGAACGGATCGAGCGACGGATCGTCGAGGTTGCCGCCCTGTCCCTTGGGCAGCGTGCCGATCATGACGCCGCCGAAGCCCTGCTCCAGCACTTCGCCCAGCACTTCCGCAGCCTTGCGCCCGTCCTGCATCGGAACGGTCGCCAAGGGCGTGAAGCGCCGCTCGTCCCGCAGCGACTCTCGCATGCAGGCGTTGATGAAGCGGCTCCAACGCAGCCCTTGTTCCGCCTCGAGCTCGTAGCCGAAGCTGTCGAGCCAGCCGCCCACCAGTTGATGATCGATGCCGTTCTTGTCCATCCACCCGCGGCGGTCGGCAAGATCGGAGAGCCGCGGCATGATCGGGCGCGTCGTATCGGCGCCGGCAATGGCGATCTGAACGCCCTTCTCGCCGCGGATCAATTTCACTCCGGGAAACTTCGACGCCTCCGAATCGAAGCGCTCGATCAGCATGCGCGGGGTGTAATGCGCGTGCACGTCTATGATCATGCGCAATCCTTTCTTCGGTGTGGTTGCATCGGATCAACTGCGCGCGGTGGCGCGGGCAGCCGAGATTTTCCGCCAGAGTTCGTGCGGTGTCATCGGCAACGTGTCGAGCGTCGTCCCGAGCGGCGCGAGCGCATCGTTCACCGCGTTGGCGATCGCCGCCGGCGCCCCGAGGTAGCCGGCCTCGCCCGAGCCCTTCTGCCCGAAAGTCGTGAGCGGGGACGGCGTGCAGTGATCGACGATGGTGAGCGCGGGCACTTCCAGCGCGCTTGGGATGAGGTAGTCCATGAACGTGCCGCTCGCAAGCTGGCCGTCCGGCGTGTAGGCGAATTTCTCGTAGAGCGCCGCGCCGATACCGTGCGCGATGCCGCCGTAGGTCATGCCGTGGACGATGTCGGGGTTGATCATCACCCCGCAGTCGTGGCCGCACACGTAGCGGCGCAGCTCGGGTCGCGCCGTGTCGGGGTCGATCTCGACGTAAACGACGTGCGCCTCGAAAGCGTAGCAAGGGTACATCTGCACGCGCCCGTCCGGTGTCGGCAGCCCGCCGCCGGTCGGGACCTCCCATACGAACTTGGCCTGCAGCCCCGGCTCCATGCCCGGCGGCAGGCGATGGTACTTGCGGTGCGCGATCTCGACCAGTTGATCCCAGGTCATCTTCCGCGACGGATCACCGATGACTGAAACATCGCCATCACGATAGTCGATTTTTTCAACGCTGCAGTCGAGGTTGTGCGCCGCGATCGCGATCAGCGCCTCCCTGATCATCCGCGCCGCGCCGGCCGCCGCTCCGCCCAGCATGATCGCCATGCGGCTGCCGACCGGGCTGTTGGAAGGGAGCGCCGAAAGTGAATCGGCGCGCGCGACGCGGATCGATGCAGGATCGCGCTCCAGCACTTCACCGATCACCGTCGAAACGAGCGTTTCGTGCCCCTGCCCGGAGGAGGAAGTGCCGATGACACCGGTGACCGCGCCGGCGAGGTCGACCCGCACCAGGCACGAATCCATCCAGGTAGTGGTCTCGTTTTTGGGGTTGAACAGGATTTCGAACGCGGCGTTGCCGCCGCTCGGCTCGAGGCAGGTGGAGATGCCGATGCCGGCCAACCGCCCTGCGCGGCGCGCGGCGTCCCGCTCGGCGACGAGCACCGGGTAATCGATCGCGGCGAGCGCCTTGTCGAGCACCGTGTGGTAGTCGCCCGAGTCGTAGGCGGAGCCGCTCGGAATGCGATAGGGAAACTCGTCCTTGCGGATGAGGTTGTGCCGGCGCAGCGCAATGCGGTCCATTCCGAGGTGCGCCGCCACCCGGTCCATCATCCGCTCCAGCGCGAAATTGGCCGGCGACTGCCCGAAGCCGCGCACCGCTTCCTGCGGTGTTTTGTGCGTCATGACCGAAGTCGGCTCGTATTCGATCGCCGCGATGCGGTACGGGCCGCAAATCGCAGTGATGGGCTTGCCAAGTTGCAGCGGCGCGCGCCCGGTGTAGGCACCGACGTCGTCCACCGCCCGGATCCTGAGCGCGCGGATCGTGCCGTCGCTGTCGAAGGCAGCCTCCATGTCGAAGATGCGGTCGGGGCCGTGCGCGTCGCCGCCGCGCATGTTCTCCAGCCGGTCTTCGATCAGCCGCATCGGCGCCCCAAGCTTCATCGCGAGGTAGCCGGCAAGCACCGTGTGCTTCAGGCCGCGCTTGCCGCCGTAGCTGCCGCCGACATCGACGTCGTAGTGCACGCGCACCGCGTTGCCGGGTAGACGCAGCGCGCGCGCCACCTGGTCGGGGAATTTCGGCATCTGGATCGAGGCCCAGACATCGAGCAGTTCGGTGCCCGGATCCCAGCGTGCGACCACACCGAAAGTCTCGATCGGCACGGTGGAACTGCGGCCCCATACCGCGCGGAACGCGATGCGGTGCGCGGCGCCCGCGAACGCCTCGTCGACCGGCCCCCAGACGAAGCGGCGGTGATACAGCACGTTCGAGCCGTGGGCGGCATGCACCAGCGGCGCGTCAGCCGCGAGCGCGCGCTCGGGGTCCACCACGAAGGGCAGCGGTTCGTATTCGACTTCCACCAGTTCCGCCGCGTCCTCCGCGAGCGCGCGGCTGTCGGCGACGATCGCCACCACCCATTCGCCGGCATAGCGCACCACTTCGTGCGCAAGCGCGTAGCGCGTGACTTGGGGAGCGTCGACTCCGATCTGGAGCGACTCGGTGGCAGCGCAGAATTGCTCGCCGGTGAGCACGTAGCGCACTCCGGCAAGGGCGCGCGCCGCTTCGGTGCGAATGGCGACGATCCGCGCACTGGGATGCGGGGACATGACCAGCGCCACGTGCTTCATCCCCGGCAGCGCGACATCGGCGACGTAGCGTCCGCGACCCTGAACGAAACGCGGACCCTCCTTGGTGCGCCGCCGCTTCCCGATGTAGCGGAATTCGCCGGGTGCGTCCGCACTCGCCATCAGCGCGCTCCCCGTTCCGCGAGCTTCGCCGCGGCGTGTTCTATCGCCTCGACGATCTGCTGATAGCCGGTGCAGCGGCAGAGATTACCGCCGATCGCCTCGCGGATCTCCGCCTCGGTCGGATGGGGATTCCCCCGGAGGAGCGCGTGCGCCGCGATCAGCATGCCCGGCGTGCAGTAGCCGCATTGCAAGGCATGCGTTTCGCAGAATGCGTCCTGAAGTTCGCCGGGCCTGCCATCTTCCCCTGAGAGTCCCTCGACCGTCGTCACGCGATGACCGTCGGCCTGCACCGCGAACATCAGGCATGAACGCACGGCCTCGCCGTCGAACAGCACCGAACACGCGCCGCAGATGCCGTGCTCGCAGCCGACGTGGGTGCCGGACAGGTGAAGTTCTTCGCGCAGCCAGTCAACCAGCGTGAGGCGTGCCGGAAGTTCGCCCTCGTGCAGATGGCCGTTGACCTCGACCGAGATGCGGTGGCCGCGTGGGGTCATGGCCGGTTCCGTCCGTCGTGTCGAGCGCTGGCGCGATCCCGGGCGGAGCGCAATGCGCGCGCGATGAGCACTTCTGCAAGGTGCCGGCGGTAGTCCGCACTGGCGTGCAGGTCTTCGCCCGGGTCGAGCGCCG
>MEQT01000271.1 GCA_001770325.1 Betaproteobacteria bacterium RIFCSPLOWO2_02_64_14
GCGGTCGATGGCGAACCGCGGCTTCGGCAACGCCGATGTGTATCTGGAGCGATTGATCGATCGACCCCGCCACGTCGAATTCCAGGTGCTCGGCGACAGCCACGGCGCGCTGGCGCATCTCTACGAGCGCGACTGCTCGACGCAGCGGCGCAACCAGAAGGTCATCGAGGAAGCGCCCGCCCCCGGCATCGCGCGCGTGGAGGCGGAAGGCATGGCGCAGAAGGTCGCGGGAATCATGCGCGAGATGGGCTACGACAACATCGGCACCGTCGAAATGCTCTACGGCGCCGACGGCTCATTCAGTTTCCTCGAAATGAACACGCGGCTCCAGGTCGAGCACGGCGTGACCGAGGAGATCACCGGCGTGGATCTGGTGAAAGCGCAGATACGTTCCGCGGCGGGTGAGAAGCTCGCCGCGATCCTGCCGCCGAAAGTCGGGATCGATGGACACGCGATCCAGGCCCGGGTGTATGCCGAAGATCCGAAAACTTTCTTTCCGTCGCCCGGAAAACTCAAAGTGTTCCGGCCGCCTCAGGACGGGACGATCCGCGTCGAGACCGGCTATGCAGAGGGTCGCGACGTGACGCCGCACTACGACCCGATGATCGCCAAAGTCATCGTGCACGCGCCCGCGCGCGAGCAGGCGATCGACAGGCTGATCGAGGCGCTCGGCGCTTTCGACATCCAGGGGCTCAAGCACAACATCCCCGCGGTGCTGGCGGTATTGCGCTCGGACGCGTTCCGCGAGGGTCGCGTGCATACCGGCCTGATTTCAGAAGTGCTTGGCAGGAAAAATTAACCGCCCGCGGTTGATGGGATTCGGGGATGATTACAGTGATCGCTGAGGCGAGGAAGCAGAACCGCGCCGCGCTTGACGAGCGGGCAGGAAAAGAGCTGCTCGCTGCGTATGGCGTCGCGGTGCCGCGCTCGGTCGTCGTGCCGGGCGTGGCGGAAGTCGCCGCTGCGCTGGGGAAATTGAACTTGCCGGTGGTGGTGAAAGTGATGTCGCCGGACATTCTGCACAAGAGCGAAGCGCGCGCGGTACGACTCAACATCACATCCTCTGAGGAACTGGCAATGGCTTGCGAGGAGATTCTTGCGAACGCGCGCGCTTATAAAAAAGATGCTCGAATCGAGGGATTCCTGGTGGAGGAAATGGCGCCGGCGGGACAGGAGATCGTCGTCGGCGGCGTGCGCGATCCGCAGTTCGGGCCGCTGGTGATGGTGGGCCTCGGCGGCATCTTCGTCGAGGTGCTCGCCGACGTGTCGTTCCGGATCTGCCCGATCACGCGGCGCGACGCCGGGGAGATGCTCGACGAGCTGAAAGGTGCGGCGCTGCTCCGCGGCGCGCGCGGGCGTAAACCGGTGTCGCGAACGGCAATCGTCGACGTGCTGCTCAAAGTCGGCGGAGAGGGCGGCCTGCTGATGACGCACGCGCAGGACATCGCCGAAGCGGACATCAATCCCGTCGTCGTGTCTGAACACGGGGCGGTGGCAGTCGATGCCCGGTTCGTGCTGGCAAAGAGTGGCGGGTGATACATGGTGGAAGACGTGATCGAGCGCTTCAAACCACTGTTCGAGCCCAGGACCGTGGCGGTGGTCGGCGCCTCCACGCGCGGCGCGGCGCTTCCCAACATTTTCATCCGCCGCATCCGCGAATTCGGCTACACGGGCGAAATTTACCCGATCCATCCTTCGGCGCAGGAGATCGACGGCCTCAGGGCCTACCGCGGCCTCGGCGATACGCCGCAGCCCGTGGACTACGCTTACATCGCGATCGCGGCGGCGCAAGTCGCGCCGCTCCTGCGTGAGGCGCGGGGCCGCGTCCGGTTCGCGCAGGTGATCTCGAGCGGCTTCGGCGAAGTCGACGAAGGCAAGGCGCTGCAGGAAGAGCTTGCCGCGGCGGCCCGGGACGGCGGCATGCGGCTCATCGGTCCCAACTGTCTCGGTCTTTACACCCCGCGCGGGCGCGTCACTTTCGCCGAGATCGGGCCGGAAGAGGTCGGGGGCGTCGGCATCGTCTCGCAGAGCGGCGGACTCGGCACCGACATCATCCGGCGCGGCTTTGCCCGCGGGCTCAAGTTCTCGGGCCTCGTCACCGTCGGCAACTGTGCCGACATCGGTCCCAACGACCTGCTGCAGTTCTACTTCGCCGATCCGCAGACGAAAGTGATCGGGATGTACATCGAAGCTGCGAAAGACGGGCGGCAGTTGTTCGAAATCCTGCGCGGCGCGCGCGCGGTGAAGCCGGTGGTGATCCTCAAGGGCGGCCGCACCTCCCAGGGTCGGGCCGCGGCGGTCTCGCACACCGGATCGCTGGCGGGTGATGATCGCGCATGGGTTGCGCTCTCGAAGCAGACCGGTTGCGTGCTGGTGGAAACGCTCGATGAGTTCATCGACACGCTGCTCATGTTCCAGGCGCTGCAGCCGCAGCCGCAGCATCCGACGCAGCGCGTGGCGCTGTTCGGCAACGGCGGCGGCGCCAGCGTGCTCGCGACCGACTGTTTCGCGCGGCTCGGCCTTAACGTGGAACCGTTCGCCAGGGAAGCCGTGGATGCCCTTGCTGCCCTCAAGCTCCCGCCCGGCACCAGCATCACCAACCCGGTCGATGCGCCGGTGGGCACGCTGCAACAGGATGACGGGCGCGTCGCCGAGAAGATCCTCGAGATCATCTACGCGAGAGGCAGGCCGGAGGCGCTGGTGATGCACCTCAACCTGTCGGCTTTCGTCGGCCGCACCAAACCCGAGGTGCTCGACAACCTGGTGCAGGCGGCGCTGCGCGTGCAGGCGCGCTACCCCGGGCAGGCGCATTTCGTGCTCGTATTGCGCTCCGACGGCGAGCCCGCCCTGGAAGAGCGCAAGCGGAGCTTCCGGGCGCGCGCGCTGGAATTCGGCGTCCCGGTCTATGATGAGATGGTGAACGCGGGCTGCGCGCTTTCCGCGCTGCAGCGTCACGAGCGCTTTCTCAATGTGCGGGAGAGCAACGCATGACTTATACCAGCGATTTTCGCGCGGTCGGTTACCCGCTGCGGCTCTACAGCGGCAAGGACGCGCTCGAAAACCTGCCGGCGGAGCTGAAGCGCCAGTGCGCAAGCCGTGCCTTCATCGTGTGCGGCCGGAGTGTGGCGCGCCGCACCCCGCTCATCGAGCGCATGCGGGCCATCCTCGGGAAGGACTGCGCCGGCGTGTTCGACGAGATGGAGAAGGAGTCGCCGCTCGCGGCGGTTCTGCGCGCCCGCGATGCGGCGCGCGCAGGTGAGGCCGATCTCCTGATCGGCGTCGGGGCGGGCAGTGTCATCCAGGCGACGCGCGTGGTGGCGATCCTCCTTGCCGAGCAGCGACCCATCGAGGAGCTGATCACCCAATATCCCGAGCACGGCCCCGCGATCAGTCCTAAACTGCTGGCGCCGAAGCTGCCCATCATCAACGTGCTCACCGCCGCCACGTCGGCGCAGAACCGCGCGGGCTCGGCGGTGAAAGGCGAGCAAGTTGACCATAGGATGGAGTTCTTCGATCCCAAGACGCGGCCGGTAGCGGTGTTCTGGGACGCCGATGCGCTGCTGACCGCGCCAGTGAGTCTTGCCGGCAACACCGCGATTTCGGTGTTCTGGCGCGCCGTCATGAACCTTGGCGCGACGCACGTCAATCCGCTGGTCGAAGGTGATCGGCTGCAGGCGTACCGTCTCGCGCGCGGGGCGTTCCTGCGGGTGACGGATCCGCTCGATCTGGCGCCGCGGATCGAATTGTGCGCCGCGGCGTTCCTGCAGAACCGCGACGCCGATGACGGCGGCACGATGTTCGAGCGGCACTGGGTGGTGCGCGTCGTCTACGCGTTCGCCGCGGCGCTCTTCAATTTGCACCCGCACGTGAGCCAGGGCGAAGCGAATGCGGCGTTGACGCCGACCGTGATGCGCCGCCTTGGCCACCGCGACCCCGAGGCGATGGCCCGCATCGCACGTGCGCTCGATGCCTGGAGCGACGCGGAACCGCTCGATGCCGCGCCGCACAAAGCTGCCGCGGTGCTGGAGTCGATTTTTCAGTCGGCGAATATGCCGGTGCGGCTCTCGCAACTCAACATACCGCAGGACAGTCTGCCGCAGATCGTGGAACGTTCGCTTAAGAACTTCAATGCGGATCCGAAACGCGAGTTCGTGCGCGAACGGGAGATGCTGCTGGAGACGATCGAATCGGCGTGGTAGCGTCCGGGCAGGCCGCTGTCGCGCGCATCGTCTCTCGCCCGCGCTGCGGGCATGGCGGATCGTCGTGTCAGGCGCTCTTACGCGCCGGAGAGTTGCTTGCGCGCTTCGGCAGCCGCTGTTTTTTCGTAGAGTTCGATGCTGTCGGCACCTGTCTGCAGGCCCCGTACAATGCGATACGGCTCGCCGCTTGGGGTGGGCGGGTCGTTGATCATGTCGAGCATGATCGGCGTGCTGTAGGGTTGCTGGTCGTGGTCCAGGATCAGCATCAGGCGCGGCTTCAGGCGCCGGATCTGGCTGTGCGCCATGACGATCGCAACCTCCCGCGTATTCAACTCGACCATGCTTCCGACCGGGAAAATCCCGATGCACTGGATGAACTTCTCCACCAGCTCGGGATTGAACAACGTGCCGCGCCACCCGTAAAGTTGTTGCAGGACATCCTGCGGCAAGGCGGGTTCCCGGTACGGACGGGCATGGGTCATCGCCGCGTAGGTATCGACGATGCCCGCCATCGCCCCCAACATGCTGATCTCGTCACCCTTGAGCCCCTTGGGATAGCCGCTGCCGTCGAACCGCTCATGGTGCTGTGCGACGGTCTCGACCAGGAGCGGCGAGACGGTTTGCGACGCCTCGAGTATTTCAACGCTGTGCATGACGTGGGTTTTCAGGATGTCGCGCTCGGCGGCCGTCAATGCGGTGCGTTTATCGAGCAGCGCTGACGGCAGTCTGAGCTTGCCCACGTCCTGCATCAGGCCCGCGGTGCCCAGGATTTCCAGCAGGCTCTTGGGCAAGCCGAGATGCCGTCCGAAGCTCAGAAGAAAGACCGCGACGTTCAAGCCGTGATCGTAGGCGGTAGCGTCGCGATCCTTGAGGCGCGCGAGCCACATGAATCCGTTGGCGTTACGCACCACCGACTCCACCATCGACAGTACCGCCTCCTGGACTTTGCGCACCTCGATCGGCTTGTTGGCGCGCACGTCCGCAATGATCTGATCCACCACGAGCCTGGTCTGCTCATGCGCCTGCCTTGCCGTCGGGAGTTCCGCCTCGAAGGTGCTGAGGTCGGGGTATACCGGTGGCGGGACTTCGGACCCGCCGCCCACCTCTTCACGCCGCCGCTCGCCGCCATGCGCGCCGCTTCCGAACCAGCTCTTGATGGTGGCAAGCAATCCTGGCCATCTGCTGCCTGACTCGTCGGCGGAAATCAGCGCGGTTTCTCCCGCTTCCGACCGCGTTTGCGGTACCAGGTAATCGAGCTCCGCGGCGCTGATGCCGCTGTTCCTGAGCCGCACGGGCTGTACCACCGCGCCTGCGTCACTTGCCTGAGCCTTGCCCGTCGCAGTGATCGCAGATTTTCGAGTCTCCCCGGTTCCGGCTGGAGCGGCGCCGCCGAAGGCCGCCTGGATGATGTGTTTGATCGTATTCAAGAGGCCGCCGTCCGCATCGCGTCCCGGGTCTATTGCCGGCATGCCTGTCGGCGCCGCCGCGCGCTTGTCCTGAGGTTCGTCGCTTCCCTTCGGCGGCGGCCGGTAGGCGCTGCCGGTCGATCGTTCCGGCTCGACGTAGACGAACTTGCAGTACTGCCTCAGTTCGTCAATGTCCCGCTGGGACTCGATGAGAATGCCCTGCAGCACGAACGGTGTTTCGAGCCACGGACGATCCAGCTCCGTGACAAACATTCCGGCCGCCAGGTCTGCGACCTCGACTTTCTCTTTCATCGCCCCACTCCCGCTGGAGCGCGGCCCGCTGCGGGGCAACTATCCGCATACTCATCGATGGTGGCGTAGAGCCTGTCGGGATCGATCGGTTTGGTGAGATAGTCGTCCATGCCCGCGGCGAGGCATTTCTCGCGGTAGCCGACCAGCGCGTGCGCCGACAGCGCAATGACGGGGACACGGCGGCCGGTGCCGCTCTCGCGCTCACGCAGCGCCGTTACGGCCTCGAACCCACCCATTCCGGGCATCTCGAGATCCATCAGCACCAGGTCGAACCGCGCCCTGTCGAGGTGTTTCAGGGCCTCCTCGCCGTTGCCGACGATGGTGACGTCGACGCCCTTCCTTCTCAGCAGCAGTTCGATGAGAAGCTGGTTGTCCTCGTTGTCCTCGGCAACGAGTATTCTGGGCGCGCGCGTGGCCGCGGTTCCGGGTGCGGCCGGACCTGTTGCTCTTGCCTCGACAGTCGTGGCGCCCACCCCGAACGGCAATTCGAAGAAGAACTCGGTTCCGACATCGACCTGACTGCGCAGTCCAATGGTGCCCGACATCAACTCCACCAGGGACTTGCTGATCGACAGCCCCAGCCCGGTGCCGCCAAACTTCCGGCTGGTGCTGGACTCCGCCTGGGTGTAGCGCTGAAACATGGTCGCCTGTTTGTCGGGCGATATGCCGATTCCGGTGTCGATCACCGATACGCGCAGGGTGCATGAAGCGTCGCCGTCGCGCTGCAACAGCACGACGCGAACGACCACCTTCCCCCTGTCGGTGAACTTGATCGCGTTGCCGACGAGATTCACAAGTATCTGCCGCAATCGCAACGGATCACCGACCAGATGCTCGGGCACGTCCCGCGTGACATCGAGCTCCAGAAGCAGGCCTTTCTCCGTGGCCTTGACCACCTGTTCCTGAACGACCTCATCGAGCACTTCGCGCAAGTTGAAATCCACCCGCTCGATCTCGAGCTTTCCGGCCTCGATCTTGGACATGTCGAGCAGATCGTTGATCAGGGACAGCAGACGGTCGCCGGCATTCCTGACCCGACGCAGGTAGTCGCGCTGCTCCATCGTGAGCGGCGAATCCATGACCGCGCGCGTCAAGCCGATGATGGCGTTGAGCGGCGTCCTGATCTCGTGGCTGGTATAGGCGAGAAACTCGCCCTTCACGCGGTTGGCTTCCTCCGCCGCCTGCTTGGCCACCTGCAACTCGGCTTCGGCCTGTTCGCGCTCGATCACGACCTGCGCGAACAGGCGGTTTGCGGTTTCGACGCTGCGCACGTACGTGGCGCGTTCGATATCGGATTGTTCCTTATCGAAGTGGAGCCGCATCCGCTGCATCAGCTGCGCGCGGTATCGCAGCACGCTCCACCACACGAAGCTCATCAGGACGCACAGCAATGCGGCGGTCGCGCCCCACACGCCGCCCCCGAGCAGGACAAGCCGCGCAACCGTCGGCAGTACGGCGGGAAGCAGAAATGCCGCTGCCGCCTCGGGCCGCGGCGCCAACGTATGCACGGTTGCCACGGCCACCGCGATGACCATAAGCGTCAGAAGCTGATACCCGGCGTCGTGCGCCGGAAACAGGAACAGGCCCAGCCATCCCCAGCCGACGCCGATCACGGCGCAGCTGACGACGACCAGGGCGCGCCAGTGCCGCATGCTTGCTGCGTTTCGCGCTGCCCCGATGGATCCCCTGTGGAGAACGAACCGTAGTGCCAGCGCGAATACCATGAAGGCGAGCCACGCAGCGAGGTGCGTGGTGGCCGTAATCGGCCACAGACTGGCAAACGCGACGCCAGCGAGCAACAGATTGACCGACAGGCCGTTTTGGGTGGCCTTCTCGAAGAAGTCCGCGTGCTCGACCGAATCTTCGGCCACGCGCCCGGGCGCGGAGCCACCGCTGTCGGCGGACGCCTGGACGGGTGGGAACGAAGCCATCTTCAATTCTTGGGCGGCGCGTCCTGCCCGGCGTTCAGCCCGAGCGGGCAGGCTGTGGTGCGGTTGCGTCCGCCGCGTTTGGCGTCGTAAAGCATGGCGTCCGCGACCTCCAACAGGTCCGCCAATTCCGTCTCCCCGGTTGGAACGGTGGCGCTCACGCCCCGGCTGATAGTCACGACGCGTTCGTCTGCCGCATGGGCGTGGACGATGTTCAGCGCCATCACCGCGCGGCCGAGTTCGTCCGCCCGCTCAACGGCGCGATCCAGCGTGGTCTCCGGCAACAGGCAGAGGAACTCCTCGCCGCCGTAACGGCCCAGCAGGTCGCCGGGCCGCCGCAAGCACTTCTTGAGGGCGGCAGCAATGTGCTGGAGGCAGTTGTCGCCGGCCTGGTGACCGTAGGCATCGTTGTAAAGCTTGAAGTGATCGATATCGATCATGATGACCGCGATCGGCACCTGATTGCGCCGGCAGCGCCGCCATTCGCTGTCGAGCCGTTCCTCGACGCATCGTCTGTTTGCGACTCCGGTCAGGATGTCGGTCATCGCCATGTCGCGCAGCTTCGCCGCCTGCTGCCTGAGCACGATGTGGGTTCGGACGCGCGCCAGCACGATTGCGCGGTGTACCGGCTTGGAAAGAAAATCGACGGCGCCCGCTTCCAATCCCCTGATCTCCTCGTCGACCTCGTCGCGAGCCGTCACGAAGATAATGGGAACGTCGCGTGTCGCCGGATCGGACTTCAGCCTGCGGCACACCTCATAGCCATCCAGGCCGGGCATCATGACATCGAGCAGCACCAGGTCGGGCAACTGCCGGCGGCAGAGATCTATTGCCTGCTCGCCGTGGGTGGCGACGGAGACATGGTATTCGTGCTGAAGGAATGCTTCCAGCAGGTCAACGATCGAAGGATCGTCATCGACCACGAGAATGCGGGAACGTTGTGGCTCGGCGTCGGTCATTGTGGTATCCCATCAGAGCACAGTCTGGTCCCGCGTTCCTTCTTCTGTCGTTGGGACCCGGGACGCAAGTGTGATCCGCCGGTTTCGAGCGCCGCGCGCCGGCCTCACACAAAAACGACCTGCAACCGTTCGACGTAATCGGCGTGCTCGGCGAGCAGCGATTCGATCGCCGCCGCGTCGGCCGCGATCGCCGCCTTCTCGATCCGCGCCCCGATGTCGCTCAGCGCCGGCATGCCGTATCCACCACCGCTGCCCTTCAAGCTGTGCCCGATGATCCTCAGCGCCTGGTAATCGCCGGCGTCCAGGCCGGCGCGCAGGCTCGCGATCTCCTCGCGGCGCCGCGCCAGATAACGCGGGATAATCGGTTCCAGATCCTTGCTGCACCTGGCGATTATGGGGTCCTTCATTGCGTCCCCTGTCAGCCCGGTGCGACCCGCGCCTTGCAGCTGGTCATCGACCCCCCCGACGCTCCTTTGCACGCCTTAGATTACACGGAATTCCCGCGCTCTGCGCCAGCACAGTTCAAGGGTACCGGGCCCTTTTCCGCGCGGGCAGGGCGACCCGCGCACAGCAGGTTGCACGGCACAAGCCCCGTTCCACAAGGCGGCGTGGCCTGCGTGCTGCCGACGACCGGTTACTTCGCTGACGCGGCTGGTGCCCAGGAGTATCCCTCGAAGCCGGTCACGATCGTGCTGGTGCTCGCAGCAGGCACCGGGCTGGACGTGGTGGCCCGGACCTATGGCGACAAGCTCGCCCAGAGCCTCGGCAGGCCCGTGGTTTTCGACAACCGGCCGGGTGCCAACGGGCTCTTCGCCGTCGCTGCCGGTGCGCTCGGTGGCGGAGCTGGTCAAGTTCGTGAAGGAGCGGCCGGGAAAGCTGAGCTACAGCTCAACGGGCCCCGGCGGTCCCCGCGCCTCGCCCTACCGCGGCAGAGGGTCGCCGCCAGGCGGTACCGACACCTCGAACGCGTTGACGATGCCGCACAGGAATCCGAAATAGCTCGCCGCGGCCGTCAGCTCGACCATCCATTGCACGTTGTGGCGCTTGAGCAGCGCGTCGAAAATTGCCTGATCGACGTGGTTGGTGCGTATGAGCTGCCGCACGTAGACCACGACGTCTCGCTCTTCCGCGGGCAGCCCCGCCGGGTCGCCTTTCGCGCGGATGAGATCGATGGTTGCCTCGGGCACGCCCGCTTTGCGCGCGCCTTCCACCTGCGCCGCCCACACGTAGGCGCCCTCGCGTTCGCGCGCCGCGGTGAGCGCGGCGAGCGAGCGCAGCTTCTGCGCGACGACGCTCTCGTCGCGGAAGAAATTCACGACGCCGAGGAAGTGCCGGGCAAGCCTGGGGGTGTGCAGCAGCATGCTGAACGGACCGCGTATGCGGCCGAAGGTCTGCATCACGCCATCGACCACGGCGTGATGCTCGGCGGGCACATCCGACTTGGCGGCGATGGGTGTGATTCTTGGCATGATGGCAAGCTCCTTTGGTAGCGGTTCGATTTTTCTCGGGGCGAACGGGCGTTGTGTCAGCGCCTCGCCATTGTCGACTTGTTGAGGGAACGCGGGTCGCGCGGGCGCCAGCGGCCGGAATCCACCTGCGCCAGGAACTCGGCGGAGATGCGGTTGAAAAGATCCGGCTCTTCAATATTTACCGCGTGGCCGGTCGCCGCGACCACCGTCAACTGCGCGGCAGGACACACGCGCTTGATGAAGATGCCCGGTTCGAGACAGTTATTGTCCTCGTCCCCGGTGACGATGTGGGTCGGGACCCTGAGTTTGCGCAAGCCGCGCTCAAGGCTGTAGATCGTGGGCCGTTTCGCCTGCACGCCGCGCAGCGTGTTGGCGGAGCCGAGGGCGGAGTGCCCGGCGAACTCCGCGCAGAAGTGCGCGAAGCCGCGCGGATCCTTGTTCTGGAACTGTATCCGCGACGGGCCGACCTGGTACGGCTTGATCGCTTCTTTCGTTCCAAGCTCCTCGAAACGGCGCGCCATGACCTCGGTGTCGGCGAGAAATTGCTTGCGTTTGTCCGGATCGGAGCCGTACCCCGCGCCGATCACGGTGAGGGATCTCGCGAGCCGTGGGTAACGCAATCCGAAATGCAGCGTCGCGAGCCCGCCCATCGAGCAGCCGATGACGTGCGCCTTGCGAAGCTTCAGGTGCCGCATGATGTTGGCGATGTCGTCTGTCGCGATCGCCTGCGAGTACTTGGAAACCGCTTTCGGCACGTCCGACGGCGCGTAGCCGCGGGCGTTGAACGCGATGCAGCGGTAGCGCCGGCTGAAGTAGCGCAGTTGCGGCTCCCAGCTATAAAGATCGTCCGCGAATTCGTGCACGAACACGATCGGAAAGCCGCGGCCGGCCTCTTCGTAATAAAGCCGGACCCCGTTCGACATTGCATACGGCATCTGTTTTCTCCGATAGCTGCGTGACTGATAGGGCGTGACATGGTAATGCGTGACTGGTGATCAGTCACGATTTCTTAGTCACGCTTTCCTGCCCTTCGGGAGCGAGCGCGGGTCGCGCGGGCGCCAGCGTCCGCCGTCCACCAGCGCGAGAAAATCGGCGGTGATGCGGTTGAAAAACTCGGGTTCCTCGACGTTGACCAGGTGCCCGGTCGCGGGCGCCATCGTCATGCGGGCCGCGGGACACGCGCGCTTGATGACGAGCCCGGATCCAATCGCGCTTTCGTCCTCGTCTCCTACCACGAGGTGGGTCGGCACCGTCATGCGGGCGAAGCGGCGTTCGAAGCCAAATAGCGGCGGGCGCCGCATCTGCACGCCGCGCAGGGTATTCGCGTGGCCCAGCGGCGAGTGCTCCGCGAACCGCGTGAAGAACTCTCGGAAACCGCGCGGATCCTTGGTCTCGAGCTGGATCCGGTTAGGCGCGCTGCGGTAGCGCTTCATCGCCGGGCCGAGACCCTGCTCCTCGAATTCACGCGCCGTGGCGAGGCTCGCGAGGATAAATTGCCGGTGTGCCGCCGGGTCCGACCCGGCGCCGGCGCCGATTGCGGTGAGCGAACGCGCGCGCCGCGGATAGCGCAGGCCGAAGTGCAGCGTGGCGTAAGCGCCCATCGAGCAGCCGATGATGTGGGCCTTCCCGACGGCGAGATGCCGCATCACGTTGGCGATGTCGTCAACTGCGGCCGTGTACGAATATTTCGAGGGTGACCTGGGCACTTCCGAGGGCGGATAGCCACGCGCGTTGAAAGCGATGCAGCGGTAGCGGCGGCTGAAGAAACGCATCTGCGCCTCCCAGGTGCGCAGGTCGCCCGAAAACTCGTGCACGAACACCAGCGCAGTGCCCTTGCCTGCTTCCTCGTAGTACAGACGAACCCCGTTCGACGACACATGAGGCATGGAACGCTCCTCCCGATTTTCCCCTTGCTGCCGCAGCCATGCTTTCTGACGCTGCTACGCGACTCCCGCATTCTACAGCCTGCGCTGGCCCTGATGGGCGATGCCGATGCCGATCAGCATCATCACGCCGCCAACGATTTGCAGCGCGTACATTGCCTCGCCGAGAAGTGCGGCCGCAAGCAGCGCCGCGATCACGGGTTGCAACAGGAGGCCGACGGAACTCAATGTCGCCGGCAGATGGGCCATGGCATAAGCGATGAGGCTCTGGCCCGCGACCTGGGAGATCAACGCCAGGCCAAACAACTTGATCCAGCCCATGGAACTCACGGGGAGGAATTGCTCGCCGGAAGCGAGCGCCAGCGGCAACAGCACAACCGTCGTGATGGCGCTGCTCCACGCCATGATGCTGGCCGTGGAAACCTCCGCGCGCAGCCGCGTGACGACCATCTGGTATCCGGCGTAGAACATCGCGGTGACCACCCCCAGGATATTCCCCAGCAGCGCGCCGCGGGTCAACTCAAAATCGCCGCCGATGAGGAGTGCCATGCCGGCGAGCGCGAACACAAGCCCGGTGAGAAAGACACCGGCCGGCGCCTGCCGAAAGATGAGCCAGGCGGCGAGCGTGACGAAGATCGGCGCGAGATTGGCGAGGAGCGTGGCATTGGCTACGGAAGTAAGCAGGATCGACCAGTGCCACACGGCGAGATCGCCGACGAAGAACAAGCCCGCGCCCCACATCAGGCCACGCCGGCCACGATAGTTGCGGGCGTGCAACTTCCACCCGCCGGCGAGCGCCCACGCCCACAGCAGCGGCAATGCCAGAAACACCCTCCAGAACGCGGTGGAAACGGGGCCGGTCTCGCTCACCTTCACGAACAGCGCCGAGCTGGCGATGGCGGTCGCGCCCGCGAAGAGCGCGATCAGGGCGAGCGCGTGGCGGTCGCCCCTCACCACTCTTTGATCTGGGCGGACCGCGCGCTGAAGCCGCCGTCGATGGTGACGATCGCCGCAGTGGTATAGCTCGAACGCTCCGAGCACAGAAACACCACCGTGTGCGCGACTTCGTCCACGGTGGCAAGCCGACCCAGCGGGAAAACCGCCGTCAGTTCGCGCCAGCGGTCCTCGTTGCCCAGCTCGCTTTTCGCGCGCGCCTTCCAGCGCACGATCTGCCGGTCCGTTTCGGTATAGCCCGGGCTGACGGCGACCACCCTCACGCCATGCCGGATGCTCTCGGCTCCCAGCACGCGCGTCATCGTCATGAGCGCGGAGTTGGCCATGCTGCCCGCCACGTAGTTCGGCGTGGGGCGCTCGCCTGCGTTCCCGAGCACGTTGCAGATCACGCCGCGCCGCGCCGCGCACATTACGCGGTAGATCTCGCGCGTGAGCGCGATGAAGCCGAACACCTTCAGGTCCCACGCCTCGCGCCAGGTCTTGTCGTCGAGCTCGATCGTGCCCTGGGGAATGGCGCCGGCGTTGTTGATCAGGATGTCCACCGGACCACACGCGCGGGCGAGCCCGACCGCGTTTTCCGCTTTCGAGAGGTCGCAGGCATGGACGGTGACGCTGACCGGCCAGGCCGCCTGCAACTTCTTACGCGCAAGATCGAGCGCCTCTGCGTTGCGCGAGGCAAGGTGCAGGTCGCATCCTTCTGCAGCCAGCAGATGCGCGACGCCGTAGCCGATGCCACGCGAGCTGCCGGTCACGAGCGCGCGGCATCCTTTCAGATTCAGGTCCATCCGCTTATTGCGAGAGTCGGAGTTTCAGCCACTGGACGATCAGCTCCCGGATGTCCTCCTCCTTCACTCCGGCGCCGCGGCCCATGTGGCCGCCTTCGGGATAGACGCGGGCCTCCTTGGGATTGCCGTGTTCCATCAGGAGGTAGATATCGTCCACCGGCGCCTGATCGTCGAGCTTGCCGTTGACGCACAGCAGCGGTGCCGACGGCCTGTCCAGCAGCCCCTGCTGTTTGAGAGACAACGCGGGCGCAACCCTGAGAAATTCCTCAAGGCTCTTCACGCCCATCGCCCGGCTGCGGGCCTGGAACAGGCCGATCGGCCCGAAGATCGCGACGGATGCCCGTTCCGTCAACGCCGGCAGCAGCCACTTTTCCTGAAAGCCGTAATGCACGTTGCTGCCGTGGAACACCGCGCCTTTCACACGCTTCGCTTCGACGAACGCGAGCTTCGCGGCCCAATACCCGCCGTAGCTCCCGCCCCATACGCCGAGGCGGGTGGCGTCGATGTCGTTGCGCTTCAACAGATGATCGATCAACGCGGAAAACGTGCGCTCGGCGTTGGGCTCGGTGTAGAGCACCGGGCTCTCGCCGGTGCCGGGCATGTCGATCGCAAAGCCCGCGAGGCCGGCCTGGTGCAGCCGCGGGTGCGAGCGCTGCCGGTCTTCTTTCCAGCCGTCGACGCCGCCCCAATGCATGACGACCGGGGGTTTCCTGGCACCGGGAGGGACCTGCAGATAGCCGATGAGCTTTTTGCCTTCGAACGGCACCTCGACGATCTCGAGCGGCGGGTCGAAATACTTCGCCGCCTTCCTGAAATTGCGCAGCGAGTGCTCGTAGGCCTGCTGCGTGCCGGCCGTGGTCGGGCAGGGGTAGCGCGCGATGCGGAAATAATTGAATGCGAGCATGTAAAGGCTGCCAAGCTGTTTTCGGTCGCCTCCGCTCTTCGCGAGCGCATCGGCCTCCCCCTCATAGCGGGTCCCGAGCTTGCCCCACTCGCGCGCCCACTCGTCGCGGTCGAGGCTCGTCAGCGCCCGCGCGACCCCTGCGGCATCCTCCGGCTTGATGTCGTCCAGCGGGTTCATGTGGCCGCCGCGCCGGATGACTTCGGCTTTCACTTCCTCCAGTGGGCGTACCTTGATCTTGGGATCTACCACTATTGTCATACCATTACTCCTCCCGTTGATCCAACACTCGACTCTTAATGCTCAACGCTCAACGCCGCGTCATGCGGCCCAGGCTGACGCGATCGCGTCCCCGGTCTTCCCCGGAATTTTCGCATCTCCTATTATCAGCACGTTCTTGCCGTCCAGTCCTGCGAGGCCGGGAAGCGCGCTGCGGCGCGCCTGATAATAGAACCAGTTTCTCATGCGCGCCGATCGGAACAGCCACCGCGCCGGCGCCGACTTTCCCCAGCCCGACTCGAGCAACGATACCACCAGCGATCCTGCCCCGAATCGGTACTTCGCTCCGGTGGCTACCACGATCTGGTCGAACCCATGCGCGATGTCCGACGCGTCGCGGACGGCGGTGCCGTATCGGAACCCTACGCCTTTCTCCCGGCAGGCGCGTTCGAGTTCGCCGATGAACGCATCAAGCGCTCTTCGGTCAGCCTCCACGCCCTGGAACCGGGGCGCGAGTCCGGCGTAACGCAACGCGCCGCCCGGACTGCTCTCGCGCTCAAAGACCGTTACGTCATTGTCCCGCGCAACCCGTTCCGCGTAAGTGAGACCCGCGGGGCCCGCTCCGATCACGGCAATGCGCTTGCCCTTCAGCGTCGCTGCCGCATGCGAGTACTCGATCTCGCGCGCCGCCGCAGGGTTCACCACGCAACCCAGTTGAGCCCCGCCCCGCATTTCATCGACGCAGGTGTTGCAGGCGAGACAGCGGCGCACCGGGACGTTGTTGCGGACCTTGGCCGCCCACTCGGGGTCGGCGATGAGCGAGCGTCCGAGCGCAATGAAGTCGGTCTTGCCCGAAGCGACCGCGTCCATGGCGAGCTTCGGATCGCCGAGCCGTCCGACCGCGATCACGGGGACGGCCACTTCACGCTTGATCCGCGCCGCATAGTCGAGAAATATCCCTTCCGGGCAATTCATCGGCGGCGTCATCATGTGCGCGGAGGGCAGCGAGCGATAGTGTCCCGCTGTCACGTGCAGGGCATCCGCGCCCTGGGCGGCGGCCCATTTCGCGACCTGCAGGCTGTCCGTGAACTTCAATCCGTTCGGGAACAGATCGTCGGCGTTCAGGCGAAAGATCACGGGAAAACCGGGCAGTTCGCGCTTGATTCGCCTCAGGATGTCAAGGCTGATGCGCGCGCGATTTTCGAGCGACCCGCCGTACTCGTCCTGCCGCCGGTTTTCCTCGGGGCAGAGA
>MEQT01000272.1 GCA_001770325.1 Betaproteobacteria bacterium RIFCSPLOWO2_02_64_14
CGATCGGCTGGGTGATCGTCGGGGGCCTCGTGTTCGGCACGGTCCTCACGCTCTACGTCATTCCCGCGGCTTATACGTTGCTCGTGCGCAAGCGCCATCCGCCGGCTGAAGAGTTCATGACCGCACCGGCACCGGCCGTTCGCTAAGTCGCTTCCGCGCCCGCCACGAGATCGCGTCGTCGCCATCCGGCTTCTCGCGATGACACCAGGGGGCGTTAGGCGCAAATGGGCAGACCGCGCATAATTCGGTGAGGTAAACCCCCGGCTCTGCCGGGGGACTGCGCGAGGTTTGGCCTATACGGCGGTGGAGACATACTGGTGGGTGGAACAGTCATTCCCTCCCCCTTGATAATGGGGGAGGGTTGGGGTGGGGGTGAGAAGTCGAAGTCATGCATCGAGTTGCGTATCACCCCCATCCCAACCTTCCCCCGTCAAGGGGGAAGGGGCCGATTGATGCGCCGCCTTCAGGCGGCTCACGGGGTGCGAGCGCCTTTGAAGCGCTCACCCAATAAGCCCCCGGCTTTGCCGGGGGTCATTTAATTGCAGGAGGAGGCGGGCATGGGCTATCTCGATCGGGGTGTGTGGCGCGATGAGCGGCCTGAGGCGCGTACGGCCGGCGGTGAATTCATCCGCCGGGAAAGCCAGTTCCGCGCGCGCGTGACCGCGGACGGCTCGAGTGGATTTCCCGCCGCGGCAGGGCGCTACCACCTGTACGTGTCGCCCGCGTGCCCGTGGGCGCACCGCACGCTGATCTTTCGCGAGCTGAAGGGGCTCGGCGATGCGATTTCGATTTCGATCGTGGATCCCCTGGTGCTGGAACAAGGGTGGAGTTTCAGCGACGGGCCGGGATGCATCCCCGATGCGATCAACGGTGTGCATTATCTGCACGAGGTGTACACCAGGGCGAAACCTGGCTACACCGGCCGCGTCAGCGTGCCGGTGCTGTGGGACCGGGAGACAGCCACGATCGTCAACAACGAGTCGTCCGAGATCATCCGCATGCTGAACGGCGAGTTCAACGCCTTCGCGCGCCGGCCTGGCCTCGACTTCTATCCGCCGGATCTGCGTGCGGAGATCGACGCCATCAACACCCTGGTTTATGAAAACGTCAATAACGGCGTATATCGGTGCGGTTTCGCGATCACCCAGGCCGCCTACGAGCGCGCGTTCGACGCGCTGTTCGCGGCGCTGGAGGCAATCGAGGCACGGCTTTCCCGCTCGCGCTATCTCGCCGGCGGCCGCGTTACCGAGGCGGACTGGCGGCTTTTCACCACGCTGGTGCGCTACGATGCGGTGTACTATGGACACTTCAAGTGCAACCTGCGCCGCATCGCCGACTACCCCAATCTCTCGAACTACCTGCGCGAGCTTTATCAGGTGCCCGGCATCGCCGGCACGGTGAACATGGACCATATCAAGCGCCACTATTACGGCAGCCACCGCCGCATCAATCCGACCGGCATCGTGCCGAAGGGGCCGTTGCTCGATTTCATGGTGCTTCACGACCGCGCGCGGTTCGCATCGTGAAGCAGCCCATGCCGGGCGAGGGAGGAGACGCATGCAGGAGATGATGAACCTCTTGTCGCAGCACGGCCTGGCGATTGTCTTCGCCAACGTGCTGCTCACGCAGGTGGGCGTGCCGGTGCCAGCGGTGCCCATGCTGATCGTCGCCGGCGCGTTTGTCGCGCAGGGCCAGCTTGCGCTCGTGCCGCTCGTCGCGGTGACGGTCGTCGCTTCGCTGCTGGGCGATGTGCCGTGGTATGTCGCGGGCCGGCGTTATGGTTATCGCATACTGCGCACCTTGTGCCGGGTCGCGATCGAGCCCGACTCGTGCGTCAAGCAGACCGAAAACATCTTCGAGCGCTGGGGTGCGCCGTCGCTCATGGTGGCCAAGTACATACCCGGATTCGCCACTGTTGCACCGCCGCTTGCGGGCATGATGAAGCTCGCTGCACCGTGGTTCGTGCTGTACAGCACAGTCGCGGCCTTGCTGTGGGCGGGCTTGCCGATCGCGATCGGCGTAGTGCTGCACGCCGAGGTCGAGCGCGCCCTCGCGTGGCTGGAGGGGATGGGCACCGGGGCGTTCTTCGTGATCGCCGGCGTGATCGCGCTCTATGTGACGGTGAAGCTCGTCGAGCGCTTTCTCCTGATCCGTTTCCTGCGCATGGTGCGCATCGGCGTGGAGGAACTGCGGGGCATGCTCGCAGATGAGTCGCGCCCGATGATCCTGGACGTGCGCTCGGCGGCTGCGCGGCGGCTCGATCCGCGGCACATACCCGGTGCGATACCGGTGGACATGGCCGCCCCGCAGGCGCATCTCGGGGCCGTGTTGCCGGATCGCGACGTCGTCGTCTATTGCAGTTGACCCAATGAGGCGAGCGCGGCGCGTGTCGCCCGCCTGCTGATGGACAAGGGCTACCGGCGGGTGCGCCCGCTCGAGGGCGGCATTGAGGCCTGGATCGAGGCGGGATACGAGACCGCGGTATATGGGACAGTCACATGAGAGACGGGGGCTGGGGTCATGCGCAAGCTATGTGAGATGTTGATGCATTACGGTCCGCTCGCCGGGCGCATCCTGCTGGCGGCCATCTTCGTCATGTCCGGGTGGGGCAAAGTCACCGGGTTTGCCGGCACCGCGGCGTACATGGCCGGCAAAGGCATGCCGTTTCCGGAATTGCTGCTGCCGGGAGCGATCGCCGTTGAGCTCGTGGGCGGGATCCTGTTGATCCTGGGGTGGCAGGCACGCTGGGCCGCGCTCGCCATCTTCCTGTTCATGATTCCGACCACGGTGGTCTTCCACAACTTCTGGGCGGTCGATGCGGCGCAGGTGCAGGGCCAGGCCATCCAGTTCATGAAGAACCTCGCCATCATGGGCGGCCTGCTTTACGTGATGGCATTCGGCGCGGGCCCGCTCAGCCTCGACAACCGCAGGCGCTGAACCGGCGCGCAGTGCTCCGCGTAGCGGCGCCACGTCTCACAACGCGATCCACTCCGTAGCCGCGAGGCCATCATGAGCAATCTCGAACGACAATGCGCGACCTCCATTTCCACCGATTGCCCGGAAGGTTCGCGCCAGCCGGTGAACCAGCGCATCGCAACGCGCGACGCCGTGCTCGGGGCAGGGATGACCATCCGCCGCGCGCTGCCGAGCCGCCAGCGGCGCATGATCGGCGCATGGTGTTTCCTGGATCATTTCGGCCCGGTTGATGTCAGCATTGGCGAAGGCTTGAGAGTCGGCCCCCATCCGCATATCGGCCTGCAGACCGTGACCTGGCCACTTGAGGGAGAGATCGTGCACCGCGACAGTCTCGGTTACGCGCAGCCGATCCGGCCGGGCCAGCTCAACCTGATGACCGCCGGGCGCGGCATCTCGCATTCCGAGGAATCGCCCGGGGAGCGGCCACCGGGACTGCACGGCGCGCAACTCTGGATCGCGCTGCCGGATGCGGATCGACATTGCGAGCCGGCATTCGATCACTACGCCGAGTTGCCGGTGTTGCAACGCGAAGGCATGGCCATTACCGTGCTGCTGGGCGAGGCGTTCGGCGAGCGTTCTCCGGGGCGGGTTTTTTCGCCGCTGGTCGGGCTCGACCTGATCGCGCCGGGCAAAGCGGCGATGATGGTGCCGTTGCAGGCGGAGTTCGAGTACGGCGCGCTGGTGCTGGAAGGCAGCGTATTGCTCGAGGGCGAGCCGCTCGCGATCGGCACGTTTCTCTATCTGGGTTGCGGACGCACGACGCTGCAACTGCGAACTTCCGCTGCGGCACGGGTGCTGCTGATCGGCGGCGAACCCTTCGGCGAGGAGGTGCTGCTGTGGTGGAACTTCGTCGCGCGAACGAGGGCCGAGATCGAGACGGCGAGAGCAGACTGGGAAGCCGGCCGCGGTTTCGGCGAGGTGCGCGGCTATCCCGGCGCGCGTCTCGCGGCGCCGCAACTGCCTTGGGCAGCCTAGTGTCATGAGTCCGAAGTCCGATTCGGAACGCCTGCTCGTCCCCGGCGTCCGGCGAGGTCCAGATCGTAGGTTGGGGTGAACGATGTGAACCCCGACAATCGACGTTCGTTCCGGGTTGGGCATCACTGCGTTCAGCCCAACCTACCTTTGCTGCGAATTTACGACTCGGCACGAAGCTGATACAGGGCGCGAAAGAGGCAGCGGAACAATTGAGGGAATTATTCGAGGCGGACGCCGTCGGGCCGATGGCGGGTTTTCCCCAGGCGCAGTCGGAGCGATCCTGACGCCAGAGCAGTTGTAACACTCCGTAACGCAGGGGAACCGGCCTTTCGCGGGTTACATCCAATCGTCGTGATACGGGGCAGGCGGCCCGGCAAGCGTGAATATGCCGCTGTCAGGGCGCGGTGTCGGCGAATCGTCTGCGAGCGCGCGGTTTGCGGATAGAATGTGCCATTTGTCGCGGGGCGCCTATCCCGTTGTATTTTGTCCGCCGTCAGCGCACGAGTCCGGATGTGGCGCATGACAGGATTTTTTTCAGAGACCGACAGATGACTGATTCGCCGCACTCCCCTCCGCAGCAGGAGACCTCCGCGCCCGGGCAGCCCGAGCGCGTGCACCAGCGCGGGGCCGTCTGGGCATGGGTGATCGCGCTCATCGCGGCGGGCGCCGCCGCATACTTCGCTTACGATCGGTGGGTTGCGCCGGCCCCTGCGCAGACCACCGCCACGCCGCCCGCGGGCAAGAAGGGTCCGGGCGGACTCAGGGGCGGCGGCGGGCCAACGCCGGTCGTCGCCGCGAACGCGCGCAAGGGCGACGTCGACATCTTCATCAACGGCCTCGGCACGGTGACGCCGCTGCGCACGGTCACCGTTCGCAGCCGCGTCGAGGGCCAGTTGATGCGCGTTCACTTCCAGGAAGGACAGGTCGTGAAGGATGGCCAGTTGCTCGCCGAGATCGATCCGCGTCCGTTCGAGGTGCAGTTCAAGCAGGCTGATGGCCAGCTCGTACGGGACCAGGCGCTGCTCGCCAACGCGCGCCTCGATCTGGAGCGCTACCGCACGTTGCTCGCGCAGGACTCGATCGCCAAGCAGCAGGTGGATTCGCAGGAGGCGCTGGTGCGCCAGTACGAGGGCGTGGTGCGGTCCGACCAGAGCCAGGTGGACAGCGCGCGGCTGCAACTCACCTATTCGCGCATCACTGCGCCGATCGCCGGACGTACGGGACTGAGGCTCATCGATCCCGGGAACATCGTGCGCGGCGGGGACGCGACCGGCATCGTGGTGATCACCCAGACCACGCCGATCGCGGTGCTCTTCACCGTGCCGCAGGACGCCCTGCCGGCGGTGATCAAGCGCGTGCAGTCCGGTGACAAGCTTCAGGTGGAAGCGTGGGACCGGGAGCAGAAGGCGCGACTCGCGAGCGGCGCCCTGACCGCGGTGGACAATCTCGTCGATACCACGACGGGGACGGTCAAGCTCAAGGCAAGCTTCGCCAACGACGACGGTGCGCTCTTTCCCAACCAGTTCGTCAACGTGCGCATGAAGCTCGAAACCGCGAGCGGACAGACCGTCATCCCTTCGGCGGCGATTCAGCGCGGCGGGCAGGGCATGTTCGTCTACGTGGTGAAGGACGACGATACGGTGACCGCGCGCCCGGTGAAGCTCGGTCCGATCGACGGGCAGAGGGTGGCGATCGCAGCCGGTATCAAGCCCGGAGAGCGGGTGGTGGTGGACGGCATCGACCGCTTGCGCGAAGGCGCGCGTGTGCAGTTGACGAAGCGCCCCGAGTTCAAGCCCTCGGTGGACGGCACGAGCGGGGCGCGCAAGGGCAAGGGTAAAGGTAAGGGCAAAGGCCGGCCCAAGGCTGAAGGTCAGGAGGGCAAAGGCGCGCCCGCCGCGGACAGCGGCGCAACGAAATCCGAAGGCGCGGAACGCGAAAAGAAGGGCGAACGCCGCCGCCGCGCCGAGGCGCAGGACGGCAAGGCGCCGCCAGCCGATAGTGCGTTGCCCAAGTAGGGCGAATATTTGGGACGTACATTCATCCTTCATCCTTCCGCCTTCATCCTTTGCCCATGAACCCGTCGCGCCAGTTCATCCTGCGCCCGGTGGCGACCACGCTGCTGATGGTCGCGATCCTGCTCGCCGGCGCCATCGCCTACCGGCAGCTTCCGACTTCGGCGCTGCCCGACGTCGACTACCCGACGATCCAGGTTTTCACGTTCTACCCGGGCGCGAGTCCGGAGGTCATGGCATCGTCGGTGACCGCGCCGCTCGAACGGCAGTTCGGGCAGATCCCCGGCCTGAAGCAGATGTCGTCGACGAGTTCCGGCGGCGCGTCGGTCGTCACCCTGCAATTCGATCTCAAGGTTCGCCTCGACGTGGCCGAGCAGGGCGTGCAGGCCGCGATCAACGCCGGATCGAATCTGCTGCCGCAGGACCTGCCCGCGCCGCCGGTCTACAGCAAGGTCAATCCCGCGGACACGCCGATCCTCACGCTCGGCCTCACGTCGAAGACGATGCCGTTGACCGACATCCAGAATCTCGCCGACACGCGGCTCGCGCAGAAGCTCTCGCAGGTGACGGGAGTGGGGCTCGTCACGCTCGCGGGCGGACAGCGTCCCGCCGTGCGCGTGCAGGCGAATCCCAAGGCGCTCGCCGCGAACGGCCTCAATCTCGAGGACCTGCGGGTCGCGATCAACAGCGCCAACGTCAAGAAGGCGAAGGGTAACCTCGACACGCCGAGCCGCTCCTACACGATCGACGCGAACGACCAGTTGCGCGCCGCAGCCGAGTACAGCGCGGTCGTCGTCGCCTATCGCAACGGCGCGCCGATCTACCTGACGGACGTGGCCGAGGTGAAGGAGGGGGCTGAAAACGTGCGGCTCGGCGCGTGGATGAACGAGGTACCCGCCATCATCCTCAATATCCAGCGCCAGCCGGGCGCCAACGTGATCGAGGTCGTGGACCGGGTCAAGCGCCAGTTGCCGCAACTGCAGGCGTCGCTGCCGGCGGCGGTGGACGTGGCGGTGCTGACCGACCGCACCGTGACGATCCGGGCGTCGGTGCGCGACGTGCAGATTGAACTCGCGTTCGCCATCACGCTGGTGGTGATGGTCATCTTCCTGTTCCTGCGCAACGTTCCGGCGACCATCATCCCGAGCGTAGCCGTGCCGCTGTCGCTGGTCGGCACGTTCGGCTTCATGTACCTCGCCGGCTTTTCCATCAACAACCTCACACTGATGGCGTTCGTCGTCGCGACGGGATTCGTGGTGGACGATGCGATCGTGGTCATCGAGAACATCGCGCGCTACATCGAGGCCGGCGAATCCCCGCTGGCGGCGGCGCTCAAGGGCTCGCAGCAGATCGGCTTTACCATCATCTCGCTCACGTTGTCGCTGGTGGCGGTGCTGATCCCGCTGCTGTTCATGGGGGAGGTGGTCGGGCGGCTGTTTCGCGAGTTCGCAGTCACGCTCGCGGTGGCGATCCTGATCTCGGGCGCGGTGTCGTTGACGTTGACGCCCATGATGTGCGCGAAACTCCTGCGGCACACGCCGGAGAACGAACAGGGCCGCTTTTACCGGGCGAGCGGACAGTTCATCGATCGCGTGATCCGCCATTACGGGCGCATGCTGGAGTGGGTGCTGGACCGCCAGGGCGCAACGCTGCTGGTCGCGATCGGCACGCTCGTGCTGACCGGCATACTCTACGTGGTGGTGCCCAAGGGATTCTTCCCGGTGCAGGATACCGGCGCCATCCAGGGTATTTCGGAGGCGCCGCAGAGCACGTCGTACCAGGCGATGGCGGAATACCAGCAGCAGCTCGCCCGGGTCGTGCTGCGCGATCCTGCCGTGGAAAGCCTGTCGTCCTTCATCGGCGTCGACGGCGTGAACGCGACACTCAATACCGGCCGCATGCTGATCAACTTGAAGCCGCTCTCGGAACGCAGAGTGCGCGCGCCGGAGGTGATCCGGCGGCTGCAGGCCGACATCGAGAAGGTGCCCGGCGCGACGCTCTACATGCAGCCGGTGCAGGATCTCACCATCGAGGATCGCGTGAGCCGCACGCAGTACCAGTTCACGCTGGAATCGCCGGCCTCCGGGTTGCTCGCGACGTGGGCGCCGCGGCTCGTGGAGCGGTTGCGGGCGGCGCCGCAGTTGACGGATGTCGCTTCCGATCAGCAGGAAGAGGGCCTGCAGGCATTCGTCGACATCGACCGCGACAGCGCCGGCCGGCTGGGGATCACGCCCGCCGCGATCAACACGGCGCTCTACAGCGCGTTCGGCCAGCGCCTGATTTCGACCATCTTCACGCAGTCGAGCCAGTACCGGGTGGTGCTCGAGGTGATGCCGGAATTCCGCCGCGGGCCGGAAGCGCTGAAGGACATTTACGTCGCGTCTTCTTCCGGGGCCCAGGTGCCGCTGTCGGCCATCACCCGCGTGAGCGTCGGCAACGCGCCGCTCGCGATCAATCACGTCGGGCAGTTTCCGGCGGTGACCATCTCCTTCAACCTTGCGCCCGGCGCGTCGCTGGGCGATGCGGTCAAGGCCGTCGAGGCGGCGGAGCACGACATCGGTTTGCCGCCATCCCTGCTGACCCACTTCCAGGGGGCCGCGGCCTCGTTCCGCGATTCGCTCGCCGGAACGCTCCTGCTGATCCTGGCCGCTGTCATCACCATGTACATCGTTCTGGGCGTGCTGTACGAGAGTTACATCCACCCCGTCACCATACTCTCGACACTGCCGACGGCGACGGTCGGCGCGCTCGCGGCCCTGCTGCTGGCGCGTACCGACCTGGGATTGATCGCCGTGATCGGCATCATCCTCCTGATCGGCATTGTCAAGAAGAACGCGATCATGATGATCGACTTCGCGCTCGACGCCGAGCGCAAGGACGGGCTTGCCCCGCGGGAGGCGATCTTCCAGGCGTGCCTGTTGCGCTTCAGGCCGATCCTGATGACGACGCTCGCGGCCTTGCTCGGGGCGCTGCCGCTCATGCTTGGCACCGGCGTCGGCTCCGAATTGCGGCACCCGCTCGGGCTTACCATGGTGGGGGGGCTCATCGTGAGCCAGGTGTTGACGCTTTTCACCACGCCCGTGATCTACCTCGCATTCGACCGGCTGGCGCGGCGCTTCGCGCGGCCGGCGGCTGACGGATTGCATGCGGCGGCACGCGACGGCAGCGCGCCATGAGTTTCGCGAACGCCTTCATTGCCCGCCCGGTCGCAACCACGCTGCTCGCGTTCGGCCTGACGCTCGCCGGCGCCGTCGCCTTCTTCCAGTTGCCGGTGTCGCCGCTTCCCCAGGTGGACTATCCGACGATTTCGGTCTCGGCGAGCCTGCCGGGCGCGAGTCCCGAGACTATGGCGGCGACCGTTGCCACCCCACTCGAACGCCAACTCGGGCGCATCGCGGGCGTGACGGAGATCACGTCGTCCTCCGCGCTCGGCTCGACCCGCGTGGTGCTGCAGTTCGACCTGAGCCGGAACATCAACGACGCGGCGGTCGAAGTCCAGGCCGCCATCAACGCCGCGCGCAGCCAGCTGCCCTCGGGCATGCCTAACAACCCCACCTATCGCAAGGTGAACCCGGCGGATGCGCCGATCATGATCCTGGCGATCACGTCGGATGCGATGACCCAGGGCCAGATGTACGACGCGGCCTCGACCATCGTCGCGCAAAAGCTCGCGCAGGTGAAAGGCATCGGCCAGGTGAATGTGGGCGGCAGTTCGCTCCCGGCGGTGCGCGTGGAGCTGAATCCGCGCGCGTTGAGCAGCCAGGGCATCGGCCTCGCCCAGGTGCGCGCGGCGCTCGCGAGCGCCAACTCCAACCGGCCCAAGGGCCTGGTCGAGGATGGTGATCGCAGCTGGTGGATCTACGCGAGCGACCAGGCGAAAACCGCCGCGGAGTACCTGCCGTTGATCGTGTCCTACCGCAACGGCGCGGCGGTGCGGCTCTCCGATGTCGCGGACGTGGTCGACTCGGTGCAGGACGTGCGCAATGCCGCGATCGCCGACGGCAAACGCGCGGTGCTGCTGATACTGAGCCGCGAACCCAACGCCAACATCCTCGACACGGTGCAGCGCGTGCAGGACATGCTGCCGTGGCTGCGCGCATCGATCCCCGCGGCCATGGATCTCACCGTGGCGATGGAACGCACCTCCACCATCCGCGCCTCGATCAACGAAGTCGAGCGCACGCTCATGATCGCGGTGGCGCTCGTGATACTGGTGGTGTTCGCGTTCCTGCGCAACGTGCGCGCGACCCTGATTCCGGCGGCGGCGGTGCCGGTGTCGCTGATCGCGACCTTCGCCTTCATGTACCTGGCGGGCTTCAGCATCAACAATCTGTCGCTCATGGCGCTCATCGTCGCGGCCGGATTCGTGGTCGATGACGCGATCGTGGTGCTGGAGAACGTGTCGCGCCATATCGAGGCAGGCATGCGGCCGATGGAGGCGGCGCGCGTCGGCGCGCGCGAGGTGAGCTTCACCGTGCTGTCGATGAGCCTGTCGCTGATCGCGGTGTTCATTCCCATTCTCTTCATGGGCGACATCGTGGGGCGCCTCTTCCGCGAGTTTGCGTTGACGCTCTCGTTCGCGATCCTGGTCTCGCTGCTGGTGTCGCTGACGCTGACACCGATGATGTGCGCGCGCCTGCTGCGCCCGGCGCGCGCCTCCGGTCCCCTCGCGCGGATCGGCGAACGGGTTTTCGACGGCGTGCTGCACGGTTATCAGAAGAGCCTCGCGTGGGCATTGCGGCATTCCTTCCTCACGTTCATGGTGCTGGTGGCGACGGTGTGCCTCAACGTCTACCTCTACATCGCGATTCCCAAGGGTTTCTTCCCGCAGCAGGACACCGGGCGCGTGTTCGGCGGGCTGCGCGCCGACCAATCGGCGCCGTTCACCGCGACGCGCCGCAAGATGGAAGATTTCGTCGCGATACTGCGCGCGGACCCGGCGGTGCAGAACGTGACGGCGGTCACCGGCGGCGGCGCGCGGAATTTTGGCAGGGTGTTCGTGGTGCTGAAGCCGCTCTCCGAGCGGCGGGAGTCGGCGGCGCAGGTGGTCGCGCGGATACGCACGCAGGCGGGACGCGTGCCCGGAGCGCGGCTGTTCGTCGTGCCAGTGCAGGACATTCGCATCGGCGGGCGCGAATCGACCGGTTCGTATCAGTACACGCTGCAGAGCGACGATCTCGAGCAGCTTCGCACGTGGACGCCGCGGCTGCAGCAGGCATTGCAGAGCATCCCGTGGCTGCAGGACGTGGACAGCGACCAGGAAACGCGGGGGCTGCAGGTCACCGTCGTGATCGACCGCGCGACAGCATCGCGCTTCGGCGTGACGCCGGACCTGATCGATACCACGCTCGGCAATGCGTTCAGCCAGGCCATCGTGTCCACCATCTACCAGGAGCGCAACCAGTACCGGGTGGTGATGGAGGTCGATCCGCGTTACGCGACCGGGCCGGAGGCGCTGAAGGACGTCTACGTGCACGCGCCCGGCGGCGGGCAGGTGCCGCTCGCCGCGGTCGCGCGCTATGAATATACCAATACGCCCCTGTCGGTGAACCACCAGGGCCAGTTTGCCGCCGCCACCGTCTCGTTCAGCCTGCCGGAGGACCGCTCGCTGTCGGAAGCCACGGCCGCGATCAACGATACGATGGCCCGCATCGGCATGCCGGCGTCGATCTACGGCGGCTTCCAGGGCACCGCGCGCGGTTTTCAGCGTTCGCTCGCAACCCAGCCCTGGCTCATCCTCGCCGCCATCATCGCGATGTACATCGTGCTCGGCGTCCTCTACGAGAGCTACATCCATCCCCTCACGATCCTGTCGACGCTGCCCTCGGCGGGCGTGGGGGCGCTGATCGGCCTCATGCTGTTCAAGACCGAATTCAGCATCATCGCGCTGATCGCGGTATTCCTGCTGATCGGCCTGGTGAAGAAGAATGCGATCATGATGGTCGATCTGGCGCTGGAGCACGAGCGCCGCGACGGTATGCGTCCCGAAGCGGCGATCTTCGAGGCCTGCAGCCTGCGCTTCCGGCCAATCCTGATGACGACCATGGCGGCGCTGCTCGGCGCGCTCCCGCTCGCGATCGGCAGGGGCGACGGCGCGGAATTGCGCACGCCGCTCGGCATCGCGATCATCGGCGGCCTGCTCTGGAGCCAGTTGCTGACGCTCTACACCACGCCCGTGATCTATCTCTATCTCGACCGCTTCCGGCTCTGGTGCCGGCGCAAGTGGCGCCGCGGCGGCGTGGAAGCCCAGGTGGAAAGCGCATGAGGCGGTACGTCATCGCCGCGGCCGTCGCTGCCGTCCTCGCTGCCTGCACCGTAGGGCCGGAATACCGGCGGCCGGAGGTGTCCACCCCGGGGAGTTACCGCGGGGCGGGCGGTGACTGGAAGCGCGCGCAGCCGGCAGACGCCGTGCCGCGCGGCAGCTGGTGGGAAATGTTCGGCGACCCGAAACTGAACGCGCTGGCAAAGCGGGTCGAGGTCTCGAACCAGACCGTCCGTGCCGCCGAGGCGCGCTTCCGTCAGGCGCAGGCGCTCGTGCGCCAGGCACGCGCGGATCAGTTTCCCGTGGTCGCGGGCGGCGCGGCGGCGAGCCGCGGCCGGCCCCCCGGCAGCGGGGCCAGGGCCACGAACAGCTACGAACTCGGGCTCGACGCCGCGTGGGAGCCGGATCTGTGGGGGCGCGTAAGCCGGTCGATCGAGGCGAGCGAAGCGGCCTGGCAGGGGAGCGCGGCCGATCTCGAGTCGGTGCGATTATCGGCGCTTGCCGCGCTGGTCCAGAACTACATCGCGTTGCGCACGGTGGACATGCAGGCGCAACTGCTGAAGGACACGGTTGCCGCGTTCCAGCGTTCCCTTGATCTCACGCGCAACCGGTATGCGGTCGGCGTGGCGGCCAAGGCCGACGTGGTGCTGGCCGAGGTGCAGTTGAAGAGCGGCCAGGCCGATCTTGCGGAGCTCGGCGTCCAGCGCGCACAGCTCGAACATGCGATCGCGCTGCTCACCGGCGAGCCGGCGTCGACGTTCTCACTGGCGCCGGCGCCGCTCGCGGCCGTGATGCCGAAGATTCCCGTTGGCATCCCTTCCGAATTGCTCGAACGGCGTCCCGACATCGCGGCCGCGGAACGCCGGGTCGCGGCTGCAAATGCGCGAATCGGCGTCGCGGAAAGCGCCTTCTATCCCTCGCTCACGCTGTCGGCCTCGGGTGGTTTCCGCAACGCGCGTTTTGCCGACCTATTGAGCGCGCCGAGCCGCTTCTGGTCGATCGGCGCCGCCCTGGCCCAACTGCTATTTGATGGGGGCGCGCGGGAAGCAGTGAGCGATCAGGCGCGTGCGGCACACGACGAGGAGGTCGCGCTCTACCGCCAGACCGTGCTGACCGGCTTCCAGGAAGTGGAAGACAATCTCGCCGCCCTGCGGATTCTGGAAGAGGAGGCGGCGCTGCAGGACGCCGTCGTGCGCGGCGCCCGGCAATCCGTCGAATTCGCGCTCAATCAGTACAAATCGGGGACGGTGAACTTTCTCAACGTGATCGTGCTGCAGGCGGCGGCGCTCAATCA
>MEQT01000273.1 GCA_001770325.1 Betaproteobacteria bacterium RIFCSPLOWO2_02_64_14
CGTCGGGGGTGGCGGCCACGGTAAAGGATTCCTTGAGTGGGGTCATCGCGCGATCGTCAGGGTCCCGCGACAGCGGCCCGTAGCCCGCCTGCGGGGGACAGGAACCATCGCATCCGGCCCTGTTCCACGATGGGCGCCATGCAGGCAGCCCCCTCGTCGCCTCGACCGATGTTGGCCGAAGTGCGCGACGGCTGTCAAGAAAAAGCTGGCGGGGCGGTGGCGCGGATTGTTTTTCCTGCCATCATTCGCTCTATAATGCTTGCCGGCCTCGACCGTGCCTCATTCCAATCACAAGCGGCGCGGGAGCCGGCTTCGCGCAGTGTCAACTCCGCATCAATCGCGAGGAGGTGTTGCCATGGCTGCTGACACGATCATTTCCGCCGACTCGCACATCTTCGAGCCCGTCAACCTGTGGCAGTCGCGGCTGGACCGGAAGTATCGCGAGCGCGGTCCGCAGTTCATTCCCAACTATCAGGGCAAGCCGGGGACATGGTTCGTCTGCGACGGCACTGTCCCGCGTTCGGTCGCCAGCATCGCGGCAGTAGGCATCCCGAAAGAAGAACTGGTCAAATTCGCCGCCGCACACTATCAGGATCTGCGGCCGGGCGGCTACGACCCGGCGGCACGTCTCAAGGATCAGGATATCGACGGTGTCTCCGCCGAAGTGCTGTATGCCACCTACGCCATGGGTCTCTATCTCATCCGGGACGCCGAATTGCAGGAGGCGGTGTTCAACGCCTACAACGAATGGATGGTCGAGTTCATGAGCCACGCGCCCCAGCGCCTGGTGGGGCTCGCGCTGATTTCGGTCTACGATGTGGAGCACGCCGTCAAGGAACTCGAGCGCTGGTCAAAGCGCGGACTGCGCGGCGCCATGATCGCGGCGGTGCCGCCGGAGGGCACCGAATACAGCCACGCGCTGTACGATACGTTCTGGTCGGCGGCCGAGAATATCGGTCTGCCGATCAGCATCCACACGCTCACCAGCAACCGCAATTCCAACTTCCGGTTTACCCGTGGAACCGCCGCGGGATATCCGGAATCACCGATCGAGGTGATGCTCACGCTGGGTGAAATTCTCACCAGTCCGCTCCTCGACCGGCACCCGCGCTTGAAGCTGGTACTGGCGGAAGCCGACACCGGGTGGTTGCCGTGGATGCTGGCGCGGCTCGACCGCGGTCACGAGCGCTACGCGCGGCAGAACGGCGTTTACACCGAGTTGAAACCCAGCGAGTATTTCCATCGCAATTTTTCAGCGGCGTTCATCATGGACCGCGTCGGGGTATTCACGCGCGAGTTCATGGGGGTGGACAATCTCATGTGGTCTTCCGACTACCCGCACACCGATTCCACCTGGCCGCGCTCGCGGCAAAGCATCGAGCACGATTTTGCCGGTGTCGCGACCGCGGACCGGATCAAGATGACTTGCACCAATGCGGCGAAGCTTTACGGTTTCAAGGTTAACGGCGGTTGATTCCCGTCCACGCTGGAAGGAGAACGAGGCCATGAAGATCCATTACGGGTTGATCAGTTGCGATTCGCACGCCCAGTTGCACAAGGACTCCTGGACGAGCCGGATGTCCAAGGCCAAGTTCGGGGACAATATTCCGCAGCTTCGGGAAACGAGCGACAAGGCTCACATGGTGCGCGCTTCCGACAAGCCGGTCGAGCGCTGGTTCGTGCACGGCAAGGTGGTGGGCGAACGGGGCACCGTGAACTGCCCCACGGTGATGGACGATCCGCTGCGCAAGACCTTCCCACAGCGCTGGGACGAGGTGCCGGCGATCGTTTACGACCCGGTCGAGCGTCTCAAAGCCCTCGACCGCGATGGCGTCGATGGCGAGGTGCTGTTCGCGAACGACCCGGTGCAGAGCAGCACGTTCTTCCAGGGCGACGCCGAATTCGAGCTTGCCTGCGTGCAGGCCTACAACGATGCGCTCGCCGAATGGCGCGAGGTGAGCGATCGTTACGTGCCGCTCGCGATCATTCCATACCTGAGCGGCGTTGAGGCCGCGGCGGAGGAAACGCGGCGCGCCGTCAAGAAGGGCCATCGCGGCATCATGATGCTGGCGGAGCCGAGCATGACGCGTGCGAGCCTCAAGCATTTCAACGACACCTGGTGGGATCCGCTATGGGCGACCTGCCAGGACCTCGGAGTAGCTGTTCACTGGCATGCAGGCGCCGGCATAGCCCTGAGGGTTCCGCGCTGGAAGGGCTTCACGCCCAACCAGGGACAGGCCATGGGCCCGGCGGGCGGGTTCTCCAACCAGGCGCAGTTCATCCCCAATCTCATCTTCTCGGGCGTGCTGGATCGCTACCCGCGCCTGCACTGGGTGTGCGCCGAGACCGGGATCGGCTGGGTGAACTACATGCTCGAAATCTGCGATCACGAATGGGAGCGCCGCCACCTGTGGACGCAGGGCATCGTGACGCGGCCGAGCGAGCTCTTCAAGCGCCAGATCCTCGTCGATTTCTGGTACGAGCGCGCCGGCATCGAGATGCGGCACTCGATCGGCATGGACAACATCATGTGGGAATCGGACTTTCCGCATTCCACGTCCACCTATCCCGAGTCGGGGCAGTTCGTCGAGCGCACCCTCAAGGGCGTGCCGCAGAACGAGCGCAACCAGTTGTGCTATGGCAACGCGATGCGCATCTACAATCTGGCCTAGGGGCTGCCGCACTCATGGAACTCAAGTACGGATTCATCAGCGCCGACGATCACGTCCAGGAGCATCCGGAGGTGTGGACGCGCCGCATGTCGAAGGCGAAGTGGGGGGATCGCATCCCGCACGTCGAGCGCCTGGCCGATGGCAGCGGGCGCTGGATGGTTGACGGGCAGAAGATCGATTTGTCCAGCGTGGCGCTCGCAGGCGCCGCCATGCCCGACCGCGCCCGGGAGCCCCAGCGCTGGGAGGACGTACCCGGAAGCGCCTTCGTGCCGGGCGAGCGCCTCACGGCGATGAACGTCGATGGCGTGGATTATTCCGTTCTCTATCCGACCGTCGCGGGGCGGGCGGGCGAAACCTTCGGCCGTCTCCCGGACCCGGCGCTCGAGCTCGCCTGCGTGCAGGCGTACAACGACTGGCTGATCGAGGAATGGGCCGCTGCCAGCCCGCGCTTCATCCCCCAGTGCATCGTCCCGTTGGCGCCGATCGAGGCCACGGTGAGCGAGATCAAGCGGGCGGTGGCAAAGGGCCATCGGGGCGTCGTCATGCCGTCGGTGCCGATGATGCTGCGCGAGCTGCCGCACATCAACGAAGCCGTTTACGATCCCATCTGGGCGACCTGTCAGGATCTCGATGTGCCCTTGTGCTTCCACGCGGGCGCGACGCGCGATATCCAGTTCCCGCCCTATGTCGGGTTCTCGCCGGAAGTCGCTGCCGCAATGGAAGCGATCACGCGCCCGGTGAGCACGGTGCTGGTGGTCGCGAACTTTCTGTATTCCCGGATCCTGGAGCGCTTTCCGCGGCTGAAAGTGGTGTTCGCTGAAACCTCGCTCGCCTGGGGCGCCTACGAGCTGGAGCTCGCCGACCATCAGTTCGAGCGCCAGCGCCTGCACACCGAGGGCTACGACCTGTTGCCTTCGGTGCTCTTCAAGCGGCAATGTCATCTGGTCGGGTGGTTCGACTCGACGGGGCTGAAGACCCGCCATCACATCGGCCTCGACAATCTTCTCTGGAGCACGAACTTTCCCCAGGCCACGTCCACGTGGCCCGAGAGCCGCCGGGCGATCGCGCGCTGCTTTGACGGTCTCCCCGACAACGAACGCCGCCAGATTCTGGTCGACAACGCCGCCCGGCTCTACGCGCTGTAATCGGCGAGCCGGCGTTTCGTCACCGTGTCACTCGTCACCCGCGAGCGGCCCGATGGAGCAGCGGCCTGCCTGAGAAAAACGCGCCCGGATCCTACACCAGCGGGCCGGGCCGTTTCAGGTAAAGGTCCTTGATCGAGTCGGCGGCCCAGCACGCGAGCGTGCCGATCGTGCCGGTCGGCGGGTTGGCGCTGTTCTGCGGAAATGCGCTGCCGCCGATCGCGAACACGTTGGAGACGTCCCACGACTGCAGGTACTTGTTGACGGCGCTCGTGGACGGGTCCGCGCCCATCACCGCGCCGCCGATGTTGTGCGTGCTCTGGTACGGCACGATGTCGTAGTGGCCCGCGGTAGGCTGAGCGCTCATTCTCGAGGGGTTCATCGCCTTGGCGATCTCTTCCGCCTTGTTCGTGATCCAGGCCGACGCTTTCCGCTCGTTGTCGCCCCAGTCGAAAGTCATGCGCAGCAGCGGCAACCCGTTGGCATCCCGGTAGGTGGGGTCGAGGTCGAGATAATTCTGGCGGTAGCTCTGGCAGGCGCCGTGCAGCCTGACGGTGAAGTTGCGCTGGTAATAGCGCGCCGCCGCGCGCTTCCATTCCGCGCCCCAGTGCGGCGTGCCCGGCGGCACGTGGATCGAGCGTATCGGCATGGCGCCGCTGCTGGAAACGGCGATGTAGGCGCCGCCGAAAAAGTCGAGCCCCGAGTGGTCGAAATTGTCGCCGTTGAATTCGTCGATCGAAGTGCCGCGCGCGCCGCCTCCCATGAAGGGATTGAACGCCTTTTCCTCGAAGAACACCGTGACGCGGCCTGCCGACTGGTACGAATAGTTTCTACCGACCACGCCGCGGTTGGCGACGGGGTCGTAGGGCTCGCCGATGCCCGAGAGGAGCATCAAGCGCACGTTGTTGAAAGTGTATGCCGCCAGGATGACGAGTTCCGCCGGCTGCTCGAATTCCCGCCCACTCGCGTCGAGGTAGGTCACGCCTGTCGCGCGCTTGCCGTCCGAATCGAGGTTCACCTTGATCACGTTCGAGAGCGGGCGCAGCTCGAAGTTGCTCTGCTTCAACAGCGCCGGCATCACCGTCGTGAGCGGATTCGCCTTCGCGCCCATCGAGCAGGCATGGCTGCTGCAGAAACCGCCGCGTATGCACTGGCCCAGCATGAGCTTGTAGGGGTTCATGTAGGCCTGCGTCTGGGCCGCGACCGGATTGACGTGCGGGTGGTAACCCAGTTCCTTGCACGCGTTGGCGAACATCGTGCCGGCGTAGGTCATCGACGCCGGGGGATTCGGATACTCGCGCGAGCGCGGTCCCTCGAACGGATTGCCGCCGGGCTGGATTTCGCCGTTGAGATTGCCGGCCTTGCCGCCGACACCGTAGAGGTGCTCGAACTGGTCGTAGTACGGCTCCAGCTCCTCGTAGGTGAGGCCCCAGTCCTGACTGGTGCAGTTCTCCGGAATCCGGCCCTTGCCGTAGCGCGCGAGGGTGCG
>MEQT01000274.1:0-1973 GCA_001770325.1 Betaproteobacteria bacterium RIFCSPLOWO2_02_64_14
ACCAGCGCACGAAATCCGACTTTCGATTGGCCCGGCACTGCTCGAGATGTCGGCGCACTGTCGTGCGAGCGGGATGCGCATGGCGGCGTAGCCGGGCCCGCCCACCATTGAAAACGTATTGACATTTTCAAAACTCGTTGCTATCCTTCCAGTTGGCGGTAGTTGGCATGAAGCGAGACCGGTGGCGAAAAGGCCAAACGCGATCAAGGTGACCCTCTTGTTTCCGCTCTTTGACAACGATGGAAATCCCTTTGATCGAGAGACCTGGAGATGGTGGCAGCGAGAGATGAAGAAGCTCGACCTCGATTTCTCGGAACTGGGCCTGGCGGGCGGAGCTTGGCGGGGGCAGAAAGACCGCTGCCGGTGGATCATGACCGTGATTCGAGAAGAGAAGCTGACCGAGATTCGGGAGTTTCTGAGAGAAGCGTGTAGGAGATTCGGGCAAACGGTGATGTACCTCGACTATCACCAGGTGTTCTTTGAGCTAGTGAAGTAAAACCCAACCGTCGCGCTGAGCCTCGAGTGGCACGGCAGTAGAGAAAAAAATGAAATATGTGAACTCGGATACGGGCCTTGAGATCGAGCTGACGGGACTGACTGAGGAGAAGACGAAGTTCTATCGGCAAGCCCTCGAGAAATTTCGCAAGAACGTGGATTGGCTGGTCTTCGAAGAGTTTGTCTTCGGGCCAATGTCCCCACTCTACTCCGGGCGGAAATCCCGCCTGGAGGTGATCGAGGACCGGCTTTACCTCGCGCTGGAAGACATGTGGCTGCAGCTCGGCGTACAACAGGGCATGGTCAAAGCGGAGACCACGCAGGAGGATCACGCCATTGGCAAGAGGGGGCAAGAGAACAGGGGCCGGCAGGCCGCCGACGGAAGCTGGCGGCACAAGTTCGACCGCAACGTCTATGCCACACGCGAGCGCATGAACGGCATGCCCTGCTGGAATCAGATCCGCATTCCGGCGCTGCTCGTGAAGGGTGGCCGCAGCGGCCGCATCACACCCGAGATCGTTGCCGACGCGAAGGCGCGCTGCCCGCACCTCGAACTGGCCGAAGTCCCGGACAGCGACCACCACGTCACCCTCGACAATCCCGGCGGTTTCGTGCGCGCGGTCAGGGCATTCCTGGCCTAACGGGGGTAGGTCGACGCAGTTCCGCTGCTCCTTTTTCCGCCGCCGGCAGTGGCCCGACACGGCGTCGATATCGATCAGTTCTCGGGAGGAATCGGAATTCGCGGCGCCCATGCCAGCCATTCCGCCTTCGGGCCGCCGCCAAGCGGAAACACCATCCCGTTGCGGGCCGGCGCCGCTCTTGGGTCATTCGGGGTCGCAAAGGCGATGCCCCCGACCAGGAGCGACCTCAGTGATTCGACCTTGACCTGCACGCCGCGGAACAATCCGCCGCTTATCTGCGCGCCGCTCACGTTCCAGAATACCGAGCTGCTCCGCACCAGATTCGCATAGCGCCGCCTGATGACCACGTGGATGTCCATCGTGGTGGCGTTGTTGCTGAGTTCGACCTCCTGCACGACGCCCACCTCGACGCCGCGATAATACACCGGCGAGTTGCGCCTCAGCTCTCCCTGGTGGCGGGTGCGGAGGATGATCTTGAGTTCATTCTGCTCCAGTATCACCGGCGCGCGCTCCACTCCGACAAATTCCGATTTGGATTCGCCGGTCCCCGGCAATATCTGTATTTCCGGCCCGGTAATGACCGTACCCAGTCCGGTGATGTTTCCAAGTCCCACCTCGGGGCGCGCGATCCAGAAGACCGATCCTTCTCCCGCAAGCGCGGCGGCCGAGCGCTGCAGGCGCGCCTTGACCAGCGCGTGCTTGTGGTCCCTGCTCAATTCGATCGCCGTCACTTCGCCGATGGGCACGCCGCGGTACTTGATCGGCGTCTGGCCCGGCTTGAGGCCGCTGCCGTCCTTGAACTGTATGGTGATCTGCGGGCCGAATTCCCGGGCGCGG
>MEQT01000274.1:1985-5163 GCA_001770325.1 Betaproteobacteria bacterium RIFCSPLOWO2_02_64_14
CCGGGCGCGGTCGTAAACCACAGAAGCCGTGATGACGAGAGCGGCGATAGGAACGATCCAGACCGCTGGAAATTTCCATTTGCGCTCCATGACCTTCGCCTTGGGTAACTCCCCGGCGACTTCGTGACTGCTTTGCGATTCATTCATGACGGCTTCCTTTGCTGCTCCCAGATCAGTTTCGGGTCAAAACTGGACGAAGCGAGGATCGTCAACACGACTACTGCGGTGAACGCCAGCAGCCCGGGACCCGGCAGGACGGTCGCGATCTCCTTGAATTTGACCAGAGCCACGAGCACCGCCAGCAGAAAGACATCGAGCATCGCCCAGGGACCAATCACCTCGATGAGTCTGTAAATCCAGGTTCGTTCCCGCTGGTGGCGCGCGAATCCCAGGTGCGCAGTGACGACGAGAGAGGAAAGCCCGAGCAGCTTGCAAAGCGGGATCACGATGCTGCAGAAGAAGACGACCGCGGCTACCACCCACTGGCCATCACGAAAGAGGTTCACGCAGCCGCCCCAGATGGTGTTTTCGGAGTGCGCGCCGTAATAGTTCATGCGCAGGATCGGGTAGACGTTGGCCGGGATATAGAGAATCAGCGCGGCGAGGGAGAACGCCGCCGTGCGGGCGAGGCTGTCGGCCTTGTGCTCGCTGACGATCCACCCGCAGCGATGGCATGCTGCCGCCGCGCCGGGCTGCAATTGGCCCACGCGCTGCACCAGACCGCAGGCCCTGCATATGTCGACAGTTTCCACTGGCTTGCCGCACCTCCACGACGGACCGAGCAGCACTCGCGGGAATCATGACGCGATCGCGCAACGTCCGATTACGCCGATTTCCGCCTGCATGAGGGACAGTAATTTGCTTGCCCGGTTCAATATCGGACCGTGCCGACGCCGCGCGGCGACATTCGGATGTCATGCAAATCAGGCAGTTGCCGCCACGCCTGCGCTGGCAGTCGCAGGGCAGCGACAGTTGCCATCTGCCACGCGCGCCTCTGCGGCGACCAAGTAACTGATATCACATGGCTATCATCGGCTGGCACGCTCATTGCCGCAGATGTTCAGCGTGATGGCGATTGCGCTGCGGGCGGGTGGCGAAGGTGGCATCGCGCCGGTGGCGTGACCGTGTGCAAGGTCGATTCTCAATTTCAGGAGAGTATTGAGGAGTTCACATGAAGAACATTCGCTTGAGTTCGACGGTGGCGATCACGGCCGCATTCGTGCTGGCCGGTTGCGCGACGTATGGACCGCAGCCAGCCCCGGACGTAACAACCTACGAGACTTATCCATCGTACCAGCCGCCGCCTCGAGGGTACGATCAGGCTTACGGTTACGGCGTGGTTGACCGAATCGAGGTGATCCGGAAGGGCGGTGGCAGCAACGTCGTGGGAACCGTCATCGGCGGCATCGTGGGCGGGCTCATCGGCCACCAGATCGGCAGCGGCGGCGGCAATACGGCCGCGACCATCATCGGCGCAACAGGTGGTGCGGTCGCCGGGCACGAGATTCAACGGAGCTCGCGCGGGCCGAATGAGACCTTCCGCGTCACCGTGCGCATGGACAACGGTGCCTACCAGATCGTGACGCAGGACCACATCACCGATTTGCGCACCGGCGACCGCGTTCGCGTCGAGGGCAATCGTGTCTTTCGCGTTTGAGCGAGTCGGGCGCACCAATGCCCGTGTAATTTTTACGCGGGTAGAAATGGGGCACGGGTGAAGGACTTCATCAAGCATTTTGTGCGCGATCCGAACGGGACATGGACGTGTGTGTCGCCTGCGGAACTCGACGGCCCTTCCGGTCGCATCCAGGTTACGGCAGGATCACGGTTCGCGCCGGGCACTACCTTCATGGGCGTGGACCTCGCAAAGTGGCTTGAGGAACAGCGGGTGAAGGACAGGAAACCGTCCTAGTCCGCAACCTTCGCAATCCTCCTCCAGGCTCCAAACGTGGCGCAGCCCCTGCCGGGGCTGCGCTTGCGCGCGTCCGGCGCGGGCAGACTCTTCCGCGCAGGAAAAACCAGGATAGGGCAGAATAGCGCGATCGCAGCGCAGCCGGCGCTCGTTTTTTCGCGCCAGCCGTGGGCCGTGGAATCAAGAACACAGAAGGAGGAAGTAATCATGCATCGTGTGATCGCAGTCGCGCTGGTCCTGTCTTCGGTCACGGCAACGGAGGTGGTTTATGGTGACACCTACCCGAGCCGTCCGGTGCGGATGATCATTCCGTTCCCGCCCGGCGGCAACGTCGATGTTTTTGGCCGGGTGCTGCTCCGGTACGTGGAAAAGGAACTGGGCCAGCCGGTCGTGATCGACAACCGCGGCGGCGCGAACGGGATACTCGGTGCGGACATCGTGGCGCATGCGACGCCCGACGGCTATACGATGCTCGACACCTCTTTCGCGTTCGCGGTGAATCCGGCCATTCGGAAAAAAATGCCGTTCGACGTGGTGAAGGATTTCGCGCCGGTGACGAACATCGCGGTCGGCCTGGGTTACATGGTGGTTGCGCATCCCAGCCTGCCGGCAAAGACGATCGCCGAATTGATTGCGCTCGCGAAAAAACAGCCGCTGCGCTACAGCAGCGCGGGCGTCGGCAATGGCCAGCATCTTACGGGCGCATTGTTCAACCAGATGGCGGGCGTCGACATCCTGCACGTTCCTTACAAGGGCGGTGGCCCGGCAGTCAATGCCGTGGTCGGCGGCGAGGTGCAGATCCACTACCCGGCGGCTTCGGTCGGCATTCCGCAGGTCAAGGCGGGGCGGCTGCGGGCGCTGGCCTTCACCGGCGCGAAGCGGCTCGCCTCATTACCGGACGTGCCGACCGTCGGCGAGACTGTGAAGGGTTACGTGGCCGACGCCGGCTGGCACGGGATCTTCGCGCCCGCCAAGACGCCGCCGGCGATCGTCCTGAAAGTGCAGAAGGCGGTCAGCGCCGCGCTGAAGGTGCCGGAAGTGCGCAGCCATTTCGTCAACAACGGCTACGAACCCCAGGGTGAAGCCCCCGACGTGTGGGCCAGGAAGTTCCGCGCCGACGTCGGGCGCTTCGCCGAGATCGCCCGCGCGGCGAAGATCGAGCTGCAGTAAAGCTCCCTCCCTTGCGCGTAGCGCGGTCGCCGGGCGCATCCACCGATCTCACCGCGCGGCTCATCGCCCAGAAGCTGAACGAGGCGTTCAAGCAGC
>MEQT01000275.1:0-27931 GCA_001770325.1 Betaproteobacteria bacterium RIFCSPLOWO2_02_64_14
CGGAGCGAGCCAGCGCCCGCGGATCGCCTGCGCCGCCACGCGTTCAATCCTGGCATCGCTGACCTGTGCGGCGGTCCACTGCTTCGCAGTCGCGAGCCGGTCGAGCACCTTGTTACGTGCCTTTTCGGCGGCGGCCGGTTCGCGATCGGGGCGCAGTCGCGACGGCGCCTGCGGCAGTGCCGTCAACAGGGCTGCTTCGGCGTGAGTGAGGTGGCTCGCCGATTTGCCGAGATAGGTGCGGCTCGCCATCTCGACGCCCTGCACGATGCCGCCCATCGGCGTGTGATTGAGATAGAGCGTGAGGATTTCGCGCTTGGTGTAACGCCATTCGAGTTGCAGCGCGCGAACGATCTGCTTCACCTTGCCCCGGACGTTGCGCGCGCCGGGATCGAGCATCCGCGCGACCTGCATGGTGAGCGTCGATCCGCCGGAGACGATTTCGCCGTGCCGCGCCCATTGCCAGGCGGCACGCAGGATGGAGAACGGATTCACGCCCGGATGCCAGTAAAACCAGCGGTCTTCGTAGGTGAGGAGCGCTTCGAGATAGAGCGGCGACACGTCATCCGGCGTGACCGGATAACGCCACACCCCGTCGGCGCCGGGATAGGCGCGGAGCGGGGTCCCGTCCGCCGCTACCACCACCAACCCGGACTCCGCCGGCGGCAGCGGCGGGGGAAAGGCGCGGTCGGCGAGCACCAGCGCGGCGATGCTTGCGACGAGCGTTGCAGCGACGCGGCGGCGCGTCGAGTATTGAATCAGCATGCTCTCGAAGCCAAGATTAAATTAGCCGCAGATAAACGCCGATGAACGCCGATCAGAAAACGAAAATCCCGTTGCACAATGGATACACAATTCATAGACAGACCCACACCAACGAGTGTGGCCTCACGTCTTGTAATGCTTCGCCTTCCATGAAAGTGGCAATTGTTTAGCTTTTGAGTTTGCCTTATCGGCGTTCATCGGCGTTCATCGGCGGTCATCGGCGGCTCGCTTTTCTGAGGCGGCGCCACGGGATCGATGATCGAGATCGCGCCGCCGGTCGTGCCGACGCCGCGGATTTCGGGCCGGTACATGTCTTCCGCGAACGGTGCCGGCACCGCGAACTTGCCGGGCGTCACGACGCGCACCAGGTACACCACGTTGAGTGCGCCGTCCAGCCGGGCCGCGGCGACGTAGCGATCGTCACGGTACTCGCGATGCTTGATGCGGGAGTCGGCCAGCGCTTTCGCCACGTCCACGCCGCCGATCTTGAATTCCTGCGCGCGCGGGCCCTGCGAGAGGTTGAGGTTCTCGACTTCGAAGCCGCTGGGGATGCGGTCGATGAGGAGCCCATCCTCGACGCGGCGTTTCGATTTCGCCTGCAGCAGGACGATCAGCATCTCGCCGACCTTGAGCGGGCGGCCCGCGTAACGGGTGCCATCGGGCTCGAACCACGTGCGCGTCAACTCGATCACGTCCGAGCGGGGCGCCGGGGGCTTGACGGGATAGCCGCTGATATCGACTTCGACAAAGAGGGCCTCCTTGTGCTGGCTCGCGAGTTGCACGCCCTTCGCCAATGTGGCCGTGTCGAGCACCCGCGTCTCACTCGTGCGCGAACTCACTGCCGTCGAAGCTGCGCCGGTCTTGAGCAGGGCGGTCCATTCCGTGTCTCCTGCGCCGCCCGCTGCGCGCGCCGCGAGGACCAGCGCGAGGCGCTCCTGCGTCGAGTAGTAACTGCGGGCGCCCAGACGGTTGGCGACCTCGAACACGAGACTCTCGCGCTGCGGATGCTCGATCTTGTTGCGCGCGAGGAGCGCGTAGGAAAGCGCATAGTCCCGCACCGAGGTGCCGTAGTCCCCGAGCCACTCGGAATAACCACCAACCGGGTCGGGTCGGATGCCATACGCACGTTGCATCGCCTCGTCGAGAGCGACCTTGGCACGCGCCTCGTCTCCCATCGCCTTGAGAGCGAGGCTCAAGTGGATGAGGGGCAGCGGCGAGCGCGCGCGGCCGCGGTATTGATCATGCAGGATGCGCAGCGTCGCAAGCGGCGCTTTCTGATCGCGCGCGAGGATGTACGCGATGTGCGCGAGTTCGGCGAAGCGCTGATGGCTGTCGCGCAATAGCCCGTAGTCGCGCGCGGCGAGCTTGGCGGGAATCGCCGCCTGGAGTGCCGCCGGCAGCGAAGGGAAATACCCCGGCGTGCGCTGCAACTGGGCGAGCAGCCATTCCTGTGCACGCTCGTACATCTTCGCGGGCACCGTGAATCCCGCCTCGCGCGCGTCCTGCATGAAGCCGATCACGTACGCGCTGGCCCACAGCTCGTATGGGCCGTCGCCCCACAGCGTGAAGCCGCCGTTCGCTTTCTGCATGCCGGCGATGCGCCCGAGGGCGCCTTCGATGAAATTCGCGCGCTCGTCGCGGCTGCGCGGCTGCAGTCCGTACGCCTTGGCGGCGGCCTCGTCGATGAAGACGTGAGGGTAGGCGGCGCTCGTCGTCTGCTCCAGGCAGCCGTAGGGATAATCCAGCAATCCTTTCACCAGATTTGCGACGTTGAACGGCGGCCGGTTGGAGACCGTGACGCTGACCGCCGCCGATGCGCGGTAGTACTTGTCGAGCCAGGCGGACTCCACGTTGATCGTGGCGTTGGGTTCAAGGCGGAAGCGGCGCACCTCGCGTTCGAGCGGGGCAGGGGGCTGCACCTGGAGCACCGATTCGCGCACGATTTTGATCGGGGTGTTGCCGCCTCCCGTGACATGGAGCTTCAATAACCCCAGCCCGTACGCCTCGGTCGCTTCCGCCGCGAAGCGCAGCGTCGTGCGTTGCTTGTCCTTGAGACTCAGGCGCCGCTCGCCATCAACGATGCGCACGGGGCTCGCGGCTTCGAGCCTCACGGCCAGTTCCTGCGGGCCGCCGGAAAGGTTCGTTACGTCGAGGGCAAGGGTGGCGAGGTCTCCTGCCGAAATGAAGCGCGGGGTGGCGAGCTCAGCCACGACCGGGGCAGCGACGATCATCTCGCGTTCGCCATGGCCGAAACGCTCCGCGGATGACGCCACCGCCATGAGGCGCAGCGTGCCGTTGAAATCCGGCAGGTCGAGCGCGATATCCGCTTCGCCCTTGGCGTCGAGCGCGACCGGGCCGCTGAAGAGGTCCACGAGTTTCACCTTCTTCGGCAGGCTGCGCGTGTCGCGCATGCCCGCGTCGCCGCCCCATTTGAGCCGCCCGCGGCTGCCCTCCATTTTTTCGATCAGCTTGCCGTAGATGTCGAGCAGTTCCGGCGCATAGCGGTGCTTGCCGAAGAAAAAGTCGAACGGATCGGGCGTCTTGAAACGCGTGATGTTGAGGATGCCCACGTCCACGGCGGATAGCGTCACGTACGCGGATTGCGCTGCTGCGCCCTCCACCCGCACCTTGACGTTCGTGCGCCGCTCGGGCAGGACTTTTTCCGGAGCCTCGACCGCGACCTTGAGCTTGCGATCTCCCCGCGCGAGCGGCAGGTGGATGAGTCCCACGGCGCGCGCCGGCGTGACGCGTTCGCCCTGGCTACCGGGGCGGAACACCACGGCGGAGACGTAGATGTCGTGCCGCTTCCACTGCTCGCTCACCTGGATGTCGACAGCGGTGCCTTTGGTCGAGACGCTGACGCGCTTCACCCACAGGATGCGATCCGCTTCCACGGTCACGAGCGCTTCCCCGTCGTGCGGCGGCGTGATGGTGAGCCGCACGCGGTCGCCGGCTGTGACCGGCGCCTTGTCGAGTGCAAGTTGCACGCGATCCGGACGGTTGCCCAGGCTCTCCGCGTCCTGCGCGCCCCACCCGGCGTAGAACCGGTAGCGCAGCGTCTGCTTGTGCTCCGGGTCGTGAATTTCGATGCGATAACGGCCCCAGCGCACCGGCACCTTGATTTTCGTGCGCTCCTTGAGCGCGACCGCGCCGGTCTCGACTAATTCTTCGGATTCTGTATATCCCGAATGCCAGCCGCGCTGATCGTCGAAGCGCCAGTAGTACTGGCGTTCCTCGCGGATGACGCGTAGTTGCGCCGCAGCGAGCGGCGCCAGCGCGCCGGCCGGCGTGAGGCGCACGACTTCGAACTCGGCGAGCGACCCCTCCTGCGCCACGTTGCGGTCGAACAGCGGGCGCACGGCGATCAACGCCGCCGCGGGCCAGAGCGTGCGTTCGATCGAGCGCACCACCGGACGGCCGCCGGATTCGAGCAGGCTGAAGCTCGCGCGCACCAGCATCGGCGATCGCGCTGCCCCGACCTCGACCGGAACCTCGACGCTGGCGCGGCCGTTGTCGTCCAGTTTGGCTTCTTCGATCTCGACGCGCTTACGCTTGTCATCGTCGGCGAAGTCGCCGAACAGGAAGCCGGGCCACTTCTGCGCAAGCGGCATGGACTGGCGTTCGATGACGACGCTGCCGAGGAGCCGATTGCCGGCCGCGGGCGCGCCGAAGAGATAGTCCCCCTGCGCCGCGACGGTGAGCTTGTCCCCTGGGGCGAGACGTTCCTTGTCGGCGCGCAGGTCGAGTTTCATGCGCTCGGGCAGGAATTCCTCGACTTGGAATCTGTAAACGGAATCGGGAGCGCGGGCACCCGGATCGGCGCGCACTTCGAGCTGCCAGCCGCCGGTCTGGGCGTCGGGCGGGAGGTTGAGCGTGCGCTGGAAATATCCCGCCACCTTGCCGTGGGCGCGCAGCATCATGGTCTGAACCGTGCGCCCGTCCGGGCGCTTGAGCGTGGCGGCGAGCGGCGCTGCGGGCACCGGATTGCCGTCGGGGTCGCGCGAAAGCACCGAGAGTTCGAACTGTTCTCCGGGCCGGTAGAGGTTGCGTCCGCTGTAGGCGAAGAGCTTGGCATTGCGCGAAAGATGCCCGCCGACGTCGAATTCGGACAGATCGAGCGCGGGTTCCCGCAGCCCGATTACGGTGAGTTCGCGGCCCCGTCGTGCGAACAGCGCGTTTCCCTTCTCGCCAATGCCCGTCAGCACGGCATGGCCATCCGTGTCCCCCTGTGCGCGGGCAAGCGTCTTCGAATTGGCGTCGATCACTTCGAACGCGACATCGCTCACCGCCTTGCCGCTTTTCAACGAGGTGGCAAATGCATGAACCTGATCGCCGTGGCGGCGCACGTGCACGCCGATGTCGCTCACATAGAAGTAGGTGACCTGATACTCGTAGCGGAAGCGCCCGGGGTGGCTCATGACCGCGACGTAGATGCCGGGCTCCTGCAACTCCTTGATACTCTCCACCGGAATGAACGTGGTGTGGCGCCGGTTCTTGCGTTCGTCGGTGAGAAAGCGGCCCAGATAGACGCTGCGCGTCATGTTCCGGAACTGGTCGAGGTCCCAGCCTCCGACCCGGCCCTTCAACCGGCCCTTACGCGAGGGCCCATCGTCCTCGTCACGTTCCTCGTCTTCGCGCGATGCCTGGGATTGCGCCGAGCGGCGGGTGGTAAAGACTTTTTCGATGAAGGCGGGGAGATTTTCGGGGTTCACGCGCAGGAACTGCATGTCGACTTCGGGGACGTTCACCGTGACGATCGGCAGACCGCCGTTCTGTCCCGCGGGCAGCACCACGCCGCGGCTCGCAAAATAGAACGACGGCGGCATCTCCTCGGTGGCGACCTCGCACACCGAGCCGCTTTGCAGTTTGCCGCCGCTGCGGCCGGCGATTCCGGCCCGGATTTCGACGCGGTAGGCGCGCTGCGGCGATACGTACGGAAAGTAGAGGATGCGCGGGTTGTCTCCCACCACCCAGTTTCCGCCGACGGGCTTGCCTTCAACCGGTTGGGTGGAAGCGGCTTTGCCGGCCGGTTTGTCCGGCTGCGCGGGGCCGTGATCGGTGACGCTGATCAGTTTGTCGAAACTCTGCTTGCGCTCGACCGGATGCGAAAAAGCGATCGCGATGGCAGGCGACTCGTCGAACAGGCGACTCTTGCAGTCCATTACCATCAACTCGCCCGAGACCGGTTGCAGGTCCCCGCGCTCAACCGCGGGCTTCAGCGTGGAGAAATAGTTCCAGAGGCCATACGCGCCCGCCGCCAGGGCAACCGCGAGGAGGGAAGCGACGATGATCCTGCGCCTGGTATTCGTGGCCATGGTTCAGCTCCCAGTCAAAGGAGGATGAGTCCCACCGAGCCGCAACCGAAAAAGATGACGAGGTGCACCCAGCTCCAGAAGCGGTAGCGCGCGCCCAGCGCATCCGGCATCTCGTTGGCGAGCAGGAAAAGGCGCCCGTCGCGCGGCTTGGCAAGGGTGTGCGTGCCCTCGACCGCAGCGCCCGTGTCGCGGCGCTGCCGGACTTCGTGCCGCGCCGCGAGGCGCGCCTGTTCCCATTCCTTCATGTCGATGGTGCCGTCGCGGTTCAGATCGAAGCGCTCGTGCAGGCGCTTCTGGTCCCGCTTCCAATCTGCGATGAGCGTGCCGATGTCCATGGTCTCGTCGCGTACGCCGGGCGCCGCCGCCACTCCGCCTTGCGTGCTGAACTCCCCGATGGCGTAGAGCACGCATTCTGGTAGCAGCAGCGACTCCGAGTAGCGGTAGCTGCCTTCCGTCCACGACTTGTAGTCCTGGGTCAGCACTTCCGCGCCGGTGGGTGAAATGACGCATTGACCGGTCTCGTCAACCAGCAGAAATTGATCGTCGCTGGTACCGGCCTCGACATGCTTCCACTTGTTGTCGGAGTCCTTGCGCGACACATCGTAGTGGAACCAGCAGCACGTCGTGCGGCTCAGCTTGCTCAGTCCCGGCGTCTCGGACATGCAGCGTGCGGTTCCCAGCAGTTCCACATAGCCTTGCGCGGCGGAGGCGATCTTGGAGGTCGGCAGATCGTGAATCTGGCGATAGCGGCGGTAGTTGGCGGCCCAGGCAAAGAAGCTTACCACCGCCATCGCCATCAGCGCGTACGGCCAGGCTTCGCCGGTCTCGGCCTCGAACGCGATGTACAGGATAATGAGGTGAGCTGCGCCCGACAGCCACAGCGGCTGGTGCAACCGTGCCGACTTGGTCATCTACGGCAGAGCCGCCCCGCGGCGTCAGGACTTGAACAGCTTGCCGATATCGACGTCGGCCTTTTCTTCCGCCTGGAATTCGAGCAGTTGCGCGGGCTTGAAGCCGAACATGCCGGCGACGATGGAATCGGGGAATTGCTCGATGCGCACGTTGTTGACGTTGACCGACTCGTTGTAGAACTCGCGGCGGTCGGCGATCGCGTTCTCCAGCCCGGAGATACGCGCCTGCAACTGCTGGAACGTCTGGTTGGTCTTGAGGTCCGGGTACGCCTCGGCGAGCGCGAACAGGTTGCCCAGGCTGGCGCGCAGCATGCCTTCCGCGGGCCCCAGCGCTCCGATGTTCTGCGCCTCGCGCGCGGTGAAGACCTTGGAGCGCGCCTCCATCACCTTGGTGAGCGTCTCCTGCTCGAACTGCATGTACTGCTTGCAGGTTTCGACCAGCTTCGGCAACTCGTCGTGCCGCTGCTTCAGCAGCACGTCGATGTTGGCCCACGCCTTGCTGACGTTGTGCTTGACCTGCACCAGGTTGTTGTAGAGCATGATCGCGTAGACCACCGCGACCGCCAGCGCGCCCAGAAAGATTAGGGTTCCGATTCCCATTTTGTCCTTTCCCTGACCAAGGAGAGACAGCCGCCGTCGAGGATTCTATACCAGAGGGGAGGGAGGCGAGAGGTGAGCTGCGTTCGAGGTTGCATTGCTGCACTGCAAGACACGGTTGATTATGGCGGGGAAAATCGGTAGCCTAGGGCCATAGCTGCCTTTTCAACCCGTTTGAAATGTCCGGAGAATGCGCATGAATACCGACACCCCCATTTCCAAAGACAAACTGGTCCAGGACCTCAAAGCGGTCGTGTCCGATGCCGAAGAACTCCTGCGGGCCACGGCGAACCAGGCCGGTGAGAAAATTTCGGCTGCGCGCGAGCGCATCCAGGACAGCATGCATCGCGCGAAGGTAAAGCTCGCCGACGCCGAAGTAGTCATGCTCGACAAGACCAAGGAGGTCGCGCGCGCGACCGACGAGTACGTGCATGAGAATCCGTGGAAGGCAGTCGGTATTGCCGCCGGCGTCGGTTTCCTCGTCGGGCTGCTGATCAGCCGCCGTTGATCCGCAATTGACGCGTGGCTACTGAAGAGTCCGCCACCGGGCCGGACGCGGCGCCGGGGTTGCTCGCTTCGCTGCGCAACCTCGCGGCCAATGCGGTCGCGATACTGCGCACGCGGCTGGAACTCCTCGGGACCGAGGTCGAGGAAGAGAGCCTGCGGCTCGCGCAGCTTGCTTTCTGGGGGCTGGTTGCGATCCTGTTCCTCACGTTCTCCCTGATCATGCTTACGTTGCTGGTCGTCGTGCTGTTCTGGGACACGCATCGCGTCATGGTCGTCGCCTTGCTGGCGGTGGGCTACCTGGGCGCCGGACTTGCCGTCGGTTTTTGGGTGCGCTCGAAGCTGCGTTCCGGATCGAAGCTGTTCTCGGCCAGTCTTGCGGAACTCGCCAAGGATCACGAGCAACTGACATCGCGCCATGTTCCGTGAGCGAATGATCGATGTTGCCCGCCGCAAAGAGCGCCTGCTTGCACGCTGCGAAGGGCATCGCCTCGTAATTGCACAGACCTACCGGGGCTGGCAGGGGCCCGCGCGCATCATCGATCGGGCGTGGGCGGTAGTGCAGTTCTTGCGGCTTCATCCCGCCGCGCTCGCGGTTGCGGTGGCGGCGGCCACGGTGCTCGGCCGCAGGCATCTTTTCACGTGGGCAGGGCGCGGGCTGGTGGCATGGCGCGCGTGGCGTACGCTCGCCGGATGGCTGCGCCGTTTCAGCGTCTGATGCCGGCCGCGCAAAACAACGCCGCGTCCCCACGCACATGAGCCGCATCACGAACATACCGCGCCGCGCGGCAACACTGCTGCGCTCCATGGCCGATCTCACCACGCGCGAGAAACGGTATCTCGTGGCAGAATTCTCGCAGGTGAAGGGATTGATGCCGCTGCTCATGAAGCCCCGCAATCAGCAGCACTGGACGGCGGAGGACAGGGCGCAGATGACCCACCACCTGCGGCGCCTGTCGCGCGTGAGCCCGTACCTTGTGGTGCTGGTCATGCCGGGCGGGTTCATCATGCTGCCGGCGCTCGCATGGTGGCTCGATCGCCGCCGCGCTCGCGGCGGCGTGCGTGCCGGTGGCAGTGCGTAGGGCGGCGACCCGGCGGTGAGCTGGGTTTGGTTCTTACTCGCCCTCGCCCCGATGGTGGCGATCGTCTACGTCGTCTGGGTCTACCGGAAACGGACCGCGGCCCGTGCAGCATCGAGCAGAGAACGTTTCGCCCAGATCTTCAGTCCGCGCACGCAACGCTCCACGGTGCCGGAGGTGGCGCACGCAGGGTCCCCAGGTGCGGCGTCTACCCCCGAGGTGCCGACCCGCGGGCCGGCCCACTATGCGCGACGACCCACTTTGCTGAGCGTCCAGCACATACAGTTGCACGACGTACTTCGTGCCGCGCTGCCGGATCACGAAGTCTTTGCGCACGTCAGCCTTGCGGCCGTGATCGAACTCACCGGACTGCCCGAAGGCAGGGAGCGCGAACAGCGGTGGCGTGCGCTTGTGCAGCAAACGATCGATTGCGTGGTGTGCGGCAAGGCGTTCGAGGTCGTCGCGGCCATTGACCTCGAAAGTGGCCATACGGCGGAGACGCGGTTCAAGGCCGAATGCCTGAAAGCCGCGGGTGTGCGCTACCTGCAATGGAATCCGGTTCAGCTTCCCCGCAGCGACGAGGTTGCCGCGCTGCTTGCCGGGAATTGATGTAGCGCTCGCGATGTCAAGTCCTCGTCGCGGAACGGCCGCCTCAACGCAAGCTCTTGACGCTGGGCGGAAAAATGCGTATAAGGGCGTCGCATGTTTAATCTAAAGTTCTTGAGAGTTGGATCACCCGTTGGATGTTCGTTCTTTTGGGGCTTTGAGATCAAACAGCGGTGAGGCTCTAATTCATACTCTTTAAAGGAACGCAGCATGGCAACTGGTACGGTAAAGTGGTTCAACGACTCCAAAGGTTACGGTTTCATCACGCCGGACGGCGGCGGGGAAGACCTGTTCGCGCACTTTTCGGCGATCAACATGCCCGGCTTCAAGACCTTGAAAGAAGGACAAAAAGTGTCTTTCGAGGTGACTACCGGCAACAAGGGCAAGAAGCAGGCGAGCAACATACAAGCAGTCTGACCGCTATCTGCGGTCAAGTTCGGGCCGGGCGCATGCCCGGCTTTTTTGTTCCCGCTGCATTTCGGCATGCACGCAAGCCGCGCGCGTAGCCACCATGCCAGCGCCCTTGACGTGGGACATCTTCTGCCGGGTGATCGACAACTATGGCGACGCCGCCGTGTGCTGGCGTCTCGCCTGTCAGCTGGCGCGCGAGCAGCGGGCGCGCGTGCGTTTGTGGGTGGACCAACTTGCGGTGCTCCACGCGCTGTGTCCGGACGTGAATGTCACGCTTCCGCGGCAACAGGTATCGGGTGTGGAGGTGCGGCCCTGGGCGGACGAATGGCCGCCATCCACTGAACTGAACGACGTCGTCGTCGAGGCATTCGGGTGCGGGCTGCCGGAGCCGTATGTCGCAGCGATGCTTGCCCGAACGCCCCCGCCCCTCTGGATCACTTTGGAGTATCTCAGTGCCGAAGCCTGGGTGGCTGAGCATCACGGTCTGCCCTCACCGCATCCGCGCTTGCCACTCGACCGCTATTTCTTCTTTCCCGGTTTTGCTGCAGGCACGGGCGGCGTCCTGCGGGAAGGAGATCTTGCGGCGCGGCGCGCGGCGTTTGGTGAAGCCGGCCGCGGTGAATTCTGGAGGTCGTGCGGTTTTTCATCGCCAACAGCCGGAAGCCTGGTGGTATCGCTCTTCGCCTATGCCGGCGCGCCGGCGGAAGCGCTGCTTAAATGCTGGGAGCATGGCAACGAACCGATCGTTGCCGCGGTGCCGGACGGGCACATGGCCGGCCGGGTGCGCGAGTACTTTGGTGCCTCTGATCGGGTGGCCACGGCGCGCTTGCGGCGGGGCAGGCTCGAAGCGCGGATTCTCCCCTTTGTTCCCCAGCTTCGTTACGACGAGTTGCTGTGGTCGTGCGACATCAACTTCGTGCGCGGGGAGGACTCGTTCGTGCGCGCGCAATGGGCCGAGCGCCCGTTCATCTGGCACGTCTATCCGCAGGAGGCGGGCGCGCATCGGCTCAAGCTCGATACGTTCCTCGATTCATATGCCGCCGGGCTCGAACGTGGCGCGGCTGCGGTGCTGCGAACTTTGTCTTATCAGTGGAACCTTATGGATGGACCGCCGGTCAATCTGGCCGATACGTGGCGCGTTTTCCGGCAGCACGTGGAGGCGCTCAACAGGCATGCGTCGGGTTGGGTGGGTCATGTTGGCCGGATCGGCGACATGGCCACAAATCTGGCGCAGTTTGCCCGCGACAGGGTAAAATAATCGTTTTGCATTTCAACGAGATAGGGTAGTGCTATGAAGATTGCACAGGAAGTCCGGGCGGGCAACGTGATCATGGTCGGGAAAGACCCGCTGGTGGTGCAGAAGGCGGAATTCAACAAGTCGGGGCGCAATGCATCCGTGGTCAAAATGAAGCTGCGGAACCTGCTCTCCGGCAGCACCACGGAAACCGTGTACCGCGCCGATGAAAAATTCGAGATCGTGGTGCTCGACCGCAAGGAAGTGACTTATTCGTACTTCTCTGATCCGTCCTACGTGTTCATGGATGCCGAGTTCAACCAGTACGAAGTGGACAAGGAGAGCATGGGCGACGGCCTGAACTACCTCGAGGACGGCATGGAGTGCGAGATCGTGCTCTACAACGGCAGCCCGATCTCGGTCGAGTGGCCGCAGACGGTCGTGCGCGAGATCGCCTATACCGAACCCGCGGTGCGGGGCGATACGTCAGGAAAAGTGCTGAAGCCCGCGAAACTCAAGACCGGGTTTGAAGTGCCGGTGCCGCTCTTCTGCGCGACCGGCGACAGGATCGAGATCGATACCGCTACCGGCGAGTACCGCAGTCGCACCAAGGGATAAAAGCATATCCGCAAGCGGAAAAGAAAAAGGGCGCCCAAACGGGCGCCCTTTTTGTTTGGTGGAGGCGGCGAGAATCGAACTCGCGTCCGCGAGCCCTCCACAGTCAGGACTACATGCTTAGCCTGGTCATTTGGGTCTCGCCTCGCGCCCGCCGGCCGGCAGGCTGGCGCTCAGCCAGTCGCTTCGACGGATCCGCCTGGCCAAGCGACCAGACCGGGCGGAGAGGCTGATGTAAATGACGCTGCACCGTCAGAACAAATCCGGCTTGCGCCTCGTCTATCCCTCCGGCCTAGCCCATCAGCAGGCTAGTGCAGCGTCTCGCCGGTGTTAGGCGGCGAGAGCGTAACGCTCGTCGTTGGCGTTTAAGGTTGTCCAGCGGATTTACAAGGTGACTGGACCTTGGCATGCCCTGCGCTGCTTCGTTACCCACGTCGAAACCAAGTCGCCCCCGTGTTCTATTGCATTATCCCACATGCGGGTGATTCCCCGAACTTCAAGTTCTGCGCACCGCACGAGTATTGGACTCACGCCCGATCATTTCGTTTCATCGCTTGCTTGTTCAGGCGGCAGAGTCCCCTTGATCTGGATGCAATCCAGCAGTTCCCGCGGATGCCGGATTACCGAGTCGGCTCCCCACGTCACAGGCGCGCCCCCGTTGAGGTAACCGTATTCGACGGCGATGGTTTTCATGCCCGCTGCGCGGCCGGCCACGATGTCGCGCTCGTCGTCGCCAACGTAGATGCATTCCCCGGGGCGAACACCGATTTCCCGGCATGCGGCAAACAGCGGTTCCGGATCCGGCTTGATTTTTCCGGTCGTGTCGCCTCCGATGACGCACGCAGCACGTCCACCGTATCCCAGGAGCGCAATCAGCGGCCGTGCGAACCGCTCGGCCTTGTTGGTCACGATGCCCCACTTCACATGGCGCGCCTCGATCGCATCCAGCGCTTCCGCAATACCCGGGAAAAGGCGCGTCTCGCGGCAGAGGTTGACTGCGTAGAGACTGAGGAACTCTTCGCGCAAGCCTGCGTAGTCCGGGTGATCCGGCGTAATGCCGAAGCTCACGCCGATCACGCCGCGTGCGCCGAGCGATGTGACGGGACGCGTTGCCTCGATGGGCAGGGGTGCCATCCCGCGCGATCGGCGCATCGAATTCGCCGCATGGGCAAGATCCGGCGCCGTGTCGGCGAACGTACCGTCGAGATCGAAGAAAACAGCCTTTGTCATGGAACTGCGTGACGGGTGAGCGGTGACCGGTGACGGGTGAAACCCCAGAACATTAAAATCATCTCAGCACTGGTCACTGGTCACTGGTCACTGGTCACTGGTCACGGTCTTGTCGCGTGCAGGATGTAGTTGACATTCACGTCGGAGCCCAGCGAGTACGACTTGGTGAAAGGGTTGTAGGTCATCCCCGTAATCTGGGACACGGTCAGCCCGGACGTCCGGCACATGCCTGCGAGCTCGGATGGCTTGATGAATCTGGCGTAGTTGTGGGTGCCGCGCGGCAACAGGCGCAATAAGTATTCGGCTCCGATGATCGCGAATAGATAGGATTTTGGATTGCGGTTGATCGTCGCAAACAACGCGTGTCCACGCGGTTTGAGCAGCGCCGCGCAGGCTGCGACCGTCACCGCGGGTTCGGGCACGTGTTCCAGCATTTCCATGCAGGTGATGACATCGAAACTTTGCGGTGCCTCCCGTGCCAGATCCTCGGCGGCGATCAAGCGGTAGTCGACGCTGTGTCCAGATTCGAGCAGATGCAATTGTGCGACCTTGAGCGGCTGCTCGGCGAGATCGATACCGGTCACCCGCGCGCCGCGCGCCGCCATGCTTTCGGCAAGTATCCCGCCGCCGCAACCGACGTCGAGTACCGTCTTGCCGGCAAGCGCCACCGCGCGGTCGATGTAGCCGAGCCGCAATGGATTGATTTCGTGCAGCGGCTTGAACTCACTGGCTGGATCCCACCAGCGGTGCGCGAGCTGGCTGAATTTCTCGAGTTCGACGGGATCGACGTTTATCATCTCAAGGGCGGGATTGAGGATTGAGGATCGAGGATGGCACCCGATGTGGATTTTACTCAATCCTCGATCCTCGATCCTCGATCCTGATCCTGTCCTTCCAGAGTACTGCGTTGGCAACGATCTCCCGGGGATCGAGGCGGGTGAGCGCTCCGTTCTCGACCAGCAGTTCCCCGTCCACCCACACGTGCGTGACGTGCCGGCGACCTGCGGCGTACACCAGATGCGACAGCGGGTCGTAGCAGGGGGAGAGTTCCAGCGCCGAGAGATCGATTGCGACCATGTCTGCGTGCTTGCCGGCGACCAGTGAGCCGATTTTGTCGTCGAGCGCCAGCGCGCGGGCACCGCTGAGGGTGGCCATTTCCAGAACCTCGTGTGCCGCCACAGCAGTCGCGTCTCCGCTGACACCCTTGGCGAGCAGCGCGGCAAGCCGCATATCCGCCAGCAGATCGAGCCGGTTGTTGCTTGCCGCGCCGTCGGTGCCGATTCCGACATTGACGCGGTGGCGCCTTAACTCCTCGACGGGCGCGATGCCGCTCGCAAGTTTGAGGTTGGAAGCGGGGCAGTGGGCGACGTGGCAACCGTGGGCCGCTAGCAGTTCCATTTCTTCCTGCGTGACATGAACGGCGTGCACCGCGATGAGTCCGGGCCCGAGCAGCCCATGGCTTTGCAGGCGACGCAGCGGGCGGAGCCCGTGCGCTGCGAGGCTGTCGCGGATCTCGTCGGCCGTCTCATGCAGGTGTATGTGAACTGGAATATTCAGTTCTCCCGCATAGATGGCGATCCGCGCGAAAGTTGCATCACTCACCGAATAGGGGGCGTGCGGCGCCAGGCAAAATGACAGGCGCGGCTCGCCGCGCAGGCTGTCGCGCAACGCTATGCCTTTGCTGAGGTAGTCGCCTGCGTCGGTTGCGTAGGGGGAACGAAACTCGACCACGATCATTCCCAGCGCGCCCCGCATTCCAGACGCAACGACCGCCTGCGCCGCGGCTTCGGGAAAAAAATACATGTCGTTAAAGCAGGTCACGCCTCCCCGCAGCATCTCGGCGCACGCGAGCAGTGTCCCGTCATACACGAACTCGGGGGAAGCGAGTCGCATCTCCGCGGGCCAGATATGGTTCTGCAACCAGTCCATGAGCGGCCGGTCGTCGGCAAGCCCGCGCAGCAAGGTCATTGCGGCGTGGGTGTGCAGGTTGACCAGCCCGGGAATGAGCAGGTGATCCGGCAGATCGACGTGCTGCCGGGCATGGTAAGTCGAGCCGACGCTGGCCGTCGGCAGGACGTCGACGATCTTGCCTTGCGACGCGAGGACCGAATGCCGCTCCAGAAGGGTTCCCGGGGGCTCTACGGGCGCGATCCACCGCGCATCAACCCGCACGTCGACGGCACGAATTTCAGTTGGCATGGAAAAAAAAAGCCCTGCCGAAGCAGGGCCTTTAACTTAGGGGTCCGACAACTTACCGCTTGGGTTTCGGTTTCTTGGCACCCGGCTTGGCCTTCGGCTTCGCCTTGGGTTTGGGCTTCAGGTTCAAGGCACGCCCGACCACTTCCACGGTCACCCGGCGGTTCGGCGACAGGCACTCGATCAACTGCTTGCGCTTCATCTTGTTGTCGCAGAACTTGGTCACAGGAATCGGCTCTTTCGGGCCCTTGCCTTCCCAGAAGATGATCTTCTGATCCACGTTCCCGACCTTGACCAGGTGATCCTTGACCACCACTGCCCGGCGTTCGGACAGACCCATGTTGTACTTCAGGGTGCCGATGCGGTCGGTATGACCCGTCACCACCACTGCGCCGAACGTGACCGGGCCACGCGCCTTCGTCGCCTTGCGCAGCGATGCAAGGAACTTGGCGAGTTCTTTCTTGTTGTCTTCGGTCATTTCAGACCTGTCGAACGCGATGCCCTGCAGTTCGATCTTCTGGGTGATGTTCAGCATCGCCGGTTTCTTCGGCTTGGCTTTGGGTTTCGGTTTCGCCTTGGGTTTCGGTTTCACGACCTTTGGCTTGGCCTTCACGGGTTTCTTCACGAGGTCCGGATCGCATTGAGCGATCGCCCGGGCCGGTGTCCAGTCGCTGGTGCGCACGCACACGCCTGCACCCAGCGCCCTGACGACGTTACCTTGCGTATCTGTCAGGTACCCCTGATTCTTGAACTGGGCACCCGCCACGCCGGGAAGCATCGATACTCCCGCCAGAGCGACGCCAGCCAGGGTAATCCGCAACGTTGAATTCATGGTTTTTGATCCTCCTGTTTTGCGATTGAAGTTAGGGACCCGCCAGAATGCCGGTAAACCTGAATCGATTGAGTCTCCCTGCGTTTACTTTAATATCACAACCGTGATGTCAAAGCAAACTCTGCCAAAATCATAACACGGTTATGAAAGAAAAGGGATAGTCGCCTGTTGCCTAAATGAAACATTCACCCTTCCGGGCCCTTGACAAGGGCCATATTTGACGTGCCCGACCCGGTGGGGGCGAGGGTCTGCAGCCGGATGCCAAAGTGGGTAGTAAAACGAGCGATATTCTTCGTGTCGTTAACCGGTTTTCCAGGGTTGCACTGTCGGGCGCCATTGAACCCCACGCAAGGATGAGCAATCCGGGTCCGGGGTGGTGTCGAACGCTGCCCCGGCGTGCTAAACTCGCCCGTTTCAGGCGCCTGCACAACAAGCCGTATCCCGCTCAAAAATCTCAACTTTTCCATGGATTCGTTCGCCAAAGAAACCCTTCCCGTCAGCCTCGAAGAGGAAATGCGCCGCTCCTACCTCGACTACGCGATGAGCGTGATCGTGGGGCGCGCGCTGCCGGACGTGCGCGATGGCCTGAAACCCGTGCACCGCCGGATCCTCTTCGCCATGCACGAGGCGAACAACGTTTGGAACCGGCCATATGTGAAATGCGCCCGGGTAGTGGGCGACGTGCTCGGAAAATATCACCCCCACGGTGACTCGGCGACCTACGAGGCGCTGGTGCGGATGGCGCAGGACTTCTCGATGCGCTATACCCTCATCGATGGCCAGGGTAATTTCGGCTCGATCGATGGTGATTCGGCCGCGGCCTACCGCTACACCGAGTGCCGGCTGGCGAAGATCACCTCCGAGTTGCTGGCGGACATCGACATGGAGACCGTCGATTTTGTCCCCAACTACGACGGCAAGGAGCGGGAGCCCACGGCGCTGCCCACGCGCATCCCCAACCTGCTGATCAATGGCTCCTCCGGTATCGCGGTCGGCATGGCGACCAACATCCCCCCCCACAACCTCCCGGAGGTGGTGGAGGCCTGTCAGGCGTTGCTCAAGGACCCCGAGATCGGGCTCGAAGACCTCATCAAGATCGTGCCGGCGCCGGATTTTCCGACGCGTGGCATCATCTACGGGCTTACCGGCGTGCACGAGGGCTATCGCACCGGCCGCGGCAAGGTGGTGATGCGGGCGCGCACCCATTGCGAGGAGGCGGAAAAGGGCGGCCGCGTGGCGATCATCATCGACGAACTGCCGTACCAGGTGAACAAGGCCAATCTGCTGATGAAGATCGGCGAACTGGTGCGCGAGAAGAAGATCGAGGGCATCGCCGACATCCGCGACGAGTCCGACAGGTCCGGCATGCGCGCGGTGATCGAACTCAAGCGCGGCGAAGTGCCGGAAATCATCCTCAACCACCTGTGGAAAGAGACGCAGCTCCAGGACAGCTTCGGGATGAACATGGTGGCGCTGGTCGACGGCCAGCCGCGCCTGCTCAATCTCAGACAGTTTCTGGAAGCCTTCCTGCGCCACCGGCGCCAGGTCGTCACGCGCCGCACTGTCTTCGAGCTGCGCAAGGCGCGCGAGCGCGGCCATGTCCTGGAAGGCCTGGCTGTCGCGCTGTCCAACGTTGACGACGTGATCGCGCTGATCAAGGCCGCGTCGACGCCGGCGGACGCCAAGGCCGAGCTGATTCGGCGTTTCTGGCGCTCGAAGCTGGTCGAAGAACTGCTCGCGCGCAGCGAGGGGCAGGTGTCGCGGCCAGAGGGCCTCTCGCCCGACTTCGGGCTGCACAGGCAGGGTTACAAGCTCTCGGACGTCCAGGCCCAGCGCATCCTCGAGATGCGCCTGCAAAACCTGACGGCGCTGGAGCAGGACAAGCTCGTTGCGGAGTACAAGGAAACGATGGACAAGATCGTCGATCTCATCGACGTGCTGGCGAAGCCGGCGCGCGTGACCCGGATCATCTCGCAGGAACTCGCGGAGGTGAAAAAGCAATACGGGGACGAGCGCCGCAGCGAGATCGTCACCGACACCCAGGATCTGGGCATGGAAGACCTGATCGCTTCCGAAGACGTGGTGGTGACGCTCTCGCACGGCGGCTACATGAAGTCGCAGCCGGTCGCGGATTACCGCGCGCAAAGGCGCGGCGGGCGTGGCAAGCAGGCGACCACCACCAAGGAAGACGATTTCGTCGACAGTCTGTTCATCGCCAACACCCACGACTACATCCTGTGTTTCTCCAACCGCGGGCGAGTCTACTGGATCAAGGTCTACGAGGTGCCGCAGGGCAGCCGCGCCTCGCGCGGCAAGCCGGTGGTGAATTTGGTGCCGCTGATGGAGCACGAGAAGATCACCGCGGTCGTGCCGGTGAAGGAGTTCGACGAGGACCATTACGTGTTCATGGCGACCGCAAACGGTACGGTGAAGAAAACCGCGCTGTCGGCGTTCTCGCGGCCGATGGCGAAAGGCATCATCGCGGTCAGCCTGGAGGACGGCGATTATCTGATCGGAGTCGCGATCACCGACGGCAAGCAGGACATCATGCTGTTTTCCGATGGCGGCAAGGCGGTGCGCTTCGCCGAGGCGGACGTGCGGGCGATGGGGCGCAACGCCGCGGGCGTGCGCGGCATGAAACTCGCCAAGGGGCAGCACGTGATCTCGTTGCTTACCGCGAGCGACGAGAAATTGTCGGTGCTCACCGCGACCGAAAACGGTTACGGCAAGCGTACCTTGATCTCGGAGTACACGCGCCACGGGCGCGGCACCCAGGGGATGATCGCGATCCAGTGCAGCGAGCGCAACGGGCCGCTGCTGGCGGCGCGCCTCGTCAGCCCGGATGACCAGATCATGCTGATCACCACGGGCGGCGTGCTGATCCGCACACGCGTTTCGGAAGTGAGGGAGCAGGGCCGTTCGACCCAGGGCGTGCGGCTGATTAATCTCGACGAGGGCGAGAAACTCGCCGGGCTCGAGAAGATCGTGGAGTCGGACGAAGAAGACCAGGATTGAGGATTCAGGATCCAGGATTGAGCCGGCTTTGTCGGGGTTCCCTGAATCCTCACTCCTCGATCCTCAATCCTAGAGTTCGAACCGAGGGAGATATGGCAAGAGTTTTCAATTTCGGGGCCGGTCCGGCGGCATTGCCGGAGCCGGTGCTCAAACAGGCCGCCGAGGAGATGCTCGACTGGCGCGGCACGGGCATGTCGGTGATGGAAATGAGCCATCGCGGCAAGGCGTTCATCTCCATACATGCCGAGGCCGAGGCCGGCTTGCGGGAGCTGCTCGCGATCCCGTCCACCTACAAGGTGTTGTTCCTGCAGGGCGGCGGGGCCGGGCAATTCGCGACGGTGCCGATGAATCTGCTGCGCGGCAAGGCGGCGGCGGATTATGTCAATACCGGGCAGTGGTCGATGAGAGCCATCGCCGAGGCGAAAAAATTCTGCAAGGTTGGCATTGCCGCCAGTTCGGAGGGAGCCAATTACAGCTACGCCCCGAAGCAGGGCGAGTGGAAGCTCGATCCGCAGGCCGCCTACGTGCACTACACCTCGAACGAGACCATCGGCGGCGTCGAGTTTCACTGGATTCCCGACGCCGGCGCTGTGCCGCTGGTGGCCGACATGTCTTCGCATATCCTGTCGCGGCCGGTGGAGGTGAGCCGTTACGGGCTGATCTACGCGGGCGCACAGAAGAACATCGGCCCTGCGGGTCTCGCCATCGTCATCGTGCGCGACGACCTGATCGGGCAGGCGCTGCCGGGCACGCCGTCGATATTCGATTACAAGGTGCAGGCCGAGAACGACTCGATGTTCAACACGCCGCCCACCTACGCCGTCTACATGGCGGGGTTGGTGTTTCAGTGGCTGAAGCAGGCGGGGGGCATCAAGAAGATGGAGGAAATCAACATCGCGAAGGCGCAGCTGGTCTACGACTACCTCGACCAGACGGAGTTCTATCATTCGCCGGTGGCGAAGGAGGACCGGTCGCGGATGAACATCCCGTTCACCCTGCGCAACGACGCCCTCGACGGGGCGTTCCTCAAGGAGGCCTCACGCAACGGGCTTGCAGAGCTGAAGGGGCATCGCTCGGTCGGCGGCATGCGCGCCTCAATCTACAACGCAATGCCGGTCGAGGGTGTGCAGGCGCTGGTCGCGTTCATGCGGGAATTCGAGCGTAGCCATGGCTGACACCTTTCGCATCCTGACGCTCAACTCGATTTCGAGCGTCGGCCTGAAACGCCTGTCCGCCGACCGCTACACCGTTGGAGGGCGGATCGAGAACCCGGACGCAATCCTGGTGCGCTCGCACGACATGCACGCGATGGAAATCGGGCAGGCGGTGAAGGCGATCGGCCGGGCCGGCGCGGGCACCAACAACATTCCGGTGCCGAAGCTGAGCCTGCGCGGATTGCCGGTGTTCAACGCCCCCGGCGCCAATGCGAACGCGGTGAAGGAACTGGTGATCGCGGGACTGCTGATCGGTGCGCGCAATCTGGTGCCCGCGCTGAAATTCGTGGACGGCCTGCAGGGCGACGACAAGACGCTCAACAAGCTGGTGGAAGACGGCAAGAAGGCGTTTTCCGGCAGCGAGTTGCCGGGGCGCACGCTCGGCGTCGCGGGCTTGGGGAAAATCGGAAGCCTGGTCGCCGACGCCGCGATCAAACTCGGAATGAACGTCCTCGGCTACGACCCGGAGATCACGGTCGATGCAGCCTGGAGCCTGCCGTCCCAGGTCAGGAAGGCGCACAGCATCGAGGAGGTGCTGAAGAGTTGCGAGTACGTCACCGTTCATGTACCCCTCGTCGATGCGACACGCAACCTGATCAACGCGGAACATGTCAAGCTCATGAAGCCGGGCTCGATATTGCTCAACTTCGCGCGCGAAGGCATCGTCAACAACCATGCGGTGCTCGACGCGCTTGAGACGAAACACCTGAAATATTACATCTGCGATTTTCCCGGCGCGAGGCTGCAGGGCCATCCCCGGGTGATCGCACTCCCCCACCTCGGGGCATCCACCGGGGAGGCGGAAGACAACTGCGCGGTGATGGTGGTCGATCAGCTACGCGACTTCCTGGAGCATGGGAACATCCGGAACGCCGTCAATTTTCCCGATGTGTCGATGGCGCGCGAGTCGCCCTACCGGCTCGGGATAGCCAACGCCAACGTGCCCAACATGGTGGGGCAGATCTCCACGGCCATGGCGCAGGCGGGACTCAACATCCACAACATGATCAACAAGTCCAGGGGCGAAATGGCCTACACGCTGGTCGACGTCGACAGTGTAGTGCCGGCGTCGCTCACCAGCCAGCTCGCGAATATCCACGGCGTGCTGTCGGTGCGTTATCTTCCGCTGGAATCGAAGTAATTGGTGATCCGTGATCCGTGAACCGACAAGTGCAAGAGCGTGACTCGTGAACCGTGAGCCGACGAAGTCCAAAACCACCCTGTCGGTTGTCGAATCACGGCTCACGGCTCACGCTTTCGGCCATGGGGCATGCGTGGCGGATTAGAATTGCGGCCATGACCGACAAGTTGAGCACGACCCGCCGGCAGATCGATGCGCTCGACGGGCGCCTGGTGAAACTGCTCTCGGCGCGCGGGCGGCTGGCGCAGCGCATCGGCCGGCTGAAGCGGGGCACAATCTACCGCCCCGAACGCGAAGCCCAGATCCTGAGGCGGGTCGCTGCCCTCAATCGCGGTCCGCTCTCCAGCGCCGCACTTGCCCGCGTCCTGACCGAGATCATGTCGGCATGTCGCTCGCTCGAGGATCACATGACGGTGGCGTACCTCGGGCCCGCAGGTACCTTCAGCCAGGAGGCGGTGCTCAAGCACTTCGGAGGATTGACCGCTCAGCAGCCGTGCGGCTCGATCGACGAGGTATTCCGGCAGGTCGAAACCGGGGCCGTCGGGTATGGCGTCGTGCCGGTCGAAAATTCCACCGAGGGGGCGATCGGCCGCACACTCGATCTGTTGCTCGCCACACCCGTCAGGGTGTGCGGCGAGGTGATGCTCCCGGTGCACCAGTGCGTGATGGCCAAGGCCAGCAGGCGCGGCGACATACGCAGGGTTTATTCGCATACTCAGAGCCTCGCGCAGTGCCAGCAATGGCTGGCGCGCCACCTGCCGCACGCGGAGCGCGTGGCCGTGGTAAGCAACGCGGAGGCGGCGCGCCTTGCGGCGAAAGATCGGCGCGCTGCGGCCGTCGGTGCAAAGACGGCAGCCGGCCTGTACGGATTGAAGGTGCTCGCGCGCAATATCGAGGATGAACCGCGGAACACGACCCGCTTCCTGGTGCTGGGCGAGCGCGATGCGGGGCCTTCCGGAAAGGATAAAACGTCGCTCATCGTATCCACACGCAACGTGCCGGGCGCGATGCAGCGGATGCTGACGCCCCTGGCCGCCAATGGCGTGAGCATGACGCGGCTCGAGTCCCGGCCGGCGCGTACCGGCTTGTGGGAATACGTCTTCTACGTGGATATTGAAGGGCATGCACGGGACGCCCGTGTCGCCAAGGCGCTCGAGGAGATGCGCGGATACGTCACCTTCCTCAAGGTCCTCGGCTCGTATCCGTTGGCAGTGACATGAAAGTTCAGCGTTGAGAGTTGAGGGTTGAGTGAGTAGCCTCTTTTATGCGGCTCGCGCCCTGCGCAGAGAGCTGAACGTCAAGCTCTTCACTCTCAACGCTCAACGCTAAACCCTCAACGCCAGGCGCCGGAACGCGAAGCATGGACATCTGCGACCTCGCCCCTTCGTACATTCGCGCGATCGCCCCGTATCAGCCCGGCAAACCGATCCCGGAACTCGCGCGCGAGATGGGGCTGGACGAGTCGGGCATCATCAAGCTCGCGTCGAACGAGAACCCCCTGGGGGCGAGTCCGCTCGCCCAGCGCGCGGTGCGCGGGGTGCTCGACGGGATTTCGCGCTATCCGGATGGCAACGGATTCGAACTCAAGCGCGCGCTGGGCGCGCGCTTCGGGGTGGAACACCAGAACATCGTGCTCGGGAACGGTTCGAACGACGTGCTCGAACTCGCGGCGCGTGCGTTTCTGACGCCGGAGCATAGCGCGGTCTATTCCCAACATGCGTTCGCGGTGTATCCGCTGGCGGTGCAGGCCATCGGCGCCGCCGCCATCGAAGTGCCCGCCAGGGCGTTTGCCCATGACCTTGACGCGATGCGCCGGGCGGTGAGAAGCGATACGCGCGTCCTGTTCATCGCCAATCCAAACAACCCGACCGGGACTTACGCGCCGCCCGCCGCGGTCGAAGCGTTTCTCGCGGCGTTGCCGGGGCATGTCGCAGTGGTGCTCGACGAGGCCTACCACGAGTATCTCCCGCTCGAACTGAGGGGCGACACTCTCGGCTGGCTGCAACGCTTTCCGAATCTGATCGTCACCCGCACGTTTTCCAAGGTCTACGGACTGGCGGGACTGCGCGTGGGTTACGCGCTGGCGAGCGCCGGGATCGCGGATCTCATGAACCGCGTGCGCCAGCCGTTCAACGTCAACAGTCTTTCGCTTGCTGCCGCGGCCGCTGCGCTCGAGGATCTGGAGTTCGTGCGCCGCAGCTTCGAGGTCAACCAGGCAGGGCTGAAGACGGTGACTCGCGGGCTTTCCGAACTGGGCCTGCAGTACATAGTTCCATTCGGTAACTTCGTCACTTTCAAGGTACCGGACGCCTCTGGAGTCTTTCAGCGGCTGCTCAAGCTGGGAGTCATCGTGCGTCTGGTGGCGAGCTACGGCATGCCCGACCATCTGCGGGTCACCATCGGCACCGCGTCCGAGAATGCGCGCTTCCTCGACAGCCTCGCACGAGCGCTTGCGGCGTAGCGGCCACCGCTAAAAATGCCTGCCAAGTTCCGAATCGGCAAGCTTGCGGTGATCGGCGTCGGACTGATCGGCGGCTCGTTTGCGATGGCGCTGCGGAAGGCCCGGGCCGTGGGGCGCGTGGTTGGCGTGGGGCGCACGCGCCGCAACCTCGCCACGGCGCTGCGGCTCGGGATCGTCGACGAGATTGCCGTGGACGCCGTCACGGCGGTGCGCGACGCGGATTTCGTGCTGCTGGGCGTGCCGGTGGGCCAGATGCCGGAAGTGATGGCCCGCATCGCGCCGCATGTCGCGCGTCACGCCGTCATAAGCGACGCGGGGAGCACCAAGCAGGACGTGATCGCAAGCGCGCGGCGCTTCCTGAAGGACAGTCTCGGCCGCTTCGTGCCTGCCCATCCGGTCGCCGGCACCGAGATGAGCGGAGCCGGTGCGGCGTTCGCCACGCTCTATCGCGGCCGCAACGTGATTCTGACTCCGCAGGCGGAGACCTCGCGCACCGCGATTGCGACCGTGCGACGCGCCTGGGAGGCGTGCGGCGCACGGGTAGTCCGGTTGCGCCCGGACGAGCACGATGCCATCTTCGCGGCCGTGAGCCACCTGCCTCACGTCGTCGCCTTCGCCCTGGTCGGGGCGCTTGCCCGCCGTCGCAATGCGCGAAAGCTCTTCGCTTTTTCAGCCGGCGGGCTGCGCGATACGGTGCGCATCGCGGGCAGCTCCCCGGAAATGTGGCGCGACATCTGTATCTCCAATCGCGACGCCCTGCTGGAGGTGCTGGACACCTACATTGAAGAGCTGGAGCGTGCGCGGGGAGCGATCGCTGCCGCTGATGCCGCGACGCTGGAGCGCATGTTCGAGGCTGCGCGCGCCGCGCGCGCGCGGTGGCTCGTTGCGCGCCAGTCGTAGTCCCCACGGCGAGCGGCAACGGATCTGGAAGTCCCGGCTATGAGCCACATCGACCTAGCCCCCATACGCTGTGCACGCGGCACGGTTCGCCTGCCGGGCTCGAAGAGCATCTCGAACCGCATCTTGCTGCTGGCGGCCTTGGCGCGGGGGAACACCCTGATTCGGGACCTGCTCGATTCCGATGATACGCAGCACATGGTGCAGGCGTTGCGCACGCTCGGTGTTGTCTGCGAGTCGGTGGGTGCGCAGGCGCTGCGCGTGGCGGGGACGGGTGGGAGCTTTCCGGTCAAACAGGCGGATCTTTTTCTCGGCAACGCCGGCACCGCGCTGCGTCCGCTCACAGCCGTGCTCGCGTTTGCCGGTGGAAGCTACGGGCTATCGGGGGTGGCGCGGATGCACGAGCGCCCCATCGGCGACCTGGTGGACGCGTTGCGCGCGATTGGCGCCGACATCGCGTACCGCGGCAAGCCAGGCTATCCCCCGCTCGCGATTGGTCGCGGCGCGATCACGCTCAGCGCTCCGGTTTCGGTGCGCGGCAATGTTTCCAGCCAGTTCGTGACGGCGCTGCTGCTTGCGCTGCCGCTCGCGCGCACTGCAGCGGCGCTTCTCGTCGAAGGTGAACTGATCTCCAAACCGTACGTCGAGATCACGCTCGCCACGATGAGCAGGTTCGGCGTACTCGTGGAACGCGAGGGTTGGTCCAGGTTCACCGTGCCGCGGGGAGACGGCTACTCGAGCCCCGGCGAAATTTATGTCGAGGGCGACGCCTCGGCGGCATCCTATTTTCTTGCGGCCGGGGCGATCAGCGGGCTCAAGGGCGGGGGACCGGTGCGCGTGGAAGGTGTTGGTCGTGCGAGCATCCAGGGCGATGTGCGGTTTTGCGAGATCCTGGAGCGCATGGGCGCCCGCATCGTGATGGGGGAAAACTGGATCGAAGCTGGTGCGGACGCGGAAGCCGCCCGGTGCGGCAGGTTGAGGCCGATCGACGCGGATTTCAACCATATTCCCGACGCTGCGATGACGGCGGCGGTCGCTGCGGTCTTTGCCGACGGCCCGAGCGCGCTGCGAAATATCGGCAGCTGGCGCGTGAAGGAAACCGACCGCATCGCTGCGATGGCGACCGAGTTGCGCAAACTGGGCGCGGCGGTCGAGGAAGGAGCTGATTACCTGCGCATCAGCCCACCTCGATCCTCGAGGCTGAAACCCGGGGTCGCGATCGATACCTACGACGATCACCGGATCGCGATGAGCTTTTCGCTCGCGGCGGTAGGCGGCGTGCCGGTGCGGATCAACGACCCGGAATGCGTCGCGAAGACCTTTCCCGACTATTTTCAGGTGCTCGCGGGAATTTCGCAGCGCTGAGCCGAAGCGTCCAGTCGAGGCTTTGAAACGTGTCACCGGGTCTGCCGCCTGTCATCGCCATCGATGGTCCGTCCGCCTCGGGGAAGGGCACCGTGGCATATTGCGTCGCCCGCCGGTTGGGCTTTCATTACCTCGATAGTGGCGCGTTATACCGCACCGTCGCACTGGCCGCCTTGGAGGCCGGCATCGACCTCGATGACGAGTCAAGAGTCAGCGCTATCGCTTTGAATGCAAATATAGGATTCAAGAACGATCGAGTCTGGCTCGGATCCCGGGATGTGACCGAGGCAATTCGAGAGGAAAAGGTGAGCGAAGGTGCCTCACGGGTGGCAGCCCTGCGCGGGGTGCGGGCGGTGTTACTGGAGAGGCAGCACGCCTTCCGCATGGCCCCCGGACTGGTGGCCGAAGGCCGCGATATGACGACCATTGTTTTCCCGGACGCGGTGCTAAAAGTTTATCTCACCGCAGGTGCCGAGGAACGGGCCCGGCGTCGATATAAACAGTTGATCGACAAAGGTTTGAGTGCTAACATGACCGCCCTTTTGCAGGATATCCATGCCCGCGACGCACGCGATAGCGGCCGCGCTGTGGCACCTCTGCAAAGGAGCGTGGACGCGATTGAAATCGACACCACCGGAATGACGGTGGAGGAGGCGTCGGCCCAGATCGTGTCCTGCTACGGGCAGGCACTGCGAGCGCCATGAGTCGACCCAGCTCATGGTTTTTTTAACTGACCCCGCCGCCTCGGCGGGTTGCCTAACATATTGAATCTGAATGATGAAAACTTTGTCACCCGCATCCGGGACCGCAGAAAATTTCGCCGCGTTGTTTGAAGAGAGCCTTTCCGTCAAGGAGATGCGGGTGGGAGAGGTGATCACCGCCGAAGTCATGCGCGTGGACAACAACTTCGTGGTGGTCAACGCCGGTCTCAAGTCCGAAAGCTACATTTCAGTAGACGAATTCAGGAACGACCGCGGCGAGGTGGAAGCACAACCAGGCGATTTCATAAAAGTCGCGATCGAATCGCTGGAGAACGGCTACGGCGAGACGCGCCTGTCGCGCGACAAGGCGAAACGCCTGGCGGCGTGGCTCGCGCTTGAAGAGGCTCTGGAAAAGGGAACCGTCGTCGCCGGCACCATCAACGGCAAGGTGAAGGGCGGCCTCACGGTGATGATCAACGGCATCCGCGCCTTCCTTCCCGGCTCGCTCGTCGACATCCGGCCGGTCAAGGACACCGCGCCCTACGAAAACAAGGAGATGGAGTTCAAGGTCATCAAACTCGACCGCAAACGCAACAACGTCGTGGTGTCGCGCCGGGCGGTGCTCGAAGAAACGCAGGGCGAGGAGCGGCAAAAGCTCCTGCAAAATCTGCGCGAGGGAGCGGTCGTCAAGGGGATCGTCAAGAACATCACGGATTACGGCGCGTTCGTCGATCTGGGCGGCATCGACGGACTGCTTCACATCACCGACCTCGCGTGGCGGCGCGTCAAGCATCCATCCGAGATCCTCTCGGTGGGCGATGAAGTCGAGGCCAAGGTGCTGCGGT
>MEQT01000275.1:27939-31098 GCA_001770325.1 Betaproteobacteria bacterium RIFCSPLOWO2_02_64_14
TGTTCGGGAAGGTGAGCAACCTGACCGATTACGGCGCGTTCGTCGAGATCGAGGCCGGCATCGAGGGCCTGGTGCACGTATCCGAGATGGACTGGACCAACAAGAACGTGCATCCGTCGAAGGTGGTGCAGTTGGGCGACGAGGTCGAGGTCATGGTGCTCGAGATCGACGAGGAACGCCGCCGCATTTCGCTCGGCATGAAGCAGTGCCTGCCAAACCCGTGGGAAGAGTTCTCGATGAACTACAAAAAGGGCGATCGCGTGAAGGGCCAGATCAAGTCGATCACCGATTTCGGCATTTTCATCGGGCTGCCGGGGAGCATCGACGGGCTGGTGCATCTTTCCGACTTGTCGTGGTCGCAGCCCGGCGAAGAGGCCGTTCGCAACTTCAAGAAGGGCGAGGAGATCGAGGCGGTCGTACTGTCGATCGACGTCGAGCGCGAACGCATTTCGCTCGGTGTGAAGCAGCTGGAGGGCGATCCCTTCACGAGCTACATCACCGCGCACGAGAAGAATTCGATCGTGACGGGAACGGTGAAGTCGATCGATGCCAAGGGTGCGGTAATCCAGCTCGCGGGCGATATCGAGGGCTACCTGCGGGCGTCCGAGGTGGCGCGCGACCGCGTCGAGGACATCCGCACGCGCCTGAGCGAAGGCGCCACGGTCACTGCGATGATCATCAACATCGACCGCAAGAATCGCGCGATCAACCTGTCGATCAAGGCGAAGGATGTGGCGGAGGAGGCCGAGGCGATGCAGCGGCTCGCCGCGGACAAGCCGTCGAGCGCCGGGACGACCAATCTCGGGGCGCTGCTCAAGGCCAAGCTGGACGTCGCCAACACCCAGCAATAGAAAGACGCCATGACAAAGTCGGAGTTGATCGCAAAACTGGCGGCGCGCTACCCGCAGTTAGTGGCGAAAGACGCCGAACTGGCGGTAAAGATGATCCTGGATGCGATGTCGAAAAGCCTGTCGCAGGGCCAACGCATCGAGATCCGCGGATTTGGCAGCTTTGGTCTGAATTACCGGCCGCCGCGCGTCGGGCGCAATCCGAAGTCCGGCGACAAGGTGCAGGTGCCGGCGAAGTACGTGCCGCATTTCAAGGCCGGCAAGGAACTTCGGGAACGGGTCGATATCAAGAAATAACAACGATAAGAGAACTTAGGCATCGCTTGTTTGCGGGCGGCACAATCGAAAGATCGTGCCGTTTTTTTTGCCCGGCGCCGGCCGGGCCCGGACTGTTTCCGGCGGCTGACACGCCGGTCGGCTTCGGATAAGCTCGGACTATGCGCTACTTCCTGTGGACGCTGAGGCTTGCATTGTTCCTGCTGGTGCTGAGTTTCGCGGTCAAGAACACCGACATCGTCGCGGTGCACTATTACCTCGGCTACCAGTGGCAGGCGCCGCTGGTGCTGGTTCTCCTGGTGTTTTTCTGCCTCGGCGTGCTGGTGGGAATCGTCGCCAACCTGGGACATATGCTGCGCCGGCGGCGCGAGGTGGTGGCGTTGCGGCGCGAGCTCAATGCGCGCAACCGGGCGGGCGAGGCATCCGCGCGGCCCTCTGACGCGAGTGGGGCGACGTAGCACATGGACATCGAATACTGGTGGCTGCTGGCTCTGCCGCTGTTCTTCGTGTTGGGGTGGCTCGCCGCGCGGGTCGACATCAAACAGCTCATGTCGGAATCGCGGGCATTGCCCATGTCGTATTTCAAGGGCCTCAATTTTCTCCTGAACGAGCAGCCGGACAAGGCCATCGAGGCCTTCATCGAGGTGGTCAAGGTCGACCCGCAGACCATCGAGCTGCACTTCGCGCTGGGGAGCCTCTTTCGCCGGCGCGGCGAGGTCGAGCGCGCGATCCGCATGCACCAGAACCTGGTCGAGCGCCCCGACCTCGCGCAGGATCGCAAGCTGCTCGCCCTGCTGGAGCTGGCGCAGGATTATCTGAAGGCCGGATTGCTCGACCGCGCCGAGGAGCTGTTTCTCAAGCTTGAGCACACGGCTCATGCCGAGGCAGCGCTGCGGTTTCTGCTGGAGATCTACGAGCGCGAGAAGGACTGGCAGAAAGCGATCGGAATCGCGGAGAAGCTCGAGGCGGTGACCGGCAGGTCGCACCAGAAGGAGATCGCCAACTTCTGCTGCGAACTGGCCGTGAACGAGAGCATGCACTCGCGACCCGGCGCGGCGCGCGAGCATCTGGCGCGCGCGCTCTCGCACCACCGGCTGTGCGCGCGGGCGAATATCGTGCTCGGAGACCTCGAATTGCAGGCTGGAAACCCGGGGGCCGCGGTCGATGCGTGGAAGCGCATCGAGAGCCAGAACCCGGCGTACCTGGCGCTGATCGCGGACCGCCTGCTCGCGGCGTTCCGCCAGTCGGGCCGGCCCGAGGAGGGGTTGAACCTGCTCCGCGGTTATCTCGGTAAGTATCCCTCACTCGATCTGCTTAACACGGTGTTCCAGGGTACGCTCGAAGCGGACGGCGCCGAGCCCGCCTACCGGTTCGTGCGCGATGAACTGCAGCGCACCCCGACGCTGCTCGGTTTGGACAAACTGCTGGAAGCGCAAATGCTCGAAGCGCCGATCGAACGCAGGCGCGAGCTCGAACTCATCAAGCAGCTGGTGCACCAGCACACGCGGGAACTCGCGATGTATCGGTGCGACAACTGCGGGTTCCGCGCGCGCCAGTTCTACTGGCATTGTCCGGCCTGCGCGCAGTGGGAGACCTACTCGCCGCGACGCACCGAAGAGAAGGGCCTGCCGGCATGACAGGCGAGCCGCGGGTGATCGTGGCGCTTGACTACGCCGATTCCGCCGGCGCGCTGGCGCTGGTCGACCTCCTCCCTCCGGCGCAGTGCCGGGTCAAGGTCGGCAAAGAGCTGTTCACGGCGGCGGGCCCCGCGCTGGTTGAAACGCTGGCGGCGCGCGGCTTTGGCGTGTTTCTCGACCTGAAGTATCACGATATCCCCAACACCGTTGCAGGCGCGTGCCGCGCGGCAGCGGCGCTCGGCGTGTGGATGCTTAACGTGCACGCGCTCGGGGGAGCCGCCATGATGAAAGCGGCCCGCGAGGCGCTGGCGTCGCACAGCACGCCCCCGCAACTCGTGGCGGTCACCGTGCTGACCAGCATGGCCGACGCCGATCTCGCGCAGCTGGGTTTCGCGGGC
>MEQT01000276.1:0-1138 GCA_001770325.1 Betaproteobacteria bacterium RIFCSPLOWO2_02_64_14
AGGTTGATGGCGAGCTTCATCTGCGCCGCGAGTCCATTGGCGCCGATGTAGGCGACCTTCGGTCCGATCGCGAGCAACACCGGCTGCACCCGATCGAACGCCGCGCGGTCGCCGCCCACCATGAGCGAGGCATTGCCCTGCGCCAGCGTCACCGGGCTGCCGGAGATCGGAGCATCGAGCATGGTCAGGCCGGCGTGGGCGAACTCGGCAGCCACGGCGCGCGAGGTTTCGGGCGCAATGGTGCTCATGTCGAGGTAGATCCCGTCCTTTGCGAGCCCGGCGATGATGCCGTTTGCGCCCAGTGCGACGGATCTCACCGCGGCGCCGTCGGTGACGATCGAAAACACGATCTCGGCACTGGCGGCGACCTCGCGCGGGCTGTCGGCCCAGCACATGCCGGCTTTCTCCAATTGCCCGGCTTTGTCGCGCGAGCGGTTCCAGCCGATCACGTGGTGGCCCGCTGCCATGAGACGGGGCACGATCCCGGCGCCCATCACGCCGAGGCCGACGAATCCAAGCCGCATCCCGATTCTCCAAGTCTGTTGTAAGTGGAAGTGTGGAGCCTAGCGAGGCGCCATGTGGACGTCAATGCCGGGCATGCGCAGCAATACGGCAAGCGGCGTGACGTACGTCGCCATATAGCCTGCGGCGGTGGCCAGGTCGAGCTTCTCCACCCGTGTGCGCAGCGAGTTCGGATAGTGGACGAGTTCTGAAAGCGGCGAGTCGCGAACCGCGTTCGATGCGATAATCCCCGCTCAGTCCGAATTGAGAACAGGTGGAGGAAGATGCAAGCGATGATGCGATTGGCGAGACGATCGGGAACGCGCCCGGCACGCGTGGCATGCGCGTTCGTGATCGGCTGCCTTGTGGCGCAGGCTGCGGCGCAGGAGCGGTATCCGTCCAAGCCGGTGCGCATGATCGTGCCGTTCGCGCCTGGCGGCGGCGCGGATATTTCGGCGCGCGCGATCTCGCAGAAGTTGAGCGAACGGCTCGGCCAGCAGTTCATCGTCGAGAACCGGCCCGGCGCCGGCGGCAATGTGGGGGTGGAACTCGCTGCCAGGGCGGTTCCGGATGGCTACACGCTGCTGCTGGTGTCGAGCAGCTACGGCGCCAATCCGAGCCTGTACAAACTGTCGTT
>MEQT01000276.1:1174-10732 GCA_001770325.1 Betaproteobacteria bacterium RIFCSPLOWO2_02_64_14
GAGCCAGCAGCCGTTCATAGCGGTGGTGCATCCGTCGCTGCCCGTGAAGTCGGTGAAGGATCTGATCGCGCTCGCGAAAGCGAAACCCGGCGAGTTGAGCTTTGCTTCCTCGGGCGCCGGCGGCATCCAGCATCTTGCGCTGGAGTTCTTCAAGAGCGCGGCCGGCGTCAACATCCTGCACGTGCCATACAAGGGTGGCGCCTCCGCGCACACCGACCTCATCGCGGGCTACGTTCACATGACCTTCGGCACCATACTCTCCACCCTGAAGATGGTGAAGTCTCGGCAGTTGCGCGCGCTGGCGGTGACGACCACGAAACGCACTTCCGCTCTCCCCGACACACCGACCATGATCGAAGCGGGCGTGCCGGGTTACGTCGTGAGCGGCTGGTACGCGGTACTCGCGCCGCGCGCGACGCCGAAGCCGGTAACGACCCTGCTCAATCGCGAGATCGTGGCGCTGCTGCAGGCGGCGGAGGTGAAGGAACGCCTCGCAAAAGAGGGCAGCACCGTGGTCGCCGGCACGCCGGAGCAGCTCGTCGAGCATCTGCGTGCCGAGATTGCGAAGTGGCAGAAAGTGACGCGGGCGGCGGGCATCCGGCTCGAAGCGACGCGCTGAACGGCACTGAATGCATGATTGCAATGAACGGCTGCAGCATAACGTAACGGGAGGTGAGGCATGAGCACGGCAAAGGGCGTGCGCGAAGTCGCGTACGTGGACATCCAGCAGGCGCACCCCGCGTGGCACAAGCACGCCGGCAAGCGCGGCTTCGAAAAACTCGGCTGGCACGACTGCGCGGGCGGCGGCCAGATCGTGGTGCAGAACGGCATCGCTTACGTGGGCAACATGCGTAATCCCTACGGCACCATGGTCATCGACGTGAAGGACCCTAAACACCCCAAGCACCTCGCCGAAATTGCGATGCCTGTGGGCACGCATTCGCACAAGGTGCGGGTCGCGAACGGCATCATGCTGACCAACCGCGAGGTGCTCAACCAGCGCGCGGCGCGAGGCGAAATCGCGCCCGGGGATTTCCAGGGCGGCCTCGGCATCTTCGACGTTTCGAATCCGGCCAAGCCGCGGCACATCACCAACTGGCAAACGACCGATAAGCCCGGGCCCAACTACGCGCGCGGCGTGCACCGCTTCGATTTCGACGGGCGCTACGCCTACATCTCCCCGACGTGGGACGGCTACCTCGGCAACATTGTGATGATCCTCGACTTGAAGGATCCGGCGCGACCCGAAGAAGTGGGGCGCTGGTGGATGCCGGGGCAGTGGACCGCGGGCGGCGAAAAGCCGACTTGGTCGGGCGCGGCGCACAAGTGCCACCATCCACTGCGCTACGGCAACCGACTTCACACCAGCTACTGGTATGGCGGCTTCGTGATCCTCGACATCGAGGACATGGCGAAGCCGAAGATGCTCTCGCACGTGGACTGGAGCCCGCCGTTTCCGTGGCCGACGCACACCTGCCTGCGGATTCCCTTCAAGATCGACAACCGCGATTTCATGGTAGTGACCGACGAGGACGTGACGCGGCTCGAGGGCTGCCCGCCGTATCCGTCATCGTTCATGTGGGTGGTCGACATCACTGACGAGACGCACCCGTTTCCTGTTTCGACTTACCAGATAGAAGGCATCGGGCCGGGGCAGCAGCCGGGGATGACCGGCTGCCACCAGCCGTGCGAAATCGTGATGGGCACGGAGATTCCGGTGGCGTGGTTCGCGCACGGGCTGCGCATCGTCGATATCGCGCGCCCGCACGCGCCGAAGGAAGTCGCGTTCTACATGCCCGACGTGCCGCAGGGCTCGGATCGCGTCCAGAGCAACGATGTTACGGTCGACGACCGGGGACTCATTTATCTGCTGGACCGCGTGCGCGGCCTGCACATCCTCGAGCGAATCGGCTGATTGATTTTTCGTTGAGCGTTGAGCGATAAGCGTTTAGAGTTCGAGGAGCCGCGGCGAGTCAGCGGGGTTCTCGATGCCGACGGCCGAGTCAACGGCGGGCGCTGAACACTGATCTCCCAACTCTCAACGCTCAACTCTCAACATGAACATCACCATCCTCGACGACTACCAGAACGTGGTGCGCACTCTCGATTGTTTCTCGAAGGTCGCCGGGCACAACGTGACGGTGTGGAACGATCACACCAAGGACGTGGACACGCTCGCGGAGCGGTTGAGGGACACCGAGGCGCTGGCGCTGATCCGGGAGCGCACGCCGGTCCGTGCGCCGCTGATCGAGCGCCTCCCGAAACTGAAGCTCATCAGCCAGCGCAGCGTCTATCCGCACATCGATGTCGACGCCTGCACGCGCCGCAGGGTGCTGCTCTGTTCCGACATGCACCCGGGCCGGCCCTCGTACGCGACGGCCGAGCTCACGTGGGGGCTCATCATCGCGGCAATGCGCTGTATTCCTCAGGAAGTCGCGGCGCTCAAGGCCGGCCGCTGGCAATCGACGGTTGGCACGGGGCTCCGCGGCAAGACGCTCGGTATCTTCGGCTACGGGCGCATCGGCGGGGTAGTGGCGGGCTACGGCAAGGCCTTCGGCATGAAGGTCGTGGCGTGGGGGCGCGAAGGCACGCTGGCGCGGGCGCGCGCCGACGGCCATGAGGCAGCGGCGAGCAAGGAGGCGTTCTTCGAGCAGTGCGACGTGATTTCACTTCACCTGCGGCTGATTTCCGAGACGCGCGGTATGGTCACCGCCGCCGATCTCGCGCGGATGAAGCCGACCGCGCTCATCGTCAATACCAGCCGCGCCGGGCTGATCGAGCCCGGCGCGCTGGCCGAGGCCCTGAAGCGCGGGCGTCCCGGCAGGGCGGCGGTGGACGTTTACGAGGATGAACCGGTGGTAAACGCCGCTCATCCGCTGCTCGCGCTCGAGAACGCGGTGTGCACGCCGCACCTCGGCTACGTCGAGCGCAACGGTTTCGAGGGCATGTTCACCAGTATTTTCGACCAGATTCTGGCTTTCGCCGCCGGCAAGCCGATCAACGCCGTCAATCCCGATGCGCTGAGGAAGAACTGAGAGAGGAAACCCGGCAATGCCGATCGTACGGAATGTGTTGGCCGTGTTTGCCGGGTTGCTGCTCGCCGGCGCCGGTCCCGTCTGGCCGCAGGGCGCGAAACCCGGGGCGAGCGATTACCCCAACAAGCCCCTGCGCATGGTCGTGCCGTTCGCGCCAGGGGGGCCGAACGACATTCTCGGCCGCATGGTCGGCCAGAAGCTCCACGAACTCTGGGGTCAGCCCGTGGTGGTTGAGAACCGCGGCGGCCTCGGAGGAACGATCGGCATGGCGGTCGCGGCAAAGTCGCCTGCGGACGGCTACCACATCGCCATGGGCGGTTCGAGCAATCTGGCGGTCGCGCCCAGCCTCTACAAGAGGCTCGCCTACGATTCGGCGCGGGATCTCACGATGGTGGCGAACGTCGCTCACGTGCCCTATGCGTTGGGCGTGAACCCGGTCGTGCCCGCCAGGAATGTCAGGGAGTTGATCGCAGTCGCGAAGAGAAAGCCGGGCCTGCTGAACTACGCGTCCTCGGGCGTGGGGAGCATGTCGGCGCTGGCGGCGGAACTGTTGAAGTCGCTCTCGGGTGCGGAAATCGTGCATGTTCCGTATAAAGGCACCGCTCCGGCATTGACCGACGTCGTGAGCGGACAGGTGGACATGATGCTCGCCGACCTCTCGCTCGTTCAGCGCTACGCGGAAATCGGCAAGCTGCGCATGATCGCGGTCACCGGCTCTCGGCGTTCGGGCGCGGCGCCGGGCGTGCCCACGATGACCGAATCGGGTTTGAAGGGCTACGTCATCGAGCCGTGGTTCGGGGTCGTCGGTCCCGCCGGCATTCCCCGGGACATCGTCGAAAAGCTCAACGCCGCAATCGTCGGCGCGCTCAAGGCCGCGGACGTCGTGCAGCGCCTCAAGGCGCTCGGCTACGAGCCGCGTCCGGGGACGCCTGAGCAGTTTGCCGCAACCCTCAAGCGCGACATCCGGCTTTACGCCGACATCGTGAAGCGCGCCGGCATCAGCGGCACGTTGTAGGTCATTCGACTCCCTCCCTTGCGCACAGCTGCGTACATCCTGCGTTAGCCGGCTGGCTTCTCATAAGTAAAGAGCCAGTAGTACTGCAGCGCAGTGAACCGCGGGTTCTGGCCCAGGCCCTCTATATCGGCGTCGAGCTCGGCCCCGGTTGGAAAGTTCTTCAGCACCTCATGCTGCGACCCATCTTCGAGGCGGCGCGCCTGAAAGGAATTCCCCTCGGCGTCACGGCGCGAGATCGGCGTGCTGCTGCCTTCCACGTACAGATTGTCAAGCAGCGCGACCCTGGCGCCCGGTGCGAGCCTCCGGTCCAAACCCTGGAAGAATCGCCGCCGTTCGCGTATCGGCACGTGCGACCACCAGAAGCCGGCAAAGGCCCCGCCGAACTCGCCCAGGTCCTCTGGCGGCGCATAGGCATCGGCGATCCTGAATGCGACCCGCTCTGCCGGCAGGCCTTTGCCGCGGGCGATCTCGAGCGTCTCGTCGTTAACGTCGATGCCGACGATCCCGTTTGCCTCGCGAACGATGAATTGTGTCCAGTACCCGGTGCCGCAGGCGATCTCCAGCACGCGGCGGCCGGCGAACATCGGAGGCAGCGCCTGCTTCAGCCATTCGAGATCGGGCTGGCGCTCGGGCTTGTCGTAGATGCGCTCGTATTCCCGCGCCCGCTGTGCGTAGTAGCGTTTCAGGTCAGTCATGCTTCACGAGATGGGCAGTACGCGCAGTCGTGTTCTCGCGGCGCATGCAGCGCGGCGAGGAACAGGGCGCGGCAGATCGTGGAGCCCGGATTGCATGGCACGCGGCCCGGTCATTGAAACGACGGATTCCAACGGTACGGGTAGTCCATCTGCGTTGCCATGCGCGCGCGCGCCTCCGTGCCGGCCAGTCTTTCCACGACGTGCAGGCCAGCATCGATCGAGGATGAGACGCCGCGCGCGGTGATGATGTCCCCTTCATCGACCACGCGTTCCCTGATCACGGTCGCACAGTAAGGTTCCAGCTCCTGGTACGCGCTGGGATGCGTGGTCGCGCGGCGGCCCTTGAGAAATCCCGCGGCGCCGAGGAGGAGGGCGCCGGTGCATACCGAGACCTTCAGTTTGACGGGCGCGGCGGTCTTGATCCAGTCGACGAAGCTCTGGTCATGCTGGAGCGGCCGCGTGCCCATTCCGCCGGGCAGGAACACCATGTCGTAGGAACCGAGCGCCTCCATGAGCCCATCCGGCTCCATTCTCAATCCGCGATCGTCGACAACGCGCGGCGTGGGCGAAAGGATGCGCCACTCGAAGTCCTCCATGATTTTCATCGACTTGAGACGCGTCACCGGGTCGTAGAACCCGATGAAGTCAAGGTAGGTCATGCGGTCGAACACGATGAATGCGGCTTTCATGGCGCAAGCCTCACAAAATGTTGAAAACTTGACTCAGCTCGACTGCACTCGGGAGCGGGTGGCGCGGGAAACATCAGCCTCCCAGCTTGATATTGGCGGCCTTGACCACTTTTTGCCACTTTGCGATGTCTTGCGTGAGCACTTCGCGGAGTAGCGCTGGCGTGCCGCCGACAATCTCCAGGCCACTCGCCTCCATGCGCGCCTTCACCTCGGGTAACTGCAGGATCCGGTTGATCTCTGCGTTCCAGCGCGTGGCGATGTCCCTGGGCAGCCCCTTCTGGCTCAGGATGGCCGCCCAGCTGACAGATTCATAACCGGGGACGGTTTCGCCCACGGTCGGGAGATCCGGCACGGCGTTGGAGCGCTTGGCGCTGGTCACCGCAATGCCGCGCACGCGGTTCGCCTTATGGTGTGGAATCATCCCTGTCAGACCACTGAAGATGAGCTGGATCTGACCGCTGATCAAGTCCCCCACACCGGCAGTGGAGCCCTTGTACGGCACGTGCGTCATCCTGATGCCGGCCATCTGGCTGAAGTGTTCGGTTGCAAGGTGGTTGCCGCTGCCGGTGCCGCCGGAGGCAAAGTTGATCTTGCCGGGATTCGCCCTGGCGTACGCAATCAGTTCCTTGACGCTCTTGAAGGGACCCGACGGATTGACCGTCACCATGTTGGCGATCTCGCCGACCATCACGATTGGCACGACAGCGTTCAGGGGGTCGTACGGCAGCTTGTAGAGCGCCGCGTTGGCGGCGTAGCTGGTCGACACCATGATCACGGTATAGCCGTCGGAGGGCGCCCTCACTGCGAGTTCGGCGCCGATGCTGCCGGCGGCTCCAGGACGGTTGTCCACCACCACCGGTTGCCCGAAGGCGTCGGCGAGTTTCAGCGACAGCGTGCGCGCCACGACGTCGGTCTGGCCGCCGGGCGGAAACGGCACGATCAGCCGGATTGGCTTGGTCGGGTAGCTCTGCTGGGCATGCACGCCGCCTACGACAAGCAGCGATCCAAGTGCAGCAGCCCCTAACCAGTGAAGTACTTGCATGTCCTCCTCCCTTAAACGTGGTGAAACCTGCCAATGTCCCCGCCTGCGGGCGCCATGGTAATACGGAACCCGCTACTTTGCGCCTGCCTTGACGACGCGCATCGTTGCGGGATGCCAGACATACTGCTGCTTTTTTGGAACCGCCGCTTTCGCATTGCAGCGCAGGCAAAAGATCATGTCGCCGCGCGGCTGCAACCAGCAATAGGCTCAGTTGAACCATCGGCTTTCCCTGAACTGCTCTCAAAAGCGCGCAAAGAACCATCCATACAACACGTCGCCACTGGCGGGCCACATGCTGAACGCCATGAAGCTCGCCAAGGCGAGGGGCAAACTGATCATCTTATAGATGTGCCCCTGGTAGCACGAGGATACCGCATAGAACGCGATAAGGCACGAAAGGGCCCCGACGAGGTACAGGGACGCCGCCATCCATACGGGCGCGCCGACAACGAAATCCTGAATCGCAAGCGCGGCAAAAGCCGACCAGCCGGCTTGGAGCATGCAACTGACGGCAAGGTTCGAGAGCACAAAAGCGTCGGCGTGCGTGTACAGGTCAACCCGGAAGAGCCGATGAATGCGTTGGACCAGCACGATGCTGACAAGAGTGACGAGCCACAGGATTCCAAAGCCCTTCGCCAGACGAAGCGTCAACATCGACCTCCCCAGGAACCAGAGCAGCACGGCGATCAGCGCGAGGAACACGACGTTCAGTGCGCCCGCGACCAGGATCTCGAACAGATCCTTCTGGTCGTCATGCATCAGCCACTTGCTGATCTCTCCCCTGTAACCCATGTTCCACAACGTCCTAACCCTCCCGCATCAAGGGGGAGGGGACATGACTTCTCGCGAGGGGGGAATTCATTCGTTGGGGCGGTCGATGGTCAGGCGTCCCAGGGAGACAAACCGGCGGCGTGGCGGCCGGCGATGCGGCCGGTGACGAAGCACTCGGCGATGTTGCCGCCGGAGAGATAGAGGTGCCCGAAGGAACTCCCGAGTTCGCCCGCCGCGTAGAGGCGCGGAATCGGGTTGCCATAAACGTCGATGATTCGGCTCTGCGCATCATGCACCGGGCCGCCCTGGGTGTTGGAGAGCGTCGCCCACACCGGCGCGCCGTAGAAGGGCGGCGTCGCGATGCGCGCCATGCTGCCCGCGGGTCGTCCGAAATCGTCGTCGGCGCCGCGCGCGCACATCTCGTTCCAGTGCCCGGCATTTTCGACCACGGAGCCCGGATCGAGGCCCAACGCAATGGCGAGTCCTTCCAGCGTGTCGGCGCGCTTGAGGATGCCAAGTTCGACCTCCTTCAGGTTGTCGTCGCTCCAGTGGTAGCCAATGCCTTTGTCGTTCGACGTGGCTTTGCCGAGCGGATACATTCTGCGGCCTTCCTCGTCGCAGATCAGGAACGCCGGATTGCGTGGAAAGCGTTGCGTCACCGGATCGTAGTGCTGCATGGGTCGCACCGCGGTGTCCTGGGTGTACGGGTGATACTCCGACATGAAGCGCCTGCCCCCGGCATCGAGCAGGATCCAGGCCATTTTGATCCGCGCCTGGTGCGGTTCGCCGGGAAACCAGTCGGGGAAGCGCTTCACGCGTATCGCGTACGGATAGTCCGGGTCGGTGTGGCGGAAGCCGTATGCGCCGTGGACATGCCACATGTGCCATAACGCCGCGCCGAGATCCTGCGCCATGCGGATGCCGTCACCCGTATTGCTGCCCGCGGCGGCGTTGAAGATCGGATGGCCCTCGAAGAACTGCGCTTTCATTTCGGCGTTGCCCTCGAACCCGCCGCAGGCGAGAATTACGCCGCGGCGTGCCTGGATCGTCCGTTCCGCTCCATTCGACTGCACGCGTACGCCGCACACTTCGCGAGTGCCAGGATCGCTGATCAGGCGCAGCGCCGGTGTCGCGAGCCGCACTTCGATGCCGCGCTTCACCACGTTGTCGTGCACGACCTTGAAGAGCTTCGGGCCGTTGGGCGCGCCGTTCGCCCACGGGTAGTGTGCGCGTGCGTCGAAGCCCGGGAGGTCGTAAACCGACGTGTGATAGAACGTCTCGGTGCCGGGAAGAGGGTAGTTGCCGCGGATCTGGCGGCGAAACGGATCGCCGGCCTTCTCGCGCTGGGCGTTCTCCTCCTCGGAGGTGTTGACCCGGGCGCCATTGATGTGAGCGAGTTCGCGCACGTAGCTTTCCAGCCCGCACATGCCTTCGGCCAGCGCCCGCAGCACGTCGCCGGGTGTGCGACCGCCGTTGGTCGCCTCGAGATACTGGAACGCCCGCTCGGGATCGCGCGCGCAGCGCACCGCGCCGTAGGAGCAGATCGAGAGGCCACCCGGTACTGCCGATTTCTCCACGATCAATGTACTGGCGCCGGTATCGGCAGCGTTGATCGCTGAGATTGCGCCGGCGTGGCCGAAGCCAACCACGACCACGTCGACTTGCTCGTCGAATTTTTCTGCCGGTTTCATATCATCTCGTCATGGTACGGATTGCGTCGATGAGCCGATTCACTGTTGGGCATCACTGCGTTCAGCCCAACCTACTTCATCTGCCGGGTTCATGTCATTTCATCATATTGAAGATGCGTAGGTTGGGCTGAGTGATGCGAAGCCCAACGATGAGCCGATTCACTGTTGGGCATCACTGCGTTCAGCCCAACCTACGGGTTCCGCGCCGCAGCCCGCTCCACTCGGCATACGCCAACCACGCTACCGCTGCGACCTGCATGAGCCAGCACAGCGCGAATGCCGTGCGGTAGCCGTCCAGTGCGTAATGGCCGTCCACTACCGGCCACAGGTCGATGATCGCGCCCACGCCGAACTGGACGGCGAAAGCGAGCAGGAAGGTCACCGTGTTGAGCGCGGTCACGACGCGCCCCGCCATCTCCTTGGGAAAGCGCCCGGCGAGCAACGCGTACGACAGCGCGCCGAACGACGCCAGTCCCATGTACAGGATCCAGAGCAGCAGGCTCGCCGACCCAAAACCGAGCACGATCGGGATCATGGCCACGGTGCAAGCTGCACAACCGGCAAGGTAGGTCACGAGCGGCGGCACGCCGTGCTGTGCCAGCCGGTCCGACACTGACCCG
>MEQT01000276.1:10740-19279 GCA_001770325.1 Betaproteobacteria bacterium RIFCSPLOWO2_02_64_14
GTTCCGCGCGGTCGAGGCCGGCTACGTCGCGCATCCACGGTCCGGCCCACAGCCCGAGCAGGCTGAGGGCGACACCCTGCTGGCACGCGGCCACGAGCCCGACCGACCAGAAACCGCGGTTCCGAAGTATCGTCCCCACGGCGGCGATCTGGCTGTGCAGCGTGCTGCGGGAGGAAGGTGCTGCTTTTTCCGGGACGAAGAGGAAGATCGCGAGGCTCGCGCACACCGTGTAGCCGGCGAGGGCAAGGAACAGCGTGCGCCAGTCGATCACACGCAGCGCAAGCTCGACCGGCTTGGTGGCGGACACCGCGCCGATCGCGCCCACCAGCAGCATCCAGCCCACCAGGGTTGCCATGCGTTCGAGCGGAAACCACAGCACGAAGGCAGTCATGGACGCCATCAGGCACACCGCGACTCCCAGACCGATCAGCGCGCGGCCGAGAACGAGCCCGGAAAGGCCAGACGCGAATGCGAACACCACTGCGCCGAGAGCTGCCACCAGCAGCATGCCGGCGTTGACGCGGCGCGGCCCGTAGCGGTCCATCAGGATGCCCAGTGGCAGTTGCGCGCCGGCGAATGTCAGGAAATAGGTGCTCGTGAGCAAGCCGAGCGCGCTGGGTGTCAGGCCGAACTCCTGCGTCAGTTCGGGAAACACCACCGAATTGACGTTGCGAAACAGGAACGAGACGTAGTAGGCCGCCGCGAACGGCAGGAACACCAGCGCGAACAGGCGCCGCCCGGTGGGAGCCAACTTCCTCCCCCCTTGTGGGGGAGGATTGAGGTGGGGGGTCATAATCGTCATTCGACGCCATCCAGAATCGCCTGCGTGACTGCGTCGGTCAGGTGCTTGCGCAGTGTTCTTGCGCGTGTATTCATCATCAAGGGGGAAGGAGTGTTTGTGCGTGCGATCTGGCCTGCGGCCGCTAAGTGGTAGTGTAATCGAAGGTCGCGCCGATACCGGCTGCGCGGCCGCCGGGGATCGCAGCTCCATTGAAGGGATGTTCCGTTGACAGCGCGATATCAGGCTCCTACCATCGAATCCGCCCGTCGCTTCGCGACAGCTGCCAACAGGGAGACACGCCATGCATACCGCTGTGAGGAAAATTTTCGTGCCGACGGCGCTCGCGGCCGTCCTGGGGTTCGTGCTGCCGGCCGCGGCGCAGCAGCCGGCGGCGGGTCCGAAGACGCTCAAGATGCAGTCCTCGTGGCCCGCGAGCCTGACGTTGCAGGACAACTTCAAGTATTTCGCCGAGCGCGTGGACAAGCTGACTGGCGGGCAGTTGAAGATCGACGCACTCGCCGCGGGGCAGGTGGTGCCGGCGTTCGAAGTCCTTGATGCCACGCACAAGAAAGTGATCGACGGCGCCCACTCGGTATCCTATTACTGGGTCGGGAAGAACAAGGCTGCGACGCTGTTCGCGTCCACGCCCGCCGGTCCCTTCGGCATGGACACGATGGATTTCATGGGCTGGCTCTACGAGGGCGGCGGGCTCGATCTGTGGTGGGATTTCTATCAGAAGGAACTCAAGTTGAACGTGATCGCGTTCCCGATCCTGCCGTCGGGCCCCCAGGCGTTCGGCTGGTTCAAGCGGCCGATCAAGAATCTCGCCGACTTCAAGGGCATGAAGTGCCGCCAGACCGGCATCGTCGCCGAGATCTTCCAGAAGATGGGCATGCAGACCGTCAACATGCCGGGCGGGGAGATCGTGCCCTCCGCGCAGCGCGGCGTGATCGACTGCGCCGAGTGGGTGGGCGGCATCGAGGATCTGCGCCTGGGGCTGCCGCAGGTGTGGAAGTACCACTACACGCCCGGCATGCACGAGCCCTCCATCGTCGGCGAGCTCATCATCAACGCGGACGTGTGGAAGGCGCTGCCGGCGCAGCAGCAGGAGGCGATTCGCTCGGCTACGTCCGAAACCTTCGTGCGCTGGTGGATCAAGTGGCAGAAGCAGAACGCCGATGCGATCGAGGAGATGCGCGTGAAGCACGGCACGCAGATCCTGCGCACGCCGCCCGACATCCTGATCGCGTTCCTCAAAGCGTGGGACGAGATCGCGAAGGAGGAGTCGGCGAAAAACCCGTTTTTCAAGAAGGTGCTGGACTCGCAGCGTGCCTATGCGTCCAAGGTCGTGCCCGCCAAGCGCTTCATGTTTCCGCCGTACTCGTTCGCGGCCAATTACTACTGGCCGGAGAAGCCCAAGCCGGCAGCCAAGGGTGACGGAAAGAAAAAGTGACCGACATGACTTCCTCCCCCTTGATGGGGGAGGACTGAGGTGGGGGTGTAATTGCGTGCGCCTCTGCGGCTGAATTTGTCACCCCCATCCTGCCCGCGAACGGCGGAGCAGTGCCTGCCCGCAATGCGGGGAGGTGCGACCCGGCAGCGGGCAATGGCGCGCGAATGCCGACCGCGGGCATGGTGCACGCTTGCGCGGTCGCATCCCCGGAAACCGGGGCCCCTGCTCCACGCTCCAGCGCGCCCTTCCCCCCTCAAGGGGGAAGGAGGGTTCGAGTTCCACGCGGGCACTCTTTCCCCTTCGCTATCGCCTGATCTTTTTCCTTCCTCGGTGTTGTGCCGTCATGGCTAGATCAGCGCCGCTCCACGTTCGCATCGTCCGCGCAATCGACCGGTTCACCGACACCACGGGGACCTGGATCGCGTGGCTCAACGTTCCGCTGGTGGTGGTCGTTGCATATGAGGTGATATCACGCTACGCGTTCGGCGCGCCCACGGCGTGGTCGTTCGATCTCACCTACATGCTCTACGGCGCCATCTTCATGCTCGGGTCGGCCTACGCGCTGCACAAGGGCGCGCATATCCGCACCGACTTCTTCTTCGAGAAATGGTCCATACGCACGCGGGGCGTGATCGATTCCACGGCCTACATCGTGTTCTTCTTTCCGTCATTGTTCCTGTTCCTCATCGTCAGCGGCGCGGAGGGCTGGTACGCGTTCGAGATCGGCGAGACATCTGAACAGACGCCATGGCGGCCGATCCTCTGGCCGTTCAAGATGGTGGTGCCGCTCACGTGCCTCCTGCTGATGATCCAGGGCGTCTCCGAGGCCATCAAAAGCGTCTACGCCGCGCGCACCGGCATCGAGCTCGAGCACAAAGAGAAAGTGGAAGTCTAAACGGATGCGCCCACTGGCGATAAAGAGCGCTCCTTCCCTCTTGAGCATAGGTATCTACACATCTGGGCTCCCTCCCTTGCGCGCGCAGTGCGCGGGGGAGGGTGGGGGAGGGGGCAAGTATCTCGCCGCCGGTCGCCCCCATCCCACCCTTCCCCCGCAAGCGGGGGAAGGGGATTCCGTGGAGATGTGTAGGTACACATGCCAATCATGGGGGAGGAGAAGTCTTGAGCCAGGCGCGATGGCATGACCCCGGACGCGCTGCTTGGCCTGATCATGCTGATCGTCATGATCGGGGCGATCTTCATCGGCTTTCCGATCTCGTTCACGCTGCTGTTCCTGGCATTGAGCTTCGGCTACTTCGGCCTGGGGCGGACGGTGTTCGACCTCGCCTACTTCCAGACCATCGGCATGATGAAGGAGGAGCTGCTTGCGGCGGTGCCGCTGTTCATCTTCATGGGCTACGTCACGGAGCAGGCGGGCCTGATGGAGCGGCTGTTCATCGCGCTCCGGCTGCTCCTCGCGCCGATCCGCGGGTCGCTGTTCGCGGTCGTGATCCTGACGGCGACCATTTTCGCCATGGCGACCGGCATTGTCGGCGCAGCGGTGACGGTGCTCGGCATCATGGCTTCGCCGATCATGGTGAAGGCCGGCTACGATGCGCGGCTCTCCGCGGGGTGCATCACCGCCGGCGGCACGCTGGGGATCCTCATCCCGCCCTCGGTCATGCTGATCGTGATGGGGCCGGTACTCGGCGTCTCGGTCGCCGATCTCTACGCTGCGGCGTTCGGCCCCGGTCTTCTGCTCGCAGGAATGTACCTCGCGTACCTGCTGGGCCGCGCGTTCTTCAATCCGAAACTCGGCCCGCCGGTATCCCGCGACGAGCGCGTACACAGCGCCGCAGTGATCGTGAAGGAGGTCGTGATCGGCGTCGTACCGCTCGTGTGCCTGATTGCGGCGGCGCTCGGATCGATCCTCGCGGGCATCGCGACACCGACCGAGGCGTCAGGAGTCGGCGCGCTTGGCGCGATATTGCTTGCCGCGGGGTACCGGAAGCTCACCTACGCCGGCATCAAGCGGGCGCTGCTCGCGACCACCGCGACCTCGAGCATGGTGCTGCTGCTCGCGGTGACATCGAACGTCTTCGGGGCGGTGTTTTCGCGCCTCGGCACGGCGACCTGGATCACCGATGCGATGCTCGCGCTGCCGCTGCCGCCGGTCGCCATGCTGGTCGTCGTCGTGCTGCTCGTCTTTCTTCTCGGCTGGCCTTTCGAGTGGCCGGCGATCGTGCTGGTGTTTCTGCCGATCTTCTACCCGGTCATGGAGGCGTTGAAACCCGCGCTCGCTGCCTCGCTCGGCATCGCGGCCGATCTCGTGATGGTCTGGTTTGGCGCGCTAGTGGCGGTGACGCTGCAGACTGCATTCCTGTCACCACCGGTGGCGATGTCGGCGTACTACCTGAGGCAGGTGGTGAAGGCGTGGTCGCTCGCGACCATCTACAAGGGGATGTTCGAGTTCATGATCCTGCAGTGCATCGCGCTTGCCCTGTTGATCATCTTCCCGGCGATCGTGACCAGTTTCCCGGCACAGTTGCGCGAGGAAGCGCGGGGAGTCGAGACCGAACAGATCGACGACAGCGCCAACCGGCTGGAGGAGGACCCGCACAAGGCGATGCAGGAAAAACCGGGCGACGAGGGAGGCAGGAGCGAACAGAGAAAAGGCGTGAGCCGTGATCGGTGATTCGACTCCTCAGTCGCATTGTATTGGTCGGTTCACGGATCACGGATCACTTTTCCCGCCACCAGTCATTTGACTCCAAGCTCCGCCCTGACGATGCCCGCGCCGGCGACGAGCGCGCGGAGCTTCGCTTCGGCGACCGGCCGCGCCATCGGCGCCATGCCGCAGTTGGTGCACCCGTAGAGGTGCTCCGGCGCCACGAACTTGAGCGCCTGGCGCAGCGTCGCCGCCACCTGCTCCGGCGTCTCGACCGCATCGCTCGCGACGTCGATCGCGCCTACCAGTACGTCCTTGCCCTCGAGCAGCCCGATCAACTCGATCGGCACGTGCGAATTGGCGCATTCGAGCGACACCTGCCGGATCCTGCTCTTCGCCAGCAGCGGAAACGTGCCCTCGTACTGCCGCCACGCGCCGCCCAGCGTTTTCTTCCACTCGACGTTGGCCTTGATGCCGTATCCGTAACAGATGTGGACGGCGGTGGCGCACTGCAAACCCTGGGCGGCCCGCTCGAGCGCCGCGATGCCCCAGTCGCGGACTTCGTCGAGGAACACGTTGAACGCCGGCTCGTCGAACTGGATCACGTCCACGCCGAGCGCCTCGAGTTCCCTTGCTTCGGCGTTGAGCAGCTCGGCAAGCGCGAAGGCGAGCTTCGCGCGATCGCGGTAATGTTCGTCGGCGACGGTGTCGGCCATCGTCATCGGCCCAGGCAGGGTGAATTTGAGCTTGCGGGTGGTATTGGCCCGGGCGAAGCGCATGTCTTCGGCGTGTACCGGGCGCGGCCGGCGCACGGGACCGGTCACGGTGGGGCACTCCGCCTCGTAGCGGTCGGCGCGGATGCCGATGCGTTTCATCCTGCTGAAGTCGACGCCTTCGATGCCCTGCAGAAATCCGTGCACGAAGTGAGAGCGCGACTGCTCGCCGTCGCCCACGATGTCGACGCCGGTGGCTTCCTGCATCTTGAGCGCGGCCCGCACCGCGTCGCGCTTGCCCTCGGTAAGCTGCTCGCCCGCGAGTTGCCACGGCGCCCACAGCGTCTGCGGCTTTGCGAGCCAGGACGGTTTCGGAAGACTCCCGGCGATGGTGGTTTCTATGGCAGGCACGGGCTGGTTCATGTCGAGGCTCCTGATTCGCGCAGTGAGATCTCTGTTCAGAGTATTTGAACCTGAAGAAGGCAAGTCAGCCACAGAGGATTCTTTTCAATACCCCCTTGAGGGGTACACCGAGATCACAGAGAGAGGTAGTGCGTAGGTCGGGCTGAGCGACGCGAAGCCCGACGATGACGCATCTCAATGTTGGGCATCACTGCGTTCAGCCCAACCTACGAATCGGCGTCCATCGGCGGTTTCAATAACCAAGCTGCCGGTCGACGATGTTCTTCAATCGCTTGCCGCCGAGGAAGCGCTCGAAATTTTCGAACCAGCGGTCGAGCACGAAGTCGGCATAGCCCGGGCGGTCGCACGTGATGTGGGGCAGGACCATCAGATTGGGCGTTGACCACAGGGGTGAGCCGGCCGGCAACGGTTCGGGATCGAACACATCGAGCACGGCGCCGGAGAGCGCGCCGCGCTCCAGCATGCCACGGAGAGCCTCGTAGTCCACGATGCCCGCGCGCGCAATGTTGATCAGCGCGGCGCCGGGTTTCAGCAGCGCGAGCCGCGATGCCCCAAGGAGGCCGCGCGTGAGCGGCGTGAGCGGCGATGCGACGATGACATAGTCGGCCCTGGGCAGCACGCGATCGATGCGCGTCGCAGGATATGCGGCGTCCGCGAGACGCGTGGCCGTTCCGCGGCGGGTGATTGCGATCACCTTCATCCCGAGCTTCTTCGCTGCGCGCCCGGCAGCCTGCCCCAGGTCGCCGAAACCGATCACCACCGCCGTCGCGCCGGCGATCGGAGGCGTGAGAATCTGCCGCCATACCCGGTCGCGCTGGTTGGCCATGACCTGCGGCAAGCGCGCGTGCAGGGCGAGCAGCGCCATCGTGCACGAGTCTTCGGCCTTGGGCCCGTGGGCGCCGCTGTTGTTGGTGAGCACGATATCGTCGGGCAGCCAGTCGAGCGGGAGGAGTCCTTCGACTCCGGCGCCGGTGGTCTGGATCCACTTGAGACGGGGTGCACGCTCGCGCAGGCGTTCGCGCGGGGGGGTCGAGTCGATCATCAGATCGGCAGATCCGAGCGCCGCGTCGAGGATCTCGCCGTCCCAGCCGATGGTGACGCGGAGGCGCCGGGCAAGTGCGCGATGACGGCGCGCGGCCGCGGCCCAAGCCTCCTCGGTCAGATGGAAATGCGCCGGGCTCGTCCGCGGGGTCTCGAGGTGAAGATGGAGGCGGGCGCTTCGCGGCATGATTTCAGACTGGCATCACGATCCATGCAACGCGGACCCGGAGCGGTATTGCGCCGACGGGCGGGCTCATGGTGACCTCAATGCGGGAGACGGGCGATACGCTCAGCTCAGGCCGTCGCTTTCTCGCGATACTGGTCATGGATCACTCCGTCCGCGAACAGGGCCTCGATCTCGGCGGCGGCATAACCGGCCCGCCGCAGGATCTCGACCGAGTGCTGCCCCAGCAGCGGCGCGGGCCGGCGGATCGCGAGCAATTCCCCGCTGGACTTGACGGGGATGCCGAGCGACTTCATGCGGCCGATCTTCGGATGGTCGATCTCCACCACCATGTTGCGCGCCTTGATGTGCGGGTCGTCGAGGATCTGCTCGTAGCGGTAGACCGGGCCGCCCGGAACTTCGGCGGCGTCGAGCTTCTCGACCCAGTGCGCGGTCGGTTGCGTGGCAAAAACCGCTTCGATCTCGCGTTCAAGTTCGTCGATGTTCCTGAGCCGCGACGGCAGATCGACGAAGCGCGGGTCTTTGAGCCACTCCGGCTTGCTGCACACCATGGTGCAGAAGTTGGTCCACAGCTTGGTGTTGTTGGCGCCGACGGTGACGTAGCCGTCCTGTGTCTTGTAGGCCTGGTAGGGCGTCGAGCGGCGGTGCCGCGTGCCGGTCGCGGTTGGCAGCTCCCCGCCGCCGAAGTAGGCGCCGGACTCCCAGTGCGTCCATGCCAGTCCGGCTTCGAGGAGCGAGGTGTCGATGTACTGGCCCGTTCCCGAGCGCAGGCGCCCAATATACGCGCCGAGGATACTGTAGAGCGCGGTGACGCCGCTCGCAATGTCGTTCATGGCGATGCCGACCTTGGCCGGCCGCCCGCCCGGATACCCGGTCATCATCATGATGCCGGACATGCCCTGCGCGACGATGTCGAATCCGCCCTTTTTCCCGTACGGGCCGGTCTGGCCGAATCCGGACATCGAGGCGTAGATCACGCCGGGATTGGGCTTGCTGATCGCGGCGTAATCGATGCCGAGTTTCCTGACGACGCCGGGCCGGAAGTTCTCGGTAATGATGTCGGCCTTCGCCGCCAGCTTCATGAATATTTCCTTGCCGCGGGCGTCCTTCATGTTGAGCGCGAGGCTCTTCTTGTTGCGGTTGAGCACGGCGAAGCAGTAGGATTCACCGTTGACTTTGGGGTCGAAGCGGCGCGAGGAATCCCCTTCGGGGATGCTCTCGACCTTGATCACTTCGGCGCCCATGTCGCCCAGGACCATCGTACAATATGGGCCGGCCATTACGGTGGAGAGGTCGAGTACCGTTACTCCCTCTAGCGGCAATGCCATGGCGAATTCAC
>MEQT01000277.1:0-28879 GCA_001770325.1 Betaproteobacteria bacterium RIFCSPLOWO2_02_64_14
TGAAAAACATGTGCGCGAACTTGGACCACGGCACCGATCCGAAGAGCACCGTCGTGGCGATGATGTACAAGCCGAAGAACACGCTGGCTCCGGCACCGCCCTTCGACTGCAGGAAAGCCCAGATCAGGCCCAGTGTTGCGCTGGCCAGAAGCGAGAGGATGAACAGATCCGCGCGCATGATGCGCAGCGGCGAATTGCCCTCGGCGGCGACATCCACCCGGATGAAGAACCAGAACCAGTATCCGCCAAGGCAAATCATCAAGCCGCCGATCCACCAAAGCAGCGGCACGATGGCGGGCGTCGGCGTCGCAGGCGTCGGGTAGCTGAACACCATGACGGCCGTGGTGATGGCGTAGATCAGAAACCCGTACATGGTCATCAGATGGGCGACCCGGCGACGCGCGTTGCAAAATTCCCCGGATGCGAGGAAGTCCACGAGGCCGGTCTTGATGGCAATCGACACCAATTCGCCGCTGCCGATCTGCTTCGACCCTTTACTTTTCGATTTCCGCCAATTATCGAAAAAATACTTGGCGCTGCCTTTATGCGCGACGTCAAACAGCGTCCCTGCCGCAACCAGGACGATCATGACGACCACATAGGTCTGCATGACGGCAGGCGCTATGGACGCCGACAGCTCGGCAAACGGATTGCTGGTGAGCATTATTACCTCATAACGTGAGTCTGCGACCCTTGGCGCGCTCGCATTCCGCGGCTTCCAGCGCCGCGATCATGCCGTTAACGCCCCACCAACGACGAGGAATTGGTTTCTGCTGTCAGACGGCAGCGATTGTGCCCCCTTTCGCACGCGCAAATTTTACCGGCACGCGAAGGCGTACATGAACAAAAAAGGTTATGCCTTCATAAAAAAAACTTGCATGTGCACTATCAGGAGCTCAGAAGCCTCGTGGTCGCAGGCCCGGCCAGCCTCCGCGCATCGGGGCTGCAATATGAGACACTGGCCGATGAAGAGGGTCAGAAAGGAAATTATCTGAAAATCTGCATCGTATCCGACAGCCATGACCATCGCGAGCCGCTCACCGCCGCTGTCGCGGAGGCGAAAGCGCTTGGCGCTCAGGTAGTCCTGCACTGCGGCGATCTGATAGCGCCTTCCACGCTGCATGCGATCGTCGACCTGGGGGTACAGATCCATCTGATTCACGGCAATAACACGGGCGATTTGTTTCACCTGCACAGGTTTGCACAGGAATACGGCCACCACGTGCATTATTACGGACAGGACGCGTCTCTGGACTTGGCGCAAAGGCGGATATTCATGGTGCACTACCCGCATTATGCCAAAGCAATGGCGCTCACCGGCGACTACGACTTGGTCTGCAACGGCCACGAGCACCGCGCCGTCATCGAGCGCATTCGGAATATCAAAGGGGAAGAGACACTGCGAATCGATCCCGGGACGGTCGCGGGCGTGAGCGCGTCGCCGACCTACGTGTTTGGCGATCTTCAGACGTTGGAGTTCGAGATTCGGCCGGTTCTTCTTTGAAGCCGGATCGCTGACTCGGGCCGGGCCAAGCCAGGTATTGAACCGCCGAGGAAAGCTCGTTCACCGAAGGACGCGTTACAGCCGGAGCGCAAGTTCGTGCTCGATAACCGCAACTGGAAGCTGGCAGGCGTGGTCACATCTGCCGACGCAGATGATGTCTGGCGCAGCGTCTACCACGAAAACGGCGCGCACTATTGCAATGAGTGGGAGCACGAACGCAAGCACTACCGCAAGAACTGGTGCGTGCTGCGCGAGCGGGAGGCGCATCGTGCGGAGATCAAGTCTTTCTGCATCACCATCGACCGTGACCCACGCGACTACCTGCCGCACATGTATGGAAGCGCCAGGTGGACGCTGGTTGACGACGTTTCGCGGTTACCATTGAAGGTCGCCGACATTTATCGCCGCCTGACCGCGTGATCCGGTTGGGCTTGCCGGCGATCCTTTGACCTAGGTCAAGTCGGCGCGGACTGAGTTGAACGTAAACTCAAGGGGGTGCGCACGACGAACGCGGCAGGCCGGTACGAACACCGATGATAACCGGCGCCGGCCTGAGCAATGATGCGGCGCGCGGGTGTTTGAACGCTTGAAGTGCAACACCTTGAGTGTGAGAGAGGGAAATATGAGAAAACTTGCAGGTTTACTTTTCGTTCTCGCAATTTGCGGCGTTCTTGGCTACGGGTCGGCGCTGGCAGCCCAGCCCGCCAGGATCAAGGTGGGCATTCTGCTGCCGCTTACGGGGACGTTTGCGGCGGTGGCTGAAACCCAGCGGGACGGGGCGCTGCTTGCCATTGATGTCGTGAACAAGAGGGGCGGTCTCAACATGCCCGGCGGCAAGGTGATGATCGAAGGGGTTGTCGCCGATGACGAGGCCAAGCAGGACGTGGGCGTGCGGCGCTACCGTTACATGGTCGACGAAGGCGTCAAGGGCGTGGGTGGACAAACCTGGGCACCGCTCGCCTACGCGATAAACGCGATGGTCGGCAAGCAACCAATGCCCTATTTCCCCGTGTGCGTAATGGCCAAGGAAGCATTCCAGAAAGGCAAGCTGGCCCCATCCACCTTCGCCACGGCGTACAGCCCTTGGACGGTCGGTTACATGGCAGGCCAAGCAGCGGTCAAGACGCTGGGCAAAAAGCGTGTCTTTTTCCTGGCACGCGCCGATAGCTGGGGTTGGGACATGCGAGATGGTACCTATGCCGTCGCCAAGGAGCTGGGCGCTCAGATCGTCGGGTATGAAGAGGTCGCGCTGGGAACCAGCGACTACACAACGGTGCTGCAGAAAGTCCGGGCAGCCAAGCCGGACGTATTCATCGCCGCGCAGTTCGCCGCCGACGCGGTCGCGCTCCTGAAGCAAGTCCAGCAGATGGGCCTGAACAAGGAAATGACCATTTTCAACGCGTTCATCACGAACGTGGTCGCCAAGGGCTTGCCTCCCGAAGCGCTTGAAGGCGTGTACGCGATGCACTATTTCTACTATGACCTGACGGGTTTCCCCGACAAGGAAGTCGCCAAAAGCGCCCAGGAGTTCACCGACCTGTACCGCGCGAAGTACAAGCGGCCGCCGGATGCCTACGCGACAATCGCCTATATTGCCTACATGGAGATGTTCCGGGGGTTCGAGGCCGCGAAGACCTATGATCCGCTGAAGGTTGCGGCCGCGCTGATGGCGAACAAAGGGCAGTTCAGTTCGGTCAAAGGACCGGCACGGTGGCGCGCGGATCATTCCGCCGAATTCAAGCACGCCGCGTTCCTCGTCAAGGGGAAAGGAGCCAAGGAGCAGAAACACGAGTGGGATCTGTTCACGGTCATGGGTTCCGTCGGCGGCGAGTCGGTGCTGCCGACGCTGAAGTCTCTCGGCTACTAGATCCTGTCCTGCGTCGCCCTTCCCCTTTCTTGCCCGGTGACGTGCCCTCCGTGACACCGGGGCGGAAGGGGACGAAGCGGCCGTCAGCAAGGCAAGGTTGAGCACGGAAATCATCAAGACGGTGGGCGTGACCAAGTGCTTCGGCGCGCTGGTCGCTGTCGACCGCGTCGATTACTCCCTGCGCGAAAACGAGGTCGCTGGCATCATCGGTTCGAACGGCGCCGGGAAAACCACCTTTTTCAACCTCGTGACCGGGTATTACCCGCCTGACGAAGGCAGCATCTTCTACAAGGGGCGGGACGTGACCCGCATGACGCCCCAGCAGCGCGTTGCGCTGGGCATGACGCGGACCTTCCAGTTGACCTCCACGTTCGACAACCTGGCCGTCATCGACAACCTCGTGCTGGTGTACTTCCGGGCGCATCGGGATTCCACGCTGCTGAAACTGCTGCTCAGCACTTGCCGGCGGCATCGCAACGAGGACAAGATCGTCGCGACGCTTGAAACATTCGATCTTCAGCACGTGCGCGACCGGCTGGTGAAGAACTTGAGCCTCGGCGAAAAGCGGCGGCTGGAAATCGCCATGGCAGTGCTGGCGGAACCGCAGGTGCTGATGCTCGACGAGCCGCTCGCCGGACTTGCCGAGTCGGAGATCAAGGTGATACTCGAGGTCCTTGGCCGGCGCGTCGGCAAGCAGACGATACTCATAGTGGAGCACAAGATTTCGCACGTGAAGGATTTCGTGCAGCGGCTCACCGTCATGCACGAGGGCCGCGTCATCGCCGATGGCGGCTACGAGGAATGCCTGAGCGACCCCGAGGTGCGCCGCAGCTACTGGCAGATCGACACGGAGCAGGAAGGGAGCAAGCATGCCGCCGCTTGATGGCATGGCCACCGGCACCGGTGAATTGCTCGCTGTCACGGGGCTGAACGTCTCGTACGGCGAATCGAAGGTCCTGTTCGATGTCAATCTCCACATAGGGGCAAACGAGATCGTGGCCTGCGTTGGCCGCAACGGCGCGGGCAAGTCCACGCTGCTGAAAAGCATTGCCGGTTTCCTGAAGCTTAACTCCGGCACAGTGACGTGCAACCGCGTCAATCTCGTCGGCCGCATGTCCTACGACATCGCCAAGATGGGCATCAAGTACGTGCCGCAGGACAAGAAGGTTTTTTCCGACCTCACCGTGCAGGAAAACCTCGAACTCGGCAGCTATGCCACCAAGGACTACAACTGGGACCGTGTCACTGATTACTTTCCCAAACTCAAGGCGCTCATGGAGCGCAAGGCGGGCTTCCTGAGCGGCGGCGAACGCCAGATGTTGATGATAGCCCGGGCGCTGCTGGGTCACCCAAAATTGTTGCTGATCGATGAGCCGACCGAGGGGCTCGCGCCGAGTATCGTTTCGCATCTGAGGGAGGTCTTTCGCGAGTTGAACAAAGCTGCCGCGCTCGTCATCGTCGAGCAGAACCTGCCGCTGGTATGCGCGATTGCGAACCGGGTTTACGCGCTGAAGGAAGGCCGCATCGTGGCGGAACTCGCGGACGCCGCATCGATCAGGGCAGACGTCTGTGAAAAATACCTGTAGCGAATGGCGGCCATGGTGAATGCGTGGCGCTGGTGGTGGGGCATCCTGCTGGCATTCTTCCTGGTGGGGCTGTCGCGGCTGTTTCTGCCCTTGCCCTTCATTATCGAAGTCCTCATTTTCTCCATCTACACGATGGGATGCAGCTTTCTCCTTGGGCGCGTGGGCTTCATCTCGTTCGGGCAGCCGGCTTACCTCGCCGCGGGTGCCTATGGCACGGCGTTTTATCTGTTCTACTTCGGCAGCAATCCCTATGTCGGCATCTTGATTGGGATACTGTCAGGCCTGGCAGTATCCGGCATCGTCGGCCCCCTATTCGTCCGCTTGCGCAGCGACTATTTCGCACTGGTGAACCTCGCGCTTGCCGTCATCATCTACTACCTGATGCAGAAGGTCCTGGCCGGCATCACCAAGGGCGATAACGGGCTCTGGTTCCTGACCAATATCGCATCCACACCGGTGCTGGATCTCGGCAAGCCCGATCATTTTTTCATCTTCTCAATCCTCGTGGCGCTGGCAATCTGGGCCTTCTACAAGTACCTGGATGATTCAGTTTTTGGCGCCTGCTGCCTCGCGACCAAGATCAACGAAGACAAGCTGAAATTTCTCGGCTACAGCAATTACGGCGTCCGGTTGCTCGCGTTCGTCATTGCCAACACGACGACTGCGCTGGCCGGCGCGATGTATGCCGTCTATCTGGGTTTCGTGAGCCCGGAGATCACGAGCCCTGCGCGCGCCGCCGATCCGGTGGTGGTCACCATACTCGGCGGCACCGGCACCCTCTTTGGCCCGCTCGTCGGCGCCATCGCATATACCGGCATGAAGGACGTGATCAGCAAACTGATCGGCAACTGGGAGCTTTTCATCGGCTTCCTCCTGGTTTTCATCATGCTGGCCGGGGAGAAAGGCATCTGGGGCACCCTGCAACCGTGGCTCGAAAGGCTTTTTTCCCGCAAGAAAGCGTCGCCCGCAGCGGGTGAAGGCGCCGGGGCACGGCAATGAGTGCACAACTGCTGACGTCGGGCGTTATATTCGGGCTGAGCATCGGGAGCATCTTCTTTCTGATGGCGATCGGCCTGTCGCTGTGCTTCGGACTCATGCGCATCATCAGCCTCGACCAGCTGCTCTATTACTCTGTCGGCGCGTACCTCACCTACTCCCTGACTCTGGTGACAGGGAATGTGTGGCTCGGGGTACTGGGGGGCGTGGTTGTGGCAGGAATCGTTTCCTTTGCCGTGGAACGGCTGATTTTCCGGCGCATCTACGAACGCGAACTCACATTCAGCATGATCACGTCGTTCGGCGTCCTGATCGGCGGCATCGGCGTCATCAAGTTCTTCTGGGGCGTGGTGCCCCGTCCGGTGCCGGTGCCGCTGATGGCGCAAATCGACATCATCGGCACGGAAGTTCCGGTCTATCGCCTGATTGTCGTCGCGATCGCGTTTCTCGTTTATGCCGGCATCTGGCTCTTCCTGAATCGCACCATCACCGGCAAGGCAATCCGCGCGGGCATCGAGAACGTCGAACACGTGGAAGGTCTGGGCATCAACGTGTCCCGCCTTTTCACCATCACGTTCATTATCGCCGGCGCATTGTCCGGCCTGGCCGGGGGATTGCATGCGCCACTGATCATGGTGGACCCCTCCATGGGGCTCGAGGTGCTGGCATTCGTTTTCATGGTCGTTATCATCGGCGGTCTGGGCAGCATCAAGGGAACACTCATATCCGCCTTTATCGTCGGCCAGGTCGTCTCGCTGGGGTCTCTCATCTACGCGCCCTTGGCGCAGATGGCGCCATTTGCCATCATGCTTCTGATACTCCTCGTCAAGCCGACCGGGCTCTACGGCAGCCCCCTCCTGAAACGATAGGGGCGGCAACCCCTCCGTGTGTCACGCGCTCTTGAAGCGCGTCACGCGCGCGAATACGATGGCGGCTATCGGCAGGGCGAGCCCGATTGCGACCTGCGTCACGAGAAGCATCCCGAGTTCGCCGTAATCCGCCGGCACCTGGATCGCGCCGCTCACCGTATCTTTCACTTCGCGCGTCACGGTAAACGTCTGGTTCAGGTATTTCGTACCCAATTGGGACAGCGACAGCGCCAGATTGGTGAACGACGCCATCACCGCGAAAAACGTGGCCTTGAGATTCGCCGGTGCCGAATTGGCGATCCACGCCAGCATGGGAATCATCGCGATCTGGCCCAGCGGCGATTCAAGCGCGGTGTTCACCAGCGCGATGAACCGTGCATCGACTACGCCGCCCGTCAATGCTGCAGTCCACTGATGCAGGCCGTAGTACATGCCGACGATGGGGGCCGAGAGCAATGCGCCCACAACCGTGAGAAAACCTATGACATAGGCGATCGAGCGTTCGGCCATAAAGCGCCGAAAGATGAACATGCCGGCGAGCGTCAACGCGCTGCCGATCAGCGACAGCACGGAGAAGAACTGCTGGTCAAACTTCAGTGCGTCTATCATCCACCAGGTCACCCCTTCGCCGGGGCCGGGAACGGCGCGGAAGATGAAAATGACCACCGCGGTGCCGATCAGGGTCTTGCGCGCCTCGGCGTCCAGCTCGCGCGTGAGCTTCGCCAGCAGAAACGTCACGATGGCGAACGAGCCGAGAAATATGACTTCCTGATTGAAGGGGAAGCTGCCAAGGCCCATGGCTACCGTAAATACCACGAACGCGAGGCTGCCGCCGAGGATCCACCAGTTCGCCGGTGGGCGTTCGACCGTCCCCGTGACCAGCCTCCTCACCTCTTCCCGCCCCAAACCCTGCGCCAGCAGGCGCTGCGCCTCGCGGCGCTGGAGCGCGAGGGCAAGCACGACCCCGGCGACGGAGATCAGGGGGATCGACAGGGCCATGAGATAGATATCTCGGTAGATCGCAACCTTGTCCGCCTCCTGCAGCTCGCCCGCTCCGGAGAAGACGTAGAGGTTGATGAGCGCAACGAGAACCGTGCCGCCAATGATGGCGACGCGGCCGAGCGTCTGCATGGTGGTGTTCATCAGCTTGCGCGCCGCGGGTGCGATCGGGCGCCCCGCATCGTCGACGCGCGGCACCGCCTCCACGGTCATCGCGTCGGCAACCACATCCTGGATAACGTATCCGATCGGCGCCAGCAGCGCACTCACCACGTACCATGCTTCCGGCCGCATGATCGCCGTCATGGCCGTACGGTCCGTGAGCAGCCCGACCATGATGAGAAGGCTCACCGCGATCAGCCCGGCGCCCAGAAACACCAGCCCGCTCTTCCAGCGCCAGATGAGATCGACCAGGTGGCCCAGCGGCATCTTCAGCGCCCAGGGAATATTTGCCCAGAACGCAAGCGCCGCCAGAAAAACGGCCGAGAGACCCAGGTAATCCTTGACGAAGAAGGTGCCGACGATGCCGGTCAGCCCGGATACCCCGGCCGCCACGTAAACCATGAGCGGGGGCAGGTACGAGAATCGCATCTCACGGCCCAGCGCGAGGATGTTTGCGTCGATCCAGCGGAGCATCGTGCTCAACATTTGCAGTTACCGGGGAACATCGGGCTGAAACGTGTCGCGCGCATCGAATGCATCCGCGCCGCGGCAAAACCGCCCCGGGGCGCGCCGCACCCCTGGTTATCCCCTGCCCGCGAAGCGCAGCAGGCGTATGCCGTCAATGCAGCTGTGCAGTTGGAGTGGTGGATGCCGCCTCCGGTTCGCGCACGGCAGGGGCGGCGTGGTCGGCGGCGGAGTCGGGCGCTGGCGCGGTGTCGGCGTGTTCGACCAGCGCTCCGAGTTCTTCGAGCGCAGGCAGTTCGTCAAGCGAGCGCAGATTGAGATCGTCGAGAAATGACTTGGTGGTCGCGTAGAGCGCCGGCCGGCCGGCCACCTCGCGATGCCCGACGACGTCGATCCAGCCACGCAGTTCGAGCGTCTTGATGATGTTGCTCGATACCGTGACGCCCCGTATGTCCTCGATATCGCCGCGCGTTACCGGCTGCCGGTAGGCAATGATCGCCAGCGTTTCCATGACCGCGCGTGAGTAACGGGGCGGTTTTTGCGGATTGAGCCGGTCCAGAAACTCCTGGTACTCGGGGCGCGTGCAAAAGCGCCAGCCCGACGCCACGTTGACCAGTTCCACGCCCCTGCCCTGCCACTCTGCGCGCAACTCCTCGAGAACCTGGAGAAGCGTCTCTGACGCAATCGGGGTGTCGAACACCTTTCTCAGTTCCGAGATGGCCACCGGCTCCGGGCTCGCGAGCAACACCGCTTCGAGAACCGTCTTGAGGTGCGCCAGATCGGGATCGGATTCCTGTTGCATGCTTTGTTCCATATTATTCGATCGCCGCGAGCTGACCGGCGCGCAGTTTGACGTAGATTCGCCCATAAGCCTCGGCCTGCGTCAGCTCGACAAGTCCCTCCCGCGCGAGCTCCAGCACCGCCAGCAAGCTCACGACCAGAACGGGTACCCCCTCCTGAGGCGAGAACAGCGTGGCAAACTCGGCAAACCTCGCGTCCTGCAGGCGGCGCAGAATACGGCTCATGTGCGCGCGCACGGAGATCTCCTCGCGCGTGATCGTGTGGTGACGGTTGACGGCCGCCCGGCTCACAAGCCCGAGCCACGCCATACGCAGGTCCTCGCACCGGACTTCCGGCAATCGTTCACCCACGCCATGTTCGAAGAGCACCTGGACCAGCGCGAAGTGCCGCCCCGCCTGCGGCAACCCGCTCAGCTGGTGCGCCGCCTGCTTCATCTGCTCGTATTCGAGCAGGCGCCGCACCAGTTCGGCGCGCGGGTCCTCCTCGAGCGGCTCGCCGCCCGGGCGCGGCAGCAGCATCCGCGACTTGATCTCGATCAGCATCGCCGCCATCAACAGGTACTCGGCGGCGAGCTCGAGTTGGTGCGCCCGCATCATCTCGACGTACTCGAGATACTGCAGGGTAAGCTGTGCCATGGGGATATCGAGGACGTTGATATTCTCCTTGCGGATCAGGTACAGCAGCAGATCGAGCGGGCCCTCGAACTGCTCGAGAAAGACCTCCAGCGCATCCGGGGGAATGTACAGGTCCTGCGGCACCTCGAGCAGAGGCTGGCCGTAGACCTTCGCAACGGGCGCGTCTGTGCTAGCGGGCTCGCTCACTGTCATTCGCCTCGCGCATCATCGTATCTTACAGCGAATCCTTCGCGTGGACACTTGCGGCAGAGCATTCGCGCCCATCCTCAACTATAGTTGAGCCCCATGACCTCCCGCACGTCGCGCAGCGTCTCCTGCGCGAGCTTGCGCGCCTTCTCGCAGCCGTCGGCGATGATGTTGCGCACCAGGGTCGGGTCTTCGACGTAAGTTCCGGCCCGTTCCCGCATCGGCTTCTGCTCCTCGAGCACGGCGTCGATGACCGGTTGCTTGCACTCCAGACAGCCGATGCCGGCACTCCGGCACCCCTGCTGCACCCACTGTCTGCGTTGCTCGTCCGAATACACCAGGTGCAACTGCCATACCGGACACTTTTCCGGGTCTCCTGGATCCGTGCGCTTGATCCTTGCCGGATCGGTAGGCATGGTACGGATTTTCCTGTTGACACTCTCCGCATCCTCACGCAGCGCAATCGTATTATCGTACGACTTCGACATTTTCTGACCGTCGAGCCCGGGCATTTTCGAGGCTCCGGTCAGCAGCGCCTGCGGCTCGCTCAGGATGACTTTGCCGCCGCCCTCGATATAGCCGAAAAGCCGTTCGCGGTCGCCCAGCGTGAGATTCTGGGTTTCCAGGAGCAACGCGCGCGCGGATGCCAGCGCTTGCGTATCTCCTGCCTCAAGATAGCGGGTGCGCAACTGCCGGTAGAGCTTCGCGCGGCGCGCGCCCAGTTTTTTCACCGCACCTTCGGCCTTCTGCTCGAAGCCCGGCTCCCGGCCGAACACGTGGTTGAACCGCCGCGCAATCTCGCGCGTGAATTCGATATGCGGCACCTGGTCCTCGCCGACCGGCACTCGGTTCGCACGGTAAATGAGGATATCCGCGCTCTGCAGCAGTGGATAACCGAGGAAACCGTAGGTGGCGAGGTCCTTGTCAGTCAGCTTTTCCTGCTGGTCCTTGTAGGTCGGGACCCGTTCCAGCCAGCCGAGTGGCGCGATCATCGACAGCAGCAGGTGCAACTCGGCGTGCTCCGGCACCCGCGACTGGATGAAGAGCGTCGCCTGCGCGGGATCGACGCCCGCCGCCAGCCAGTCGATCACCATGTCCCACACGTGTCTGCCGATCGTGGCCGGCTCATCGTAATGCGTGGTCAGCGCGTGCCAGTCCGCAACGAAGAAAAAACATTCGTACTCGTGCTGTAACCGCACCCAGTTCTTCAGCACGCCATGATAGTGGCCGAGGTGCAGGCTGCCGGTCGGTCGCATCCCGGACAATACGCGATTGGTAAACATGATGATCCGCTTAAGCCGCGCGCGACATCCGTCAGATCGCGGCCGCGAGCTGGAAAACGATGCCGGGCGCAAGGCCAAGCACCGTCTCGATCAGCAACATCGTCATGCGGATCGGCGGCCCCAGGATCGCGCCGAGAAGTCCCGCCGCCAGCAAGGCGATGATCACGAAGAAGCCGTACGGCTCGACGCGCGCGACCTTATAGGCGACGCGGTGCGGCAGCAGGCTCACGAGGATCCGCCCGCCATCGAGCGGCGGCAAAGGCAGCAGGTTGAGCACCATGAAAATCACGTTCACGAAAACCCCCGCGGCTCCCATCAGCGCGAGCGGTAACGCAAAGTAGGTGCCGGGCAATGCCACCGAGATCTTCAGCACCGCCCCCCAGATCACCGCCATCGCCAGATTGCTCAATGGCCCGGCGGCCGCCACCCACAGCATGTCACGCTTGGGGTGACGCAGATTGCCGAAGTTGACCGGTACCGGCTTCGCCCAGCCGAACAGAATACCGCCGGTCCCGAACAGTTTGGACAATGCCAGCAGCGCGAGCGGAAGGGCAATCGTGCCAATCGGGTCAATGTGCCGCAGCGGATTGAGGCTCACCCTGCCCGCCGCGTAGGCAGTGAGGTCACCCAGGCGCTTCGCCACGTAACCGTGCGCCGCCTCATGCAAAGTAATGGCGAAGATCACCGGAAGCGCGTAGATCGCGATGGCCTGGATCAATTTGAATTCCATGTATGTCGCGGTGCCGTTTTGGGTATTGAATGTTCGGCCGCGCCCCGATTTTATCAGGCCGCGGCACCCGCCACTTCGGACGGACTAGAATCCCAAGGATGCGACGCTGCCCTTGCCCGCGCGCGTGACCACCGGCGCGTCGCCTGTCAGATCGACGACTGTCGTCGGCTCGATGCCGCATGATCCCCCGTCGAGAATCAAATCGACGCGGTGTTCGAGACGGGCGCGTATGATCTCACCATCGTTGAGCGGCGCGTCGTCACCCGGCAGCAGGAGCGTCGTCGACAACAGCGGTTCGCCCAGTTCAGTGAGCAGCGCACGCACGACACCGTGGTCGGGAATGCGCAGCCCGATGGTGCGCCGGCTTGGGTGCTGCAGGCGCTTGGGAACCTCCCGCGTCGCCCGCAGAATGAAGGTATAGCTGCCGGGCGTCGTGGCCTTGAGCAGCCGGAACTGCCGGTTGTCGACCCTGGCATAGGTTGCGATTTCGGCGAGATCACGGCAAATGAGCGCGAAATGATGTCGCGCGTCCACTTGCCGGATGGCGCGCATGCGCTCCATCGCCGCCTTGTCGCCGAGGTGACACCCCAACGCATAGCAGGAGTCGGTGGGATAGACGATGACCCCGCCCGCACGCACGATATCCGCCGCCCGCCTGATCAGCCGCGGCTGGGGATTGTCGGGGTGGATCGAGAAGAACTGAGCCATGAAGAACAGTGCGGAGCGATGAGCGCAGAATACCTAAATCCAATTATCGATAGACCGCGTGTGTAAAGGGTCCCCCTTCACTCCATACTCCGCACTCCGCACTTAGAACTTCGTCCACACCGGCACGCAGCCGGACGGCAGTTCCGGCAAATGGCCTATGCCGTCGCGCCCCCCGGTCGGCCCGTGAAAGTCCGATCCGGCGGATGCGAGCAACCCGAACCGCGCCGCATATCGCGCCCAGACCGCTGCCTGGTCCGGGGTGTGGTTACCGCTTACGACTTCGACGGCGACACCGCCCAGATCGCGGAACGTGGACAGCAGCGCCTCGCGTTGCGCGTGATCGAGTTTGTAGCGCGCCGGGTGCGCCAGTACGGGAAGCCCGCCGCTCACCGTAATCCAGTATAGCGTCTCCTCGAGCTCCGCCCACTGATGCGTCACGTACCCGACAGCGCCGGCCCCAAGGAAGCGACGGAACGCGGCATTGAGGTCCCGCGCGTGCCCCTGCTGCACCAGATATCGCGCAAAGTGGGTGCGGCTCACGAGGTCCGGATTTGCGGCGTGAGCACGCGCACCCTGCAGGCTCCCCGCAACCCCCGCCCGCTCCAATCCCTGCGCAATTCTGCACGCGCGCTCATGCCTTCCCGCGCGAATCCCGGCCAGCCCGGCGCGAAGCTCGGCATGGTCGGCATCGATATGCAATCCGATAACATGCAATGTGTGCGCTCGCCATGTCGCCGATATCTCAACGCCCCGAATGAGTTCAATGCCCAGCTCCCGGGCACGCCAGGAGGCCTCATACAGGCCGCCAGTCTCGTCATGATCGGACAATGCCAGACACGTAACGCCGGCTGCGACGGCGCGGTCCACCACGCCGGCGGGACCCAGGACTCCGTCCGAGTAGGTCGAATGCGTGTGCAGATCGTATTGCCGTACTACCGTGGCCATGCACCACAGTATCGCATGCCCGGGGCAAGTCGCGCGCAGCGCCTGCCGCGTACTGGCAACCTCTGTAAGGATCCGGGTCCCACGACTGACGAATGCGCATTCCTTCCGGATGCGAAGATGAACCCCGTTCTGATCGCGCTGCTCATGATCGTCCTGCCCGCTGCCGCAGATCCGCTCTGCAAGGCGAGCAGCGGTGAGCGCCGCGTGCCCGTGATCGAACTGTACACCTCGGAAGGGTGCGACAGTTGTCCACCCGCCGACCGCTGGGTGAGCGAACTGCCCGCGCGCGGATTCGGCCCGGACCGCGTCGTAGTACTCGGTTTTCACGTCGATTACTGGGACTATCTGGGCTGGAGCGACCCTTTCGCGCAGCAGCGGTTCAGCGAACGCCAACGCGCGATCAACGCGCGAAACGGGACGCGTGTCGTCTACACCCCGCAGTTGCTGTTCAATGGCAAGGACTACCGTCGTGGCCTGGGCCGGGATGACGTCGCGGAACGCATATCCGCGGCCAACCAACGTGCTGCGGGTGCGACCATCGCATTGCGCCTCACGCCGCCCGCCACCGTCAGCCTGGGAGTCGAGGTGGGCGTAGCGCTGAAAAGCGCTGTCTCACCCGCGCAGGCGCAGATCTTTCTCGCCCTATACGAGAACAAGCTTTCCAATCAGGTGCGGGCCGGCGAGAACCGCGGCAAGCACCTCAAGCATGATTTCGTGGTGCGCGATCTCGCCGGACCATTTGCGGCAGCAGCCGGCCGTAGGGTCGAATTCAGGCATACCTTCGAGGTTGCTGCCTCGTGGAAGGCATCCGAACTATCGGTGGCAGCAGTCGTTCAGGATCCCGCTAGCGGGGAAGTGCTTCAGGCTTTGGCCCTACCGGTGTGCGGTTGACAGATGAAAAATATAACTCTTTATATATCAATAGGTTAATAAATATTCATGACACACAGGATGAACCTGATCGAGGCCTTACTGGGCTGACTTGTGATGGAGGCGGCTCTGCGCCGGCACGTGCTGTGCCAGGAACTCCATCTGATCGGCCAGTATGCGGCGGTTGGTCAGGATCAGGTATTCCGCGCGATTCGGCACATATGGCAGGTAGATGAGTTCCATGCGCGCTGTTTCGGGCGTGCGGTCGCTTTTCTTTTCGTTGCATGAACGACACGCGGTGACGACGTTCATCCACGTGTCCTTGCCCCCGCGCGAAAATGGATTGATATGATCGCGGGTGAGCCTGGAAATCGTGAACATTCCCCCGCAGTAGGCACACATCTGGCGGTCGCGATGGAATAGCTCGCGATTATTCAGGGGCGGCACCTGCCCGAAAGACTTCATCGCCATCGCCTTGCCCTTGATGGCGATGATGCTCGCGGCCGAAATCCGGGAGCGTTCGCCGGTGACGCGGTTCAACCCGCCGTGAACGGTGAACGCACGCTCGCCGAGGCTCCACGCGACCTGGTCCTTGGCATAGTAGTAGCAGGCGTGCTGCCAGCTGATCCAGCGATGGGGCACTCCGTGCATGTCTAGCGTCAGGATCAGTGGAAACGCGCCTTGGGCCGGGCTTTCGCCGGCAATCTGAATCGTGTCCAATCTTGCTGATACCTCGTCACTTAGCCCGGCCGCCGCGGGGCGGCCGGCACACCTCACGTTATGTAGCGCATCAATTTACCAGATTTCTGAATATTTGGCAGTTTTTGCGGATATGCTGCCGCGTTTTCCCGGCCCTATGGCGGAGATCCCGGACGCAACGGAAAGCGGCGACACGGCGTATAATCTTACTCCGTGCACTTGCCGCCCGACGCCGTAGACCCGGCATTCGATACCGCTCCCCGAACCGCGGGACCACAACCGACAGCCGCGCCTCATCGAGGCGCGCGCTCAAAATTACCCTAGATGTCCTTTGAATCGCTGAACCTGATTCCAGAGTTGTTGCGCGCCGTAGCCGAGCAAGGTTACAAGGAACCCACGCCGATCCAGGCCCAGGCCATTCCCGCGATCCTCCAGCGCCGCGACATCATGGGATGCGCCCAGACCGGCACTGGAAAAACCGCCGGCTTCACGCTGCCCCTACTGCAACTGCTCGCGCCCCAGGCCAACACCAGCCTGTCTCCGGCTCGCCACCCGATACGCGCGCTTATTCTTACGCCCACGCGCGAACTCGCGGCCCAAGTCGAGGAAAGCGTGCGGATCTACGGCAAGTTTCTCCCCCTGCGCACCACGGTAGTATACGGAGGCATTGATATCACTCCGCAGATGAAGGCGCTGCACGGCGGAGTCGAGGTCCTGGTTGCGACCCCCGGGCGGCTCCTCGATCATCTGCACCAACGTAGCGTCAACCTGTCGCGCGTGGAAATACTGGTGCTCGACGAGGCCGACCGCATGCTCGATATGGGATTTTTGCCCGATATCAAGCGCATCCTCGCAGTGCTCCCGGCCCAGCGCCAGAACCTCCTGTTCTCGGCGACATTTTCGGACGAGATCCGGAGACTCGCCAGCCAGCTCCTGCGCCAGCCGACCATGATCGAGGTCGCCCGGCGCAACGCCACGGCAGATCTGGTCACGCACCAGGTCTACGAGGTCCCCGCAACCCGCAAACGCGCCCTGCTTGGCCATCTCATCAGAACGCGCAACATTCCCCAGGCTCTGGTGTTCGTGCGCATGAAGCGCGACGCGAACCGGCTCGCCCGTGAGCTGGTGCGCGACGGGATCAGCGCCACCGCGATCCACAGCGACCGCACCCAGGCCGAACGCGAACAGGCGCTTTCCGATTTCAAGCAGGGACGCGCGCCGGTACTGGTCGCCACCGACATCGCGGCGCGCGGCCTCGATATCGTAGAACTGCCGTACGTGATCAACTACGAGCTGCCTTACACGCCGGAAGATTACCTGCACCGTATCGGCCGCACCGCGCGGGCCGGATTGCCGGGTGAGGCCATTTCTCTGATGAGCCCGGACGAGAACAGGCTCCTCGCCGAGATCGAGAAGCTGCTCAAGCGCACGCTCCCGCGCGTGACCGCGCCGGAGTTCGACCGCGGTGGCGGAAAACCGCGTCCCACGTACGAGCGGGACAGGCACGAGAGATCCGAGAGACACGAGAAACGCGAAAAGCGCAGCGCACCGAAACTCGTGGAGCCCCGCAGCTCCGGCACTCGTGAGATCGACTTCAGCAAGCCATACGAGCCCTCGCCCTCGACTGCAACCAAGCCGGAAATCACTCACCCGTTGCGCCGCCAGCCGTCGCGGCCGGCGGCGGCGCTGCTCGGCGGCGCATCGACCCACGCAAAATCCCACAAATGACCGGCACCGTTGCCGCCCGGCAACTACGCACCATGCTCCAGGACGGGCGCGAACTGGCAGTGCTCGACGTGCGCGAGCCCGGGCAGTTCGGCGAATCGCACCTGCTGTTCGCGACACCGCTGCCCTACAGCCGGCTGGAACTCGACATCGGTGCGCTGGTGCCGCGTGTTTCAGCGCGCATCGTGCTATGCGACGATGGAGACTCCGGTGTTGCCGGGCTCGCAGCCAGGCGGCTCCCGGCTCTCGGCTACACGGACGTATCGGTGCTTGACGGCGGCACCAGGGCCTGGGCAGCGGCAGGCTACACCCTGTTCAAAGGCGTCAACGTGCCGAGCAAGCTGTTCGGCGAACTGGTCGAGCACGTCTACCACACGCCGCGCGTCACGGTGCGGGACCTTGCAGCGATGCGCGAGCGCGGCGAGGACTTTATCGTCGTGGACGGGCGGCCTTACACCGAGTACCAGAAGATGAACATCCCCGGCGGCATCTGCTGTCCCAACGCAGAGCTTCCGTACCGCATTCGCGACATCGTCAAGAGCCCGAAAACGAAGATCATCGTCAACTGCGCCGGCCGCACGCGCTCGATCATGGGCGCGCAGACATTGCTCAACTTCGGCATCGAGAATCCCGTCTTTGCGCTGGAGAACGGCACCCAGGGCTGGGTGCTTGCCGACTTCGAACTGGAACGCGGCGCCAACCGCCGCTATCCCGAACGCATCGACGCATCGCGCCTGCCGGCGCTGCAGGATTCCGCGCGCAAGTTGATGGCGCGACACAGCGTGAATGCGGTCAGCGCGCGTGACGTCGAGAAATGGCTAGATGAGTCCGGCCGCACGACCTATCTCTGCGATGTCCGCACGCCGGAGGAATTCGAAGCGGGGTCGATTCCGGGCTCGGTGCACGCACCCGGCGGCCAACTGGTGCAGGCCACCGACCAATGGGTTGGCATCAGGAACGCCCGGATCGTGCTGATCGACGGTGGCGAGCAGGTACGCGCACCGGTGGTCGCGGCCTGGCTCGGGCAACTGGGCTGTGATGCGTATGTGCTCGACGGCGGTGTTCGCTCGGGCCTGCGCGGGAAGCCGCCGAAGAAAGCTACGCTGCCGCCACTGCCCGAGATATCCGCTGCCGACCTCAAACGCGCGCTCGACACCGGCACATGTAGTGTCATCGACATCGGCGCCAGTTTGAATTTCCGCAAGACGCACATTCCCGGCAGCCACTGGAGCATCCGGCCCCGTGTTGCGGCAACGGTGCATGATGCTGCGGGAACCATCGTGCTCGTCGCCGACAATCCCGATATTGCACGCCTCGCCGCGGTCGATCTCACCGGCGCCGGCGCCAAGGACGTGCGAATACTCAATGGTGGTCTTGCTGCATGGATCAACGCGGGCTATCCGACCGAATCCTCACCCGCCGTGCCGCCTGACGCCGACTGCATCGACCACCTCTTCTTCGTGCACGACCGCCACGCCGGCGACCGCGAGGCGATGAAACAATACCTCGCCTGGGAAACCGGCCTCATGGCCCAGCTTGATGCCGACGAGAAGGCGGCATTCAAGGTGGGCGTAACGCGTTAGCCCTTTTATGGACAGCATCAGCTCGGCATTGCTGTGATTCTTCGCGAGGCTCTTTGGCGCGGGGAGCTACAAGGTCGGGGAGAAGGTGACGGTACTCTATGACCTGGAAGCTACTGAGCACGCGCGCGTCGCCGATATTGGGTTTCGCGATCGTCGCCTGCGGCATGCTCGGTCACGCCCTGCGAGGTCTGTGGGATCCGAACATCGGGCCCTTGTGGTCCTACGCGATGTTTGTGATCGCGGTCAACTTCAGCGTGTTTTCCGTTGCGCTGCGGTTACTGGCGTAATGCCTCTCTGAAACCCCTCCCCCGTGATACGTTACACTTGCATTCACAATCTGGTGAATGCGCCGAAAAGCCGTCTTTTACCCGGGTAATGGCCGACCATGCTGACTTCCACCCACTGGGGCGTTTACGACGTAACCGTGGAGGCCGGGCGCATCACGGGGATCGCTCCTTTCGAGCGGGACCCCGACCCCTCGCCGATCGGCCAGTCGCTCGCCGCTGCGGTTACCGGCCCCACGCGAGTACGGTACCCGGCGGTGCGCAAGAGCTACCTCGAAGGCGGCCCCGGCGCGGCGCCCGAAAGGCGTGGAGCGGAACCCTTCGTCAAGATCGGTTGGGACGAAGCATTGGCGCTGGCCGCCGCAGAACTGAGGCGCGTCAAGACGCAATTCGGCAATGCGTCGATCTTTGCCGGATCCTACGGCTGGTCGAGCGCGGGCCGGTTCCATCACGCGCAGAGCCAGGTACACCGCTTCATGAACGCGATCGGCGGCTACGTCGCGCACGTCGGCACCTACAGCCTCGGCGCCGCGCGCACCCTGCTGCCGCACATCGTCATGGATATGGATGCCCTGCGCGCGCAGCACACGGCATGGGCGCAACTTGAAAGGCACTGCCAGTTGCTCGTCGCCTTCGGCGGCATCCCCGGCAAGAATACACAGGTCAATTCCGGCGGCATCAGTCAGCATGAAGCACGCCCGGCGTTGAGGCGCCTCGCCAGTGCGGGCGTGCGGTTCGTCAACGTCTCACCCCTGCGCGACGATCTCGAGGCCGCGCCGGGCGTGGAATGGATACCGCTGCGGCCCAACACCGATACCGCTTTCATGCTGGGCATCGCGCACACCCTGATCGCGGAAGGCCGTCACGACCCTGCGTTTTTCGAGCGCTACTGCGAAGGATTCGAACCATTCCGCCGCTATGTGATGGGCGAAGCAGACGGTGTTCCCAAGAATGCCCAGTGGGCGGCGCGCATCTGCGAGGTTCCGGCGGAATCGATCGTCGCGCTTGCGCGGCGCATGGCCGCAAATCGCACCATGATCAGCGTCGCCTGGTCGCTGCAGCGCGGCGATCACGGCGAGCAGCCTTACTGGATGGGCATCGCCCTTGCCTGTCTCCTTGGGCAAATAGGCACACCCGGCGGCGGCATTGCCCTCGCCTATGGCCCGGTCGGGATCGAAGGCGCCAACGCGCACGCTTTCTCCGGCCCGGTGCTACCGCAAGGGCAGAACGCGGTCAAGACGCCGATCCCGGTCGCGCGCATCTCCGACATGCTGGAAAATCCCGGCGGCCGCTACGAGTTCAACGGCAAGGTTTGCAGCTATCCTGATATCCGGCTCATCTACTGGGCGGGCGGCAATCCATTCCACCATCACCAGGACCTGAACCGCCTCATCCGGGCGTGGCGCAAGCCCGAGACCATTATCGTCAACGAGCAATACTGGAACCCGGGCGCGAAAATGGCCGACATCGTGCTGCCGGCCACCACCATGCTGGAACGCGATGATATCGGCTCCACTTCGCGCGACCGCTTCATGATCGCGATGAAGCGCGCGATCGAACCCGTGGGTGAAGCGCGCGATGACTACGAGATCTTCAGCGCGCTGGCCGAGCGGCTGGGTGCGAAGGAGCAATTCACCGAGAGCCGCAGCGCGGCGGCGTGGCTCCGCCACCTCTATGATGAAGCACGCGTGCGCGCCCGCAAGTTCGATCTGTCACTGCCGGGGTTCGAGGCGTTCTGGGCCGAGGGTTACGTCGAGATGCCGCCACCGGACGAGCCGCCCGTGATGCTGGGCGCCTATCGCGCCGACCCGGGCGCCAACCGGCTGCCCACGCCGTCGGGCAAGATTGAAATTTTCTCCTCGACCATTGCGTCCTTCGGCTACGACGACTGCATTGGGCACCCGGCGTGGTACGAACCTGCCGAGTGGCTGGGCGCGCCACTCGCGCGACGCTATCCCCTGCACTTGATTTCGCATCAACCCGCCACGCGGCTCCACAGCCAGTACGATCAGGGCAGCGTCAGCCGTGCCGCCAAAATTCGAGACCGCGAAGCGCTCACCCTGCACCCGCAGGACGCTGCCGCGCGCAGGATCAAGACTGGCGACATCGTTCGGGTCTTCAACGACCGCGGCGCGTGCCTCGCAGGCGTCAAGATCAGCGATGGCGTGCGGCAGGGGGTGGCCGTGCTTCCCACCGGCGCATGGTACGATCCGCTGGTGCCGGGAGAAATCGGTACGCTGGAGAAGCACGGCAATCCAAATGTGCTGACCCTCGACAAGGGCACCTCGAAGCTCACGCAGGGATGCAGCGCGCTCACCACCCTCGTGGAAGTGGAACTTTTCCAGGGAGAGCTGCCGTCCGTCACCGCCTTTGACGCGCCGCAGTTCGTTGTGCGCAGCGCCGTTGTCCGGTGATCGCTACTTCCCTCGCCCGCCGGCGCATCCGCTTGCCCTGAAACCCCTTCTCCGCGCCGGTTTTCCAGGTTCCTGGCGTTCTCTACGGCTTCGCGCGTTTGCTCGCAACACATTCTTTCTCCTTGCCAAATGCACCCGCAGGCCTCATACTCCCGAGGTCGAATCGGTTGTCGGTCGGTCCTCTCAGCATCCCTTCGGGGTGCCCCGCTGGTCTTTCCCGAATAGTCGTTTGATGCCGCGCTCAATCTCGGGCACGGCGCCGCAATTTCCCGGAGAAATACCATGTCCACCACTGGCACCGTAAAGTTTTTCAATACAACCAAGGGCTTTGGCTTCATCGCACCGCAGGACGGCTCGAAGGATGTGTTCGTCCACGTTTCTGCCGTCGAGCGCGCCGGCATGCGGGGGCTGGCCGAGAATCAGCAGGTCACGTTCGACACGGAACGCGGCTCCGACGGCCGGCTCTCCGCAGTCAATCTGAAATCGGTCTGATCGACCCGGGCAGGCCGCTGCACGCGGCCGCTGTCTCAGCCCTTTCGCACCACACCGGCATCGGCGCGGGAAAGGCGGCGCTGCCGCTTGCCCGCGACGGGGAGACTTGCACGTGGCAAAAGAAGAAGTGGTCGAAATCGAAGGCGTGATCGACGAAGTGCTGCCCAATACCGTCTTTCGCGTCACGCTGGTAAACGGCTGCAAGGTAACCGCCTACGCATCGGGAAAAATCCGCAAGCACCGGATCCGCATACTCACGGGCGACCGCGTCACCCTCGAAATGTCGCCCTACGACCTGACCAAAGGCCGGATCAGCTTCCGGCACAAAGACGAGCGCGCCGCGCCGCCGATGGCCGCGCGCCCGGCTTATATGCGCAAGCGCTAGGCGCGCGCGTCCGGTTTATCGCTATTTGACCACCAGTTTGAGGTCGCGCACGATCTTGCCCCATTTGTCGTTCTCGACCTGTACGAACTTGGCAAAGGCCTTCGGATCAGTGGCCACGACATCCGTTCCCAGCCGCTGGTACGCCGTCCGCACCTCCGCAGTCTGAAGCAACTTCGTGACTTCGCGGTGTATGCGCTCGATGGCGGCTGCCGGGGTTCCCCGCGGCGCAAGCAACCCGCTCCACAGCGACGCATCATAGCCCGGCAGGGTTTCCGCAAGGGAAGGAACGTCAGGCAACTCGGGTGAGCGCTTGGCGCTCGTCACCGCGATGATGTTCAACTGCTTCGCCCTGTAGTGGGGCATGATGCTCGAGAGGCCGAGGCAGCCGATCTTGATCTGGCCGCCCACGAGGTCGGACCGCACCGGCCCGCTGCCCTTGTACGGGACATGCACCACGTCAATGCCGGCCATGTTGACGAATAGCGCCTGGAACAGGTGCATCGCGCCCCCCTGGCCCGAGGAAGCGTAGTTGTGCTTGCCGGGCTCCTTCTTCGCCAGCGCAATCAGCTCCTTGACCGATTTGACGCCAAGCGAGGGATGCACCGCCAGACCGTAAGGCTGGCTCGCTATCTGCATGATCGGCGCAAAATCCTTCACTGCATGGAACGGCGCGTTCTTGTACAGGTTAGGAACGATGGTGTGCGGCGTTCCGGTGCCAAGCAAGGTGTATCCGTCGGGGTTCGATTTTGCCGCGATCTCGGTCCCGATAAGACCTCCGGCACCCGTACGGTTGTCGATCACCACCTGCTCGCCCAAGCTTTCCGGCAGCTTCGTCGCGACGATACGTATGAGCACATCGGTCGAGCCGCCCGCGCCGAACGGAATGATCATCCGCACAGGTTTGTTGGGGTACCCCTGAGACTGCGCCGGCAGGGATACCGCAAGAATCACCGCGGCGCAGAAAATCCCGGCAATATGGCTCCGTAGCTTGACATTCATCATTACCCTCCTCGTTTGTAGTTCGCACGTCCACGCAACACGTTCCGGCAAATCATACCAGCTACCGCGATGAGAGCGGAAAAGGAGCGTCAAGTTCCCCCGGGCAGGGGGTCATTCAGGCTGTCGCGCGCCATGCTACGATCAGGCGTCAAGCGCGCCTGTGGGGACCCACCATGACTGCCGCTCCGAACATGATTCGCTTTGCTGGCGCATCCGGCGCACTCCTTGCGGCCCGCCTCGAATTGCCCGCGGCTGCACCTGCGGCGTTTGCGTTGTTCGCGCATTGCTTCACGTGTTCCAAGGAGTCACTCGCCGCAACACGCATCGCAGCCGCCCTCGTGGCACATGGATTCGGCGTACTGCGCTTCGACTTTACCGGGCTGGGTGGCAGCGAAGGCGAGTTCGCCAACACCAACTTCTCGTCGAACGCCGCTGACCTGGTCGCCGCGGCGGCATGGTTGCGCGAGCGCTACGCGGCCCCGGCCATACTCGTCGGGCACAGCCTCGGCGGCGCAGCCGTTCTCGCGGCGGCAAGCCAGATTCCGGAGAGCGTGGCGATCGCCACCATCGGCACGCCTTTCGATCCTGCACACGTCCGCCGCCTGCTCGCGCCCGCCCTTGCCGAAATCGAACAGGCGGGAGAGGCCGAGGTCAGGCTTGCCGGCCGCAGCTTTCGCATCCGCAGGCAGTTTCTCGATGACCTCGCAGGCCAGGCGCCCATTGAACGCATTGCATCACTGCGCAAGGCCCTGCTCGTATTTCATTCCCCGCGCGACACCACGGTGAGCATCGACAACGCGGCGCAGATTTTCATGGCCGCCAAACATCCGAAAAGCTTTGTGTCACTCGACAATGCGGATCATCTGCTCACGAGAAAAGAGGACGCGGTCTATGTGGCCGCAGTACTGAGCGCCTGGGCGAGCCGTTACATCGGCTCGGCGAGCGCAAGCGCCGCACCCGGCGGCGTCGCCGAACGCGATGAGGTGACCGTCGCCGAGACACGCGCGGGTCGTCTCGCGCAGATGGTCAGCGTCGGCCCGCATCGGCTGCACGCAGACGAGCCGGTAAGCCACGGCGGCAACGACACGGGCCCGTCGCCGTACGATCTGTTGCTTGCCGCCCTGGGGGCGTGCACTTCCATGACGTTGCGCCTCTACGCCGACCAGAAGCAATGGCCGCTCGAACGTGTCGTCGTAAAACTCAGGCACGACAAGATTCACGCGGCCGATTGCGCTGAATGCGAAACCCGTGATGGCAGGGTCGACCGCATCGAACGCGAGATCGAAATCACCGGCCCGCTCGACGCCGCGCAGCGCCAGCGCCTGCTGGAGATCGCGAGCAAATGCCCGGTGCACCGCACGCTGCACTCGGAGGTCGTGATCCCGACGCGGCTTGCCGATGCGCCGGCGGGGAATCCCCTGTGACGGGCGCAGACGCGCTGGTGCGAATGCTGGCGTTGCAAGGCGTCAAGCACATCTTCGGCCTGTGCGGCGATACCAGCCTGCCCTTTTATGATGCGCTCTATCGCCTGAAGCATGGCATGACCCACGTTCTCACGCGCGACGAACGTTCGGCGGCCTATATGGCCGACGGCTACGCGCGCGTAAGCAACAGGGTCGGCGTGTGCGAAGGGCCGAGCGGCGGCGGCGCTACCTACATTCTGCCGGGCGTGGCAGAGGCAAATGAGTCGTCAGTTCCAATGCTCTGCATCACCACCGACATCCCCGTGGCGAGCCGTGGCCGTTTTACCCTCACCGAACTCGATCAGGAAGCACTGTTCCGGCCCGTGGCCAAATCGACCCATGTGGTGGACCGCGGCGACCGCGTGCCTCTTGCCGTGCGCGAGGCGTTTCGCCAGATGACGACCGGTCGCCCGGGTGCGGCCCATCTTGGATTGCCACTGGACGTGCAACGGGAAACGGTTGACGCTTCGGCTCTGCACGCCGATCCGGAGTTTGCGCGGGTTCCCGCGCTGCGCATCGGGCCGCACTCTGCCGCGATACGCGCTGCCGCCGCTGTGCTGGCGCACTCACGCCAGCCCGCGCTGGTGGTCGGCGGTGGAGTACTGATTTCGGGCGCGTCAAGGGAATTGCGGATGCTCGCGGAGAAGCTCGGAGCGGTAGTGTGCACGACCGTCAGCGGCAAAGGCTCGCTCGCGGACACGCACCCGCTCGTGGCAGGCGTGATCGGCAGCAACGGCGGCACCTTGCCTACGCGGACGGTCATCGACAGCGCCGACGTAGTGGTCTTCATCGGGTGCCGCGCCGGTTCGGTCACCACCGAGAAATGGCGCCATCCGCTGCCCGGCTCGGCGCGCGTCATACACATCGACGTGGACCCGGGGGTATTCGGCGTGAACTACCCCACCGATGTCGCGATTCAGGCGGACGCGCAGCTTGCACTGCGCGCGCTGGGCAGCGAGCTTGGCGTGCGTGCGTCGTGGCGCAAGCGCTCGCAGGCAGCGTCTCGCGCCGTCGCGCAGGCGAAGGTTACAAAGTTTTCGGAATTCCGGCGACTCGCCGGCAGCAACACCCGCCCGATCACGCCGGAGCGGATCGTATCCGATCTGCGGGCGGTGCTTGACGATGACGCGATCATCGTCGCCGACCCCGGTACGCCCTGCCCCTATCTCTCGGCATACTACGAACTGCGGCGTCCGGGGCGCAATTTCCTTTCGAATCGGGCGCACGGCGCGCTGGGCTACGCGATGTCGGCGGCGATCGGCGCTCATTTTGCCCGCTCCGGAGCCCGGGCGGTGGCGGTCATGGGCGACGGCAGCTTCGGTTTCACCTGCGGCGAGCTCGAGACCGTCGTCCGATTGAAAGTGCCGCTGCTGATGCTGGTGGTATCGAATGCCACTTATGGCTGGATCAAGGCGGGACAGAAGTCGAGCTTCGATCGCCGCTATTATTCCGTCGATTTTGGCCGCACCGATCACGCTGCAGTCGCTGCCGCCTTCGGGGTGAAATCGTGGCGCGTAAGCGATCCGGCAAAGCTGCGCGCGACGCTTGCTGCCGCCGTGCGCCACGATGGCCCGGTTCTGGTCGATGTGATCGCCCAGCCCCTCCATCAGGCGCGCGCCCCGGTCTCGGAGTGGATCGTCTGAAGAGTTTGTCGGCTAGCAGCCGACAAACTCTTTATGGAAAACCACCTGTTGCAATGCGACACATGACCAAGAAAGCGCGGTTTGAGGGGACTGCCAGCGCTCGAAGTGATCTGCGTCCATGCTTGCAATCCGCAAGCTGACCAAGTCGTACGGCGGGGTGCGTCCGCGCACCCTGCTCGACGATGTCACGTTCGATCTCGCGGCAGGCGAGTACGTGGCGATCATGGGCGAATCGGGCGTGGGCAAGTCGACATTGCTCAACCTCATCGCCGGCCTTGACGTTCCCGATTCCGGGAGCGTAACGCTTGCCGAGCGCGAAGTGACTGCACTCGACGACGCCGAACGCACGCTCGTGCGCCGGAATCACATCGGTTTCGTGTTCCAGGCATTTCACCTGCTGCCGCATCTTACCGTCGCACAGAACGTGGCGTTGCCGTTGTCGCTCATCGGTGCCGCGCCTGACGAGGCTGGCGCACGCGTGGCCGAGATGCTGAAGGCCGTGGGTCTCTCCCGGGCCGGCGCAAGTTATCCACGCGAGCTCTCGGGCGGTGAGTTGCAGCGGGCTGCGATCGCCCGGGCGCTCGTGCACCGGCCGCTGCTCACGCTCGCCGACGAGCCTACCGGCAATCTCGACGCGGCGAATGGCGCTCAGGTGCTCACTCTTCTGCGTGCCGAAGTGAAACGCAACGGCGGCGCCGGCATCCTGGTCACGCACTCCGCCACTGCGGCTGCCAGCGCCGACCGTGTCTTCACGCTTGCATCCGACGGGCTGCGCCTGCGGAGCTGATCCACGACAAGTGACCACCGACAGGTGATAAGTGGCTAGCGCCCGCCTTGCGCCCCACGCCTCTGCGCTCACGGCTTCCGGAACGCGTTTTCTGCCGTTCCGCGCGCTGGTTTCCGGTCCGCTGCGTGAGCATCCTGGGCATGCCCTCCTTGCGCTCGCCGCAATCGCCCTGGGGGTCGCCCTGGGTGTGGCAGTGCACCTGATCAACTCAAGCGCGCTCAACGAATTCAATCTTGCCGCGCATCATCTTGCGGGCGAAGCCGACCTCGTGGTACGCGGCCCGAGAGCGGGCTTCGACGAAACGCTGTACCCGCGCATCGCCCGCCTGCCGCAGGTCGAAGCGGCCAACCCGGCAGTTGAACTCGAGGTGCCGATCCTCGGCAAGGAAGGCACGCTCAGAATCATCGGTTTCGACCCGCTGCGCACCGCACAGGTGCAACCATCGCTCTTGCCCGAGAGGACCGCTGAGGTCGCCGAGCTCTTCGCTGCAGATTCCGTACTGCTGAGCCCGTCAGCCGCGCGCTGGCTCGGCCTCGATATGGGCGCCGCGCTGCGCATGATGGTCGGCACCGGAGTCGTCGAAGTGAAGGTGGTCGGCATGCTGCCGGAAGGCGGGTATCGGCAGCGGGTTGGCGTCATGGACATCGCCACTGCACAATGGCGTCTCGGCCGCCTTGGCAAGCTTAGCCGTATCGATCTGAGGCTCAAGCCGGGCGTGGTTGTCACGGCGTTCCAGCGCGAACTGCAGAACGAGCTTCCCTCCGGTGTGCACGTGGCAACCCCGGAGACCGATGCGGAACGCGGCGCGAGCCTGTCGCGGGCCTACCGCCTGAATCTCGATATGCTGGCGCTGATTGCGCTGTTCACCGGAGCTTTCCTGGTGTTTTCCTCGCAGATGCTGGCGCTTATGCGGCGTCGCGCGCAATTCGCTCTCTTGCGCGCGCTGGGCGTGACGCGGCGCTCACTCGCGAGCTGGCTCCTGGCGGAAGCGGCCGTCGTCGGCGCGATCGGCGCAATTCTGGGCCTTGCGCTCGGTTACGCCGTCGCGCAATTTGCCATCGCGAACTTCGGCACCGACCTGGGCGCCGGTTATTTTCGCGGCATCGTTCCGGGCATCCACGTCGATCCCGTCGCGCTCATGGCGTACTTCGCGCTCGGCGTGTTGTTTGCCGTGCTGGGTGCGGCGGCGCCGGCACTGGAAGCCGCGCGCCGCGCGCCAGCCAAGGCGCTGCATGCCGGTGACGAAGAAGAGGGCCTGCGTGGAGTGCGCACGACCTGGCCGGGCATCGCCTCGTGCGCAATCGGCGCGTTGCTCGCGTTCGCGCCGGCTGTCGACGGACTCCCGGTCGCCGCATACTGCGCGATCGCGCTGATCCTCTCCGGCGTCATACTGCTCCTGCCGCAGTTCGTTTCCGGCGTGCTGAAACGCGTTTCGGCTCCTCGTTCGGTTCCGGCGGCACTCGCCCTCGCGCAATTACAGGCGACGCCGCGCCAGATTGCAGTCAGTGCCGCTGCCATCGTCGCAAGCTTCAGTCTGATGGTTGCAATGCTGATCATGGTGCACTCGTTCCGCAGTTCGCTGGAAACCTGGCTCGAGCACATGCTGCCGGCTGATCTCTATCTGCGCACCCTGCGCGGCGGCGAAACCGGCTTTCTCACCCCGGAGGAGCAGAACCGCCTCCAATCCACTCCGGGCGTCGAACGCATCGAATTCCTGCGCAGCCAGAATCTGCTGCTGGCTTCGGATCGGCCGCCGGTCGTGCTGCTGGCCGGCCCCGTGGACTCTGCCGCAATGCTGC
>MEQT01000277.1:28888-35309 GCA_001770325.1 Betaproteobacteria bacterium RIFCSPLOWO2_02_64_14
GCGGCCGACCTCTATGGCTGGCGCACCGGGCAGCGCGTGCAACTGCCCATAGGAGCGTCCTCACGCGAGTACACCGTGGCCGGCATCTGGCGCGACTACGTGCGCCAGAGCGGTGCGATTGCCATCGACCGGCAACTCTACGTGAACCTCACCGGAGACACGTTGGCCAATGACGCGGCAATCTGGATTGCCCCCGGCGCGGCACTGCCCGGCGTCGAGCGCGCCTTGCGCGAGCGCCTCGGAAATGCCCAGGGCATCGAAATCGCCAGCACCCGCGAGGTGCGCGCCAACTCGCTCGCGCTCTTCGACCGCACGTTCGCGGTGACCTACGCGCTGGAAATCGCAGCGGTGTTGATCGGTCTGTTCGGCATCAGCGTGAGCTTCGGCGCGCAGGCGCTTGCCCGCCGGCGCGAGTTCGGGATGTTGCGGCACATCGGCATGAGCCGGCGCGGCATCGGTGCCATGCTCGGATGGGAGGGCGCCATCGTTTCCATCTTCGGCGCAGCAGTCGGACTGGCTCTGGGGTGGATCACCGGCTTGATCCTGATCCACGTGGTGAACCGCCAGTCGTTTCACTGGAGCATGGACCTGCACGTGCCGTGGCTCCCTCTCGCCGCGCTCGCGGCCGTTCTCGCCGCGGCTTCCATCGTCACCGCCGTATGGAGTGGACGCGCAGCGATGAGCGACGACGTGATCCGCGCGGTGCGGGAGGACTGGTGATACAGGCAAGGATGAAGGCGGAAGGATGAAGGATAAAGGCCTAAGGGGCATGCTTGGCAGACGGCGGGCGCTGGCACTGATAGCCGGAATAACTGCTGCACCCGAAGTACTCGCACGAGCAGCCAATCACCGACCAGCCGCAACGAGCAAACCGTCACGGATCACCAGTCACGAGTCACCTGTCGCGCCCTTTGCTACTGTGGTGCCGGGATATGCGATGCGCTTCCCGCACGATGAAGGAAGCCATCCTGAATTTCGCCTCGAGTGGTGGTACGTGACCGGCTGGCTGGCTGGCGCTGGCGGCGCCGCCATCGGATTCCAGATCACCTTCTTTCGCGCCCGGCCTGTGCGGCGAACCGCGAACCCGAGCACGTTTGCGCCGCACCACATGCTGATTGCCCACGCTGCAATCGCCGACCCAGCGCGCGGTCGTCTGCAACGCGATCAACGCGCCGCGCGCGCGGCATTCGAACTCGCCGGAGCGGCACAGGGCCGCACCGACGTATGGATCGACGATTGGTCATTCAGGCAGCAGGGCGGGCGCTATGTCGCCACCGTCGCCGCGCGGAGTTTCCGGCTCGAGCTCGTCTTTACCGCAACGCAGCCCCCCATGCTGCAGGGGGCAGCGGGCCTGAGCCGGAAGGGACCGCGCGCTGAATCTGCGAGCTACTACTACAGCATTCCGCACCTCGACGCGAGCGGCACGCTCACGCGCAACGGCAGTACCGAGACGGTTGGCGGCGTGGCCTGGCTCGACCATGAGTGGTCGTCGAGCTACATGGACGAGCGCGCGGTGGGATGGGACTGGATCGGCATCAATCTCGACGACGGCGGCGCCCTGATGGCGTTCCGGATGCGCGATCCCGCGGGCGGGTCGTTCTGGGCCGGTGGGGCATACCGCAGTGCTGCCGGCAGCGTGCAAGTATTTGCGCCGGACACGGTGCGCTTCACGCCCCTGCGCCACTGGCGTTCATCCCGCACCGGAGCGAACTATCCGGTATCGTGGCGCGTGAGCGCGGGAGGCCGTGAGATCGACATCGAACCGCTGTTCGATGACCAGGAAAACGATACGCGCGCGACCACGGGAGCCGTCTACTGGGAGGGTGCGGTACGCGCCCTGCGCGCGGGCGCATCCGTCGGGCGCGGTTACCTCGAACTCACCGGTTATTGGCGCCGGCTGCAACTCTGAACCGGAGCCCGATGCAGGTGGGCGACCAGGGACTCAGTTCAAGGTGCGAGGGGTCGCGGGGGTGGTCGCCGCGAACTGCTCGGCCCCGGAGAGCAGCGTGATCCTGATGTCCCAGTCCGAGCGTGACACCGCATCACGCAGTAGCTTGACCACCATGTGCAGCAGCTTGCTGTTGAGACCCAGATCGATCCCCTGGCCGGAAGCAGGATGCAGGCTCAGGGTCTGGTTACCCTTGGCGTCGACCTTGCCCTTGGCGGTAGCGAGCAACACCGGCTCGGGGCCGAGTGGCATGTCCCGGGCGGTATTCTCATAGGCCTTCGAAAAGTCGCCCTCCTCGACAAACGTTTCGTGCTGCATGCCGAGCAGTGCGCGGCGGGCTTCTTCGCTCAGGCTCCGGAACGACTCGTCCTGCTCGAGCATCTTCAACAGCAAGCCCCAGAGCCGCTTCACGAAGCGCCGTGTCAGCCAGAACCGGAATTCAGTTTGCTCGCGCGTCGAAAGCCGCAGCATGATTCGATCCTGCCGCTGGTCGTACGCCATTTGAATCTGGTGGATGTTCATGCGGCAACGTTCTGTTTCTCCGCGCGTTGCGCCTTGTCGAACACGATGGCGCCATTGCGCGCATCGGTCAGGATTGTATCCTTGGGCGCAAACCGGCCCTCGAGAATCGCCTTTGCCAGTGGATTCTCGATCTGCTGCTGGATGGCGCGTTTCAATGGCCGCGCGCCGTAGAGCGGATCGAAGCCGACCGCGGCGATCTCCTTGAGCGCGGCGTCGGTGATGCTGAGCTTCATGTCCATGCTCGCCAGCCGCTGTTCAAGATAGCCGAGCTGTATCTTCGCGATCGACTTGATGTGCTTCTCGTCGAGCGCGTGGAACACGACGATCTCGTCGATACGGTTCACGAACTCCGGCCGGAACTGCGCCTTGACTTCGCCCAGCACTGCAAGCTTGATGACCTGATAGTCATCTCCGGCCATATGCTGGATCATCTGCGAGCCCAGGTTGGAGGTCATCACGATGACCGTGTTCTTGAAGTCAACGGTACGCCCCTGTCCGTCGGTCATCCGGCCGTCGTCGAGCACCTGCAGCAACACGTTGAATACGTCGGGGTGCGCCTTTTCGATCTCATCGAGCAGGATGACCGAGTACGGCTTCCTGCGCACGGTTTCCGTGAGGTGCCCGCCCTCTTCGTACCCCACGTATCCCGGCGGCGCACCGATCAGCCGCGCCACCGAGTGCTTCTCCATGAATTCCGACATATCGACGCGGATCAGATGGTCTTCCGAATCGAACAGGAACGCCGCGAGCGCCTTGCATAGCTCGGTTTTCCCGACGCCCGTGGGCCCAAGGAACAGAAACGAGCCGTAGGGACGCTTCGGATCGGAGAGCCCCGCGCGCGAGCGGCGGATCGCATCCGCCACCAGCCGCACCGCTTCGTCCTGGCCCACGACGCGCGAGTGCAGTTTTTCCTCCATCTGGAGGAGTTTCTCGCGCTCGCCCTGCATCATTCTCGATACCGGAATACCCGTGGCGCGCGAGACGACCTCGGCGATCTCCTCGGCGCCAACCTGCGTGCGCAGGAGCTTCAACCGCGCCTGTCCGCTGCCCGCCTTTTCAGCCTGCTTGAGCTGCGCTTCGAGCTGCGGCAGCCGCCCGTACTGGAGTTCGGCGACTTTGTCGAGCTTGCCCGCGCGCTGCAGCCTCGTGATCTCGGCGCGCACATGGTCGATTTCCTCCTTCACGTGCGCGCTGCCCTGAACCTGCGCCTTTTCCGCTTTCCAGATCTCGTCCAGATCGGCGTACTCGCGCTCGAGACTGGCAATCTCGCTTTCCAGCAAAGCGAGCCGCTTCTGCGAAGCGTCATCTTTCTCTTTCTTCATCGCCTCGCGCTCGATCTTCAACTGGATCAGCCTGCGGTCGAGCTTGTCCATCGCCTCGGGTTTGGAATCGATCTCCATCTTGATGCGGGAGGCCGCCTCGTCGATCAGATCGATCGCCTTGTCGGGCAGGAAACGGTCGGTAATGTAGCGATGCGACAGTTCCGCGGCGGCGACGATCGCCGGGTCCGTGATTTCGACCCCATGATGCACTTCGTACTTCTCCTGCAGGCCGCGCAGGATCGCGATCGTGGCTTCGACCGAGGGTTCTTCGACCAGCACTTTCTGGAAGCGCCGCTCCAGGGCGGCATCCTTCTCGACGTACTTGCGATACTCGTCGAGCGTGGTGGCGCCAACGCAGTGCAGTTCGCCGCGCGCAAGCGCGGGTTTCAGCATGTTGCCGGCGTCGATCGCGCCTTCCGCCTTGCCGGCGCCGACCATGGTATGCAGTTCGTCGATGAAGACGATGGTGCGCCCGGCATCCTGTGCAATCTCCTTCAAAACGGACTTCAGGCGCTCCTCGAACTCACCGCGATATTTTGCACCGGCCAGCATCGCCGCCATGTCGAGCGACAGCACGCGCTTGCCCTTGAGTGTCTCGGGCACCTCGTCGTTGACGATGCGTTGTGCGAGCCCCTCGACGATCGCGGTCTTGCCCACCCCCGGTTCGCCGATCAACACGGGATTGTTCTTGGTGCGGCGCTGCAGGATCTGCACCACCCTTCGGATTTCGTCATCGCGGCCGATCACCGGATCGAGCTTGCCGGAACGCGCGCGTTCGGTAAGATCGAGCGTATATTTCTTCAGTGCCTCACGCGCGCCTTCAGCTTCCTGGCTCTGCACGGCTTCGCCGCCGCGCACTGCCCCGATTGCCTGTTCGAGAGGCGCGCGGCTTACGCCATGCTGCTTCATGAGGCGCCCGGTTTCCCCCTTGTCGTTGAGCAGCGCCAGTAGGAACAGCTCCGAGGCGATGAACTGGTCGCCGCGCCTCTGTGCCTCCTTGTCGGTGAGGTTCAGAAGGTTGCCGAGTTCGCGCGACACCGTGATTTCGCCGCCAGTGCCCTCGACTTTGGGCATTCGGTCGATGCTCTGCTTGAGGGCGGAACGCAGCCCACCCACGTTGACCCCGGCTCGCGCCAACAGCGAAGTCGTCGCGCCGTCATCCTGGTTGAGAAGCGCGGCAAGCAGATGCTGCGGCTCGATGTACGGGTTGTCGTTGCCCACCGCCATGCTCTGGGCATCGGCGAAGGCCTGCTGGAACTTGGTCGTAAATTTGTCGAAGCGCATGGCGTCTCTTTCGATCCGGGTTACCAGAGATATTGGGGGTCAGCACCACATTTCAAGTGCTTGGTTCAGTTGTTGTTTCATGAACTTGGCAGACGATCCGGCCCGGCTGGCCTGCGCACTTCGGCCATCCCGGACCTACGGTATTCCGATTGACCGACGCCGGCAAGACTTGGTACCAAGCGCGGTCGGCGATGGTGATGAAGTCACGATCATGAGCGCCTTGAGCGGCGGATAACAATGTGATGAACTCGATTGGGCAATGAAATCGTGCTGCCATTTCTCATTGCGTACACTGCTTGCTCGTACCGCGTCTTTCGCGGGAAGGCGTCCGCCAGGTGGCACGAGCATTAGTAAAGTGGAACACTGCATTGAAACTTTTTATGTAAAGCGTTCGCCCTTCCTGATGGCGCCTCTGGAATCCGTATTCCGCGCTAGTGCTTGACTTGGAACATCGAGCGACCTGAAACTACCCCACTATCCCCACCACGCATGTGCGCGTGAGACGAGGGAAATACCATTCCGGGCGCATAGCCGGGAATTTCGAGATTGCGAACAACGGAGGAGCCCATGGTTTATACCCAAAAATCTCCCTGGCCGTTCATCGTCGGCCTCATCATGGTCGCTTACGCCTACTCGGTGCAGAGCGGCCTCATGGAACCGGTGATCAAGTTTCTCGGAACCGGGCGGCACGTGGGCGAGATGCAGACCCTCGGTTACTGCTTCGGCGGCGTCGCGCTGGCCGTCGGACTGTGGCAGATGCTGGTCACGCCCAGAGAAGGCCACGCCGACTACTACCTTTCCACGATCGCGGGCGTGATGTTCATCATGCTCGTCGCGTTCATCGTCAAGTGGGGACTCGATCCCATGATGGCGAAATGGGGCCGCGAGGCGCGGGCGGTGCTGGGTTTCAATTTCGCGAGCATTCTCAACCTGAACTATGTGGTGATGGGGATCGTCGCCGGCATCATCATCGTCAACGTCTTCAAGGTGCCGGCATGGGCCGAAAACGGCGTGCGCCTCTCGCGATTGGGTCTGAAGACGGGGGTAATCATGCTCGGCGCGCTCTACAGCTTCGCCGAACTCGCACAACTGGGCAAGCTCTCCGTCGTGCTGATCGGCGTGTTCGTGCTCGGTTCGGTGTGGCTCGTGCTGCTGATCGGCGTGCGCCAGAAGCTGCCGAACTCGATGACCGGCGTCATGTCGTCCGGCATCGGCGTGTGCGGCGTATCGGCTTCGGTGGCGGCGGCGCCGGTCGTGCAGGCGAAATCGATCGAGATCGCCTACACCATCGGCACCGTGCTCTTGTTCGGCGTGGTCTGCATGTTCCTGTTCCCGTTCGTAGGAA
>MEQT01000278.1 GCA_001770325.1 Betaproteobacteria bacterium RIFCSPLOWO2_02_64_14
GCGCAACCGGCCACATGCACCGGCACGGTGATTTGCAGAGCGTCGAGCAGTCCGGCCAGGTCCGCCACCACGGTCTCGAAGGTGAGTTCGCGCACCTTCTCCGAAAATCCGAAACCGCGCTGGTCGTAACGCAGAACACGAAAATCCTTTTCCAGTCCGGGCAGTGTGTCCTCGTAACTTTCGAGGCACCCGCCGGCTTCATGAACCAAAACCAGCGTCTCTTTTCCCGATCCGCTCAGTTCGTACCGCAGGCTCGCGCCGTTCGCTTCGATCCAGGGCATTGCACTTATCCTACGATTAGCCCCGGTGTTCCGCGTCGAGGGCGGCGAGCACCTTCGGTGGCGACATCGGCAGCTCGGTCAGGCGCTGGCCGATCGCGTTTTCGATCGCATTGGCGATTGCCGCCATCGGCGGAACGATGTTGGCCTCCGCCACCCCTTTTACGCCGTACGGGTGATTTGGGTTCGGCACCTCCACTATGATCGTCTCGATCATGGGCAGGTCGGACGCCACCGGAATACGGTAGTCGAGGAATCCCGGGTTCTCCAGTTTTCCGTTCCGGTCGTAGATGTATTCCTCGTTCAGCGCCCAGCCGATGCCCTGCACGACACCGCCCTGGATCTGCCCCTCGACGTATTTCGGATGAACGGCGCGGCCCGCGTCCTGCGCGGCGACGTAGCGCAGGATCTTCACCTGTCCGGTCTCGGGGTCAACCTCCACGTCGCAAAACTGGGCGGCGAAGCCAGGCCCCTGGCCGTCCGCGTTGATGGCGGAAGCCGCTACGATCGGCCCGCCGGTCGCGGTGCGCTTGGACGCGATATCCTTGAACGAAAGCGGCGGGAACTCGCCGGCCCGCTTGCCCGCGGGCCGGGCGAATCCGTCCTCCCAGATCACATCCTCGACATCGATCTTCCAGATCTTTGCGGCCCGTGCGCACATTTCAGCGATCACCTTATTGCATGCGCCGATCACGGCGCGGCCGGTCGCGTAGGTTACGCGCGAGCCGCCGGTGGCCTGCGTGTAGCCGACCGAATTGGTGTCGGCGATGATTGGCCTCACCCTTTCGTATTCGATCCCCAGCGTCTCGGCCGCCATCTGGGCCGTCGAAGCGCGCGAGCCGCCGATATCCGGGCTGCCGGTCGCGACGACCGCCGTGCCGTCTTCGTTGACGTGCACGGTCGCGCTCGATTCGCCGCCGCCGTTGAACCAGTAGCCCACGGCCATGCCGCGACCCTGGTTCTTCCCGAGCGGTTTGGTGTAGCCGGGATGCCGCTGCAGCGCCTGCAGGGTTTCGGCAAAGCCTTCATGCGCAATTTTCGCGCCGTAGACCAACTGCGTTCCCGGTTTGGCGATGTTCTTCAGCCGGAACTGCAGGGGGTCCATGCCGATCTTCTTCGCCGCCGCGTCCATGGTGCTCTCCACGGCGTATGCGGAGATCGGCGAACCGGGAGCGCGGTAGGCGACCGTCTTCGGGCGATTGCACACCACGTCGTAGCCGATGGTGCGCACGTTCGGAATGTCGTACGGCGCGAAGCCGCACATCAAGCCGTTCATGACCGGTGAGGTCGGGAAGGCGCCTGCCTGATACTTCATCAAGGCATCGGCGGCGACGATATCGCCGTCCTTCATGACGCCAATCTTGATCGTCATCGACGCGCCGGAGGTCGGCCCGGTGCCCCTGAACACTTCCTCCCGGCTCATCATGATCTTCACGGGATGGCCGGACTTGCGAGACAACGTGACGGCCACCGGCTCGACATACACGACGGTCTTGCCGCCGAAGGCGCCGCCGATCTCGGCGGCATGCACGCGCAGGTCGGCGGTCTTGATGCCGAGGAGCCTGCACACCATGGTGCGCACCACGAAGTGTCCCTGGCTCGAAACCCAGAGCTCGACCTGCCCGTCGGCGTCGGTGCGCGCGAGCGTTGCGTGCGGCTCGATGTAGCCCTGGTGCACCGGCTTCGTCTTGAAGCTCAACTCGACTATTTCGTCGGCCGCTGCGAACCCCGCCGCGATGTCGCCCATCTTGTACTCGATCCGCTTCGAGATGTTCGAGGGCTCCTTCGGCGGGGGATCGATGCCGCGGGTGATCATGTCCTCGAAGAGAAGCGGCGCTTCAGTCTTCATCGCCTCATCGACGTCGATGACGTGCGGCAACACCTCGTAATCCACTTCGATAAGCTTGAGCGCCTCCTCCGCAATCGCCGGGGTGGTGGCGGCGACGGCGGCGACGGCGTGGCCCTCGTAAAGCACTTTCTCGCGCGCCATGATGTTGCGCGTCATGTGCCAGAAATTGACGGCGACGCGCTCGGGGCCGACGTACTCGAATTTCTGATCCGGGAGATCCTTGGAGGTCATCACCGCCTTGACGCCCGGCAGCGCCTGCGCTTTCGACGTGTCGACGGAGCGGATGCGCGCATGCGCGTGCGGCGAGCGCAGGATTTTCCCCCACAGCATGCCGGGGAGGCTGAAGTCCGCGCCGTATTGCGCGAGCCCCGTCACCTTCGGTACGCCATCGGGCCGCAACGGACTCGTGCCGACGACTTTCAGTTCCTTTTCGGGATGAACGATCACGCTAGCCATGGCTTAAGCCCTCCGCATTTCGCTGGCGGCATCGAGCACCGCCTCGATGATCTTGTTGTACCCGGTACAGCGGCACAGGTTGCCCGCCAGCCAGTAGCGCACCTCTTCCTCGGTCGGATCGGGATTGCGCTCCAGCAGTGACTTCGCCGCGACGAGAACCCCCGGCGTGCAGACGCCGCATTGGAGCGCGGCATGCTCCAGGAACTTGCGCTGCAACGGGTGCAGCTTCTCGCCGTCGGCCATGCCCTCGATCGTCTGGATCGACTTCCCCTGCATCTCGGCGCCGAGAATCAGGCACGAGCACATCAGCCGCCCATCGACCGTCACGCTGCAGGCGCCGCAGTCGCCCGTGCCACACCCTTCCTTGGTGCCGGTCAAGTGCAATTCGTCGCGCAGGATCTGGAGCAGCGTCTGGCGCGTTTCGCAAAGAAACTCGACCGCATTGCCATTGAGTGTTGCCGTTACATGAACTTTGGCCATCAGTTTTTCCTCCGCGCCCGATCGAGCGCAATTTGAGCGGCGCGCCGTGCCATCACGCCGGCGACCTTGATCCGGTATTCCTTCGTTCCGCGCTTGTCGTCGATCGGCCGGCAGGCTGCGCTCACGGCCGCGGCCATGCGCTGGAGCGCTTCCGCATCGACTTTGGTGCCGATCAGCGCGGCGGCGGCTTCGCGCACCAGCAACGCGCGCTCGGCCACCGCGCCTATGCAGACCCGCGCCTGGCTGCAGACACCCGATTCGTCCAGCGTAAGGTTGATCCCCGCGCCGACGACCGCAATGTCCATCTCGGTGCGCGGGATGAAGCGAAGATAGGCATCGCCCGAACGCGGCGGGCGCCGTGGCAGCAGGAACGACGCGACGATCTCGCCCCTGGCGAGCGAAGTCTTGCCCGGTCCGGTGGCGATATCCTCGACCGGCACCTCGCGTCTGCCCTTGGGCCCGACAACGCTGACGGTCGCACCGGCGGCGATCAGCGCAGGAACGGTGTCCGCAGCCGGCGAGGCATTGCACAGATTGCCGCCCGCAGTCGCGCGTCCTCTCACCTGGATCGATCCGATCAGATTCGCTCCGTCAGTCACGCCAGGCCATGCCTTCGCGAACGCCTCATGTTCGACCAGCTCCATGCAGGGAACGGCCGCTCCGAACCGAAACACGCCGTTCTCGGCAACAATCGAGGTCATCTCGGGGATGCCCTTGATGTCGACCAGCAGCTCGGGATCGACGCGGCCGCCGCGCATCTGGATCAGCAGGTCCGTGCCGCCGGCCAGCACTCTCGCCTGCCCACTGGCGCCCGCCAGCAGGGAAACCGCCGCCGCCAGTGTCTTTGGCGCCTCATAACGCATTTCGTGCATATTGCTCCCCCGGTTCGGGTGCGACTCGTGTGCAACTCAGCTACCCCAATTATGCCTTATGCTAGCCACCTTCTGACGATCGGCATCGCTCCGTGGGCCAATTGCCCCGGGCGGTGCGAAAAGAAGCCACGAGAGGGGAGACCTGAGACCATGAGTTCCGCATCGTTCGATTTCGTGCCGCTTTTGCCCGCGGGGCTGCCGCCGCCGGTGGCGCGCTGGACCGGGCGCGTCAAGTACGATTTCACCGGCGGCAACAATGACGCCGACGGGCTGCCGCTCGAGGGGCTGATCGCGGCCGCCGATGCAGTGCTCAGACGCGAGGGACGCACGCTCTCGACCTATGGGCTGGCGAGCGGCCCGCAGGGCTACCGGCGGCTCCGCGAGTTCCTCGTCGCCAAGCTCAAGGCCGATGCGGGCATTGCCTGCGGGGCCGACGACATCCTGATCACGTCGGGCTCGCTGCAGGCGATAGACCTGGTCAACGGCACGCTGCTCGCGCGCGGCGACACCGTCGTCATCGAGCAGGACTGCTACCAGGGCTCGATCAACCGGCTCACCCGGCTCGGCGTCACCCCGGTCGGCATCCCGCTCGACCGCGACGGCATGCGGGTCGACGCGCTCTCGAGCGCGCTCGACGATCTGAAGCGCAAGGGCATTCGGCCGAAATACATCTACACCATTCCGACCGTGCAGAACCCCACCGGCACCATCCTGCCCGTGGAACGGCGTGAGGCAATGCTGCGGCTGTCGGAGGCGCATGGCGTGCCGATATTCGAGGACGACTGCTATTGCGACCTGATCTGGTCGGGGGAGCGCCCGCCCGCGCTCTACGCCATGAGCAAGCGCGGCGGCGTGATCCACATCGGCTCGTTCTCGAAGTCGATCGCGCCGGCGCTGCGGGTCGGCTACATCGTGGCGCCCTGGGACGTGATGTCGCGCATGCTCGCGTTGAAGACCGACGCCGGCACCGGCGCGCTGGAGCAGATGGTGCTGGCGGAGTATTGCGCGACGCATTTCTCCAGGCACGTTCCCGCGCTGCGGCGGAGCCTGCGCGCCAAGCTCGAGACGCTGATGGAATCGCTCAACGAGCACTTCGGAACGGCGGTGGAGTTCGACGATCCCAAGGGCGGCATTTTCCTCTGGGTCAAGCTTCCCGACGGCGTTGACACGATGAAGCTCTACGAACCGGCGCTCGCGGCGGGCGTCGCGATCAATCCGGGGCCCCAGTGGTCGGTGAACCAAGGCCACGCCCGCAGCCGGATGCGGCTGTGCTTCGCGAGCCCGAGCCACGAGGAAATCCACCAGGGCGTGGCAGCGCTGGCCGAGGTCTGCCGCCGCGAGTTCGGCGTGCCCGCTAGCAGCCTGTCGGACTTGAAGACGTGACAGGCTGCTAAACGTCGATCGCGCGCGGTAGCGGCGATCCGTAGCCGCCAGCGCGGGGTTGGCTTCGTTCAGTCCGCCGATGCGCACGCCGACGCGGGGCTTCGGCTATGATCTCGCGGAATATCTGACCTGTCGTGGAGGAAGCACTCATGCCCGATACCATTCGCATCGGCGTCGTCGGTGCCGGCGCCAATACGCGCCGGCACCACATCCCCAACCTGAAGAAGATCGCCGGCGTCGAGATCGCGTCGGTCGCGAATCGCTCGCGGGCCTCGTCGGAACGCGTGGCCCAGGAATTCGGCATCCCGCGCGTGCACGAGAGCTGGCGGGAGCTCGTGAACGACCCGGGAATCGACGCGGTGGTCATCGGCACCTGGCCCTACCTGCACTGCCCGGTGACGCTGGGGGCTCTCGCCGCCGGCAAGCACGTCCTCACCGAGGCGCGCATGGCGTTGAACGCGACCGAAGCGCGGCAGATGCTTGCCGCCTCGCGGGCACGGCCGGACCTCGTGACCCAGGTCGTCCCGGGTCCTGCCACGTTCGCGGCCGATCCAATGGTGATGCAGTTGCTCGCCGACGGCCACATCGGCGAGCTGCAGGCGCTCGATCTCCACGTCTCGACCGGGTTGCTGAATCGCGATGCGCCGCTGCACTGGCGGATGAACCGCGACTACTCGGGCATGAACATCATGTCGATGGGCATCTGGTACGAGTGCATCTCGCGCTGGGTCGGGCCGGCGAAGGCGGTCATGGCCCGCACGCGGGTTGCGGTCCCGTACCGCTTCGACGCGGAACGCGGGGAGCGTCGCGCGGTGGAAGTGCCCGACCATGTGGAGGTGCTGGCCGATCTCGCGAACGGCGCGATCGCGCGGCTGCACTGGAGCTCGGTCGCCGGGTTCATGCCCGGGCCGGAGGTGTGGCTCTTCGGGAGCGAGGGCACGCTGCGTTTCGAGGGGCAGGGGGCCGTGCTCTCGGGCGGTCGCCGCGGCGACAAGGAGATGACCCGGATCGCGATTCCCGAGGACAAGACCTACCGCTGGCGGGTGGAAGAGGAATTCATCGGGGCGATCCGGGGGAAAGAGCCGATCCGTCGAACGTCGTTCCTCGACGCCGTGAACTACATGGACTTCACGGAAGCGGTTCACATCTCGAGCCGCGAAGGACGGCGCGTCTATCTGCCCCTCGCCTAGCGCGGGCGAAATAGCTGATCCCTGACGGGCCTGTGTGATAGCCTATATTCAGACGGGAATATGCAAACCTGTTCACCAGAGGAGGAAGCCAAATGTACGATCTCGTGATCCGTAACGGCACGGTAGTCGACGGAACAGGACTGCCGAGATATCGGGCGGACGTCGGCGTGAGCGGCGATCGAATTGCGGCGATCGGGCGGATCGGCGAAAAAGGAAAAGAAGAAATTGACGCCACAGGCCAAGTCGTATCTCCGGGCTTCATCGACGGGCACACGCACATGGACGCCCAGGTGTTCTGGGATCCATTGGGAAGCTGCTCCTGCTGGCACGGAGTGACGACCGCCGTTATGGGAAACTGCGGATTCACGCTCGCACCGGGTTCTGCCGAGCAGCGCGACATGATCCTCAGCAACATCGTGCGGGCGGAGGACATCTCTCCCGCCGCGATAGGGGCTGCAGTCCGGTGGAACTGGACGACTTTCAGGGAGTACATGGACGTCGTCGACAAGCTGCCAAAGGCGATCAACTACGCCGCAAACATCGGCCACTCTGCGCTGCGGACGCATGTCATGGGGCCGCGTGCTTTCGAACAGCAGGCCTCGGCCGACGACCTTGGCGCAATGGAGCATGAGTTGCTCGACGCGCTCGACGCTGGCGCGATCGGCTTCACCAGCTCCCGTTCGACCGGCCACAGGCTGCCGGAGCCGGACAACCGGCCCGTTGCATCGGTTCACGCTTCCTGGGAGGAGCTGAGCCAACTGGTATGCATCATGGGGACGACGGGCCGCGGCATATTCGAGTATTCCCGGGAAAGGGAAACCCGCTCGAAGGATCCAGAGGTGCGGAAGGCCGCCAACGACAGGTTGCGCGACCTCGCGGTGAAGAGCGGGGTTCCCATCACCTTTGGAATACCGGCTGGAAGCGCGGGCACGCAGGATAACCTGGCTCTTCTGGATGCCACGGCCGCGGCCGGCGGCCGCATGTTCGGGCAGACGCATACCCGCGGCATTTCCCACGTGTTGTCGTTCAAGGGACGCTTGCAGTTCGATGACTTTCCCGAATGGGCGCGGATACGCGCCTTGCCGATCGAGGAACAGCGCAAGGCTTTCAGCGATCCGGAACAGCGCAAACGCCTGGTCGCTGCCACGAAGAACGGCGCCTATCGAACTGGAGGCGGCGAGCCGCGCAAGCCCACCTACGAGAACATGTATGTCATGTACAGCGCGGTGTCGCGTAATCCCACCGTCGCCGAGCTGGCGGCGAAGCGCAATGTGGATCCGGTGGAGGTCATGATGGATCTCGCCCTGGAGTCCAACTTCAATCAGCTGTTCATGCAGTTCGATGAAGCAACGGTGCCGAAGAATGAAGCGGAGGCGCTGGCGACCTTGCGCCATCCGCGAACGGTCATGACGTTTTCCGATTCCGGCGCGCATGTCAGCCTGATCATGGACTCGTCCATCCACACGCACCTGCTCGCCTACTGGGTTCGCGAGCGCAACGCGTTTTCGCTTGAAGAAGGCGTGAAAATGGTCACCCTTACGCCGGCGATGGCGTGGGGGTTCACCGATCGCGGGCTATTGCGTCAGGGCTGCATCGCGGATCTCAACATATTCGATCCTGTGACGCTTGCGCCGGAGATCCCGACCATCGAGCATGACCTTCCCACGGGAGCGCGCAGGCTCAAGCAGAAGTCGACCGGCATCATGGCCACGATACTTGCCGGCAAGGTGGCATTCAGGAATGGCGAGCATACCGGCGCGCTGGGAGGGAAGCTGCTGAGGTCGACCGCCGCAGGAGTTCGGTAACGCATCACGCCTCCGCGCGAATGTTTGCGTTCGGCGTGTCCGCATGAGCGGCCCGGTCAGAACGATCGGCGCCACGGGGCTCAAGGCGGCTCTGCATGACGGGGGCGAGATCGCGCTGCTCGATGCGCGGGAGGAAGTGCCGTTCGACGCCCGCCATTTGCTGATGGCCGCCTGCGTGCCGTTGAGCAGGCTGGAATTGCTCGCCGATGCCTGTGTGCCGCGCCGCTCGGCGCGCGTCGTCTGGTGCGACGACGGGGAAGGCCTCGCCCAGCGCGCCGCATTGCGCATGGTCTCCCTCGGCTACACCGACGTTTCGGTGCTTGCCGGCGGAATTGCAGCCTGGGAGGCGGCCGCGTTTCGCATCTACAGCGGCGTCCACGTGCCGAGCAAGGCGTTCGCCGAGGTCGTCGAGCATAAGGCGGGCACCCCCTGGATCACGGCCGAGGAACTTAAAGCACTGATCGACTCCAAGGTCGACATCGCTTTGTTCGATAGCCGCTCCTACGAGGAGTTCCACGGCAACAGCATCCCGACTGCGATCAGCGTGCCCGGCGCGGAGCTCGTCTACCGGTTCGCCGACCTGGTGCGCTCACCCGAGACGATGGTGGTCGTGAATTGCGGCGGCCGGACGCGCAGCATCATCGGCGCGCAGTCGCTGATCAATGCGGGGGTGCCGAACAAGGTGGTTTCGTTGAAGAACGGCACCCAGGCCTGGCATCTCGCCGGCTTCCCGATCCTCAAAGGTTCGACGGCTCGACCGCCTGCGGTTTCTCCGGCCGGTCAGGCGGCGGCACAGGCGGCGGCGGATCGCGTCGCCAAACGATTTAGCATCGCCCGGATCGACCCCGCCACCCTGGCCCGTTGGCAGGCAGACTCGGCAGGCCGCATGCTTTATGTGTTTGATGTCAGAACACCGGAGGAATACGCGGCGGGGCACATACCGGGCATGAAGAACGTGCCCGGCGGTCAGTTGGTGCAGGAAACCGATCGGCATGCCGCAACATGGGGCGCGCGCGTCGTGTTGGTGGACGACGATGGCGTCCGCGCGGTGATGACCGCGCACTGGATGAAGCAGATGGGCTGGGATATTGCCGCCATGACTGTGGACATGCGGGCGGACGGGCGGGAGACGGGGCCCTGGACGCCGCGCGTCCTGGGTCTCGACGGCCTGGCGGTCCCGGCCATCGGCGCGGCCACGCTGCACGAGCGCGCTCAAGCCGGCGCTGTCAGCATCGTCGATGTCGATTGGAGTCGCGACTATCGCGACGGGCACATTCCCGGAGCGTGGTGGGGGATTCGATCACGCCTTGCCGAGATCGTGCCGAAATTGCCGCCGTCGGATAGCGTGGTGTTCACGTCCGCGGACGGGATTCTTGCCAAACTGGCAGCCGCTGACTTGAAGAAAACAGCATCGGTGCCGGCGTTCGCGCTGGATGGCGGAACGGCAGCCTGGCGGGAGGCGGGATACCCGCTGGAGCGGGGTGCGGCCCGGATGGCGACCGCGCCCGACGACATACGGGCGCGCGCACGCGAACAGACGGAGAACGTCGAGGAAGCGATGCGCGCGTATCTGTCGTGGGAGATCGCCCTGGCCGATCAGATGGCTACGGACGACGACCAGCGCTTCCGGATTCTTGCTGGTCAACGATTATGAGGGCAAGCTTGATCCGACGCTGATCTCTTGCCCCGTGTCCGATGCCCGCCTGATGTCGTCGAGGAGGCGGTGCGGGGCCACGGCGATATCGAAATCAGGATGATCGCCCTTGCCTGTGCGGATGGCGTGCGCGAAGCGGTTGCACATCTGGCCCACGTTGTAGGGCTCGCCGGCCGGCATATTCTTCCCGACGCGAACGAAGCGCGACGGCACTTCGAGTTCGCGCAACGCATTCGCGATCGTAGCATCGTGCTGCAGCAGGCGCTTCAACAGGACCTCGATCGGGACTTCGCGGACGCGTTCTGACGCAGCAGGTGGACGCCGACCAGCAGCGCCGGGACGCCGCACACGATGAAGCCGATGCCGTAGCTGCCGGTGAGGTCAAGGAGCCCCGAATACATGAGCGGCAACGCCAATGCGCCGACCTGGCCGATGGAGAGCACACCACCGGTGACTCCGCCACGCATGTCCTCTGGCGCCGCGCGCGCGGTTTCGGCCAGAAGAATGCCGTGCCAGGATAGCGCCGTGGCGCTGAGAACGCAGGCGATCAAGCCCACCAAAAGCGCCGGCCAGCCGGCGCTGCATAGCGCGAGGAGGGCCGCGCTTCCAGCCATGCCGAGAGCAAGCCCCGACATCATCAGGCGCGGGGATACATAGCTGCTGCCGAGCCACCCCCAGAGGATGCGGCCGGGCACGGCGACCGCCACTGCGACCGAAAAAACGAAGCCCGCAGCGATGGGCGTATAGCCGATCGTCGTCAGGTACACGACGAAATACGCTGTGACGACGGCCTGCAGTCCGTTGAAGGCAAGGCACGCAAAGGACAGGGCACGAAGACCGGGCGTGCCGAGCACCGAAGTCAGGGTCGCCTTGAAATCCGACAATCGGAAGGTGCGCGTCGGCACCCGGTCGCTATCGAAAATCCTGCGCAGGGGCTGCAGCATCAGGACGAAGACGGCACACGCCAGGGCGCTCACCAGCATCGTGACGCGCCACCCCGTCCATTCGGTCAATTGCGGCCCGAGTAATCCGGCCAGCAGCAGGCCGGCCGGCACCGCCGTCTGCTTGATGGAGAACACCAGCGGCAGGTAGCGCGGCGACGAGACGCGGGCGAGCAGATGCGAGCTCGCCGGTGTGGACACGGCCCCGCCACCTCCGCAAACGACCGCGGACAGGACGAGCGCCAGCGGCGTTCCCAGTGCCGCCAATGCGGTGCCGGCGGCCATCATGACGAGAGACATCTGGCTCATGCGCAAGGCGCCGTGGCGCACGATGAAGCTGCCGCAGCCGAGCTGCGCGATGAGAGAGGCGAGAGCCGTCAGGCCGAAATAGACGCCGATCCAGGCCGCATCGATGTTGAGATCCGTGATGATCGCCGGCGCGATCACTGCGGGAAGGGCTCTGCCGAGCGCGACGAAGGTCTGCTGCAGGAACATCGCCCCGAGGGCAAGCAGGAGATGATTCACGTGCTACCTTGCGGGATGCCCGCGTTCTTGGAGGAGAAAAGGGGTCGGAGAAAAGGGGTCGGGAGTCTTTTTAACGCGGAAAAGACTCCCGACCCCTTTTCCGGTAATTGCCGGTGAAATAATCGTATAGGTTTGCCACGTTGCGCTTCATGACGCCTGGCGCCATGCCGTCCTGCCCCACGTCCATGGGGTAGCGGTCGGTCATGGCCGTGAGGCGCTCGATGGCTTCATTCTTCGTCATGCCGTGGTCGATGGCGTCCTTGACGTAGGCCTTCCATTCCTGGATGAACGCGGCCTGCTCGGGCAGGTAGTCCTTGCCGCACACGGCCCCGTGGCCCGGCACGAAGATCTCCTCGTCGAGCTTGCGCAGCGATTCGAGCGCCACCAGCCACAAGTCGGGGTTTGCCTCCTGGAGCCAGGTGTGCACCTTGTGGAAGATGTTGTCGCTGGTGAACACCACACCTTCCTCCTTGATGCAGATCGCCGCCTGGTACGCCGTGTGGCCCGGCATGTGGATCATCTCGAAGGTGTGGTTGCCCACGTGCAGCGTCATGCCGTTTTTGAAGGTGATGATCGGGGCGTTGGGACGATAGCCCTCGAGGAGCTTCGGTTCCTCGGGCCCGAAGGTCGCGACGCGCGCGACGTGCTCTTCCAGATTCGTTTCGAGAATTCGCCTGCGCACGCCCTCGTGCGCGATGACCGGCGCCTCGAAGAACGCGTTGCCGGTCCAGTGGTCGCCGTGGGGCTCGGTGTTGATGATGTAGCGCACCGGCCCGCGCTTCGCGATTTCCGCCTTGAGTTTCAGCGCGTCGCTCGGCTTGTGCGGGCTGTCGATCATGACGATACCGTCAGAGGTGGTCACGAACCCGTGGTTGCAGCCGCGGATTTGCGTTTCCACGAACACGCTGCGCGTCAGTTGCTGCATGCTCCCCTCCTCCCAGAATTACATTGCTGCTGCCGATTGCCGTAGGTTAGTCAAGCCCGGGCGCATGATCAAGTTAGAGGAAGGAAGGGAGTCAGCCCGCGACCTCGAGAAGAATCTTGCCGATGTGTACGCTCGACTCCATCCGTGCGTGGGCCGCGGAGGCCTGCGCGAGCGGCATGATCGAGTCGACGATCGGCGTGACCCTCGTGCCGAGGTGGGGCCACACGCGCTCGCGCATCTGGCGCACGATCTCGATCTTCACCGCCAGCGCGGAGGCCCGCAACTGCGAGCCGCTCACAACCGCGCGCCTCGACATGATCGCGGAAAGCGGCGCGCGAAATTCCGCGCTTTCGCCGCCGCTCAGGTGCAGCACGCGGCCGTCCATGGCGAGCGCCTCCAGATTCTTCGTGGCATAGGTCCCGCCGGCCATGTCGAGAATGACGTCGGCGCCATGTCCCCCGGTCGCCTCCTTGACGCCTGCGACGAAATCGGCCTCGCGGTAGTTGATCGCGCGGCTCGCGCCGAGTTTTTCGCAGACGGCGCACTTCGCGGCACTGCCTGCCGTCGCCACCACGTTCGCGCCTTCCAGTCGGGCGAGCTGGATCGCCATCGTCCCCACGCCGCTCGAGCCGCCGTGCACCAGCAGCCAATCGCCGGACTTAAGCCTCCCGAGCATGAACACGTTGAGCCACGCGGTAAGCAGCGCTTCCGGCAACGCGGCCGCCTGCTTCAGGTCGAAGCCCGCGGGGATCGGTAAGGTAAGCGGCTCGGCCGCGATGCAGTATTGGGCATAGCCACCGCCGTTCACCAGCGCGCAGGCGCGATCGCCGGGTTTCCAGCGCGTGACACCGGCGCCCGTCGCAACGACCTCCCCCGCCACCTCCAGCCCCGGAATGTCGGTGGCGCCTGCAGGACCGTGGCCGCGGTTGCGTTGTCCGCAATCGTGGCGGTTGACACCGGCGTATGCGACCTTGATGAGCACCTGTCCCGCATCCGGTTGCGGTACCGGGCGTGTGGCGGGTTGCAGCACTTCGGGGCCACCCGCGCGGGCGATCAGGATCGTGGTCATCGTTGCTGGAAGCATGGGCGTGCTCTTTGAAGGATGAAGGCGGTAGGGGGAAGGATAAAGGAAATGGCGAAATACGTGACGGGTGACGGTGAATGGTGACGGGTGACGAGTGAGCGGTGACGGATGAAACTGGACCACCTATTTGTCGATTACAGGCGGCCAGATGCGCCGTCCGACGGATGGAGAGCACGGCGCGTGCACGAGCCGCGGCAGCACGCGCGAGGTCCAGCTGTCGGGTTCGTGCGCCAGTTCCTCGTGCGGAACGAAGCCCTCCTCCCGGGCCTTGAGCGAAACGAACTCGTAGAGGATGGAATGCTTGCCCCAACCCGCGGTGGCGAGCAGCTTGCGTGCGCCGATGCAGCCCGGCATGGATGCCATGAACGGCAGCCGGTGCTGGGCGTACCATGCGCCCACATCGTCTTCGATCTCGTAGCTGTCGACGTTGAAGTTGCC
>MEQT01000279.1:0-2675 GCA_001770325.1 Betaproteobacteria bacterium RIFCSPLOWO2_02_64_14
GCATCAAGCCCGAATGAATCGTGGCCGGCGCCCACCGGTCACGATTCATAATGTCGGAAAATGAAGGCGCACCCCTTTACTGATCATCGGGCGAATCGTGACAGCGAATCCCGCTCGATGCAAACTGAACAGGAGGACGGGCGATGTTTGAGAAAGAGCGTTTCATCGAAGATTGCCGTGCTGCCCTGAAGGACACCAACGCGCATGCCGCGATCCGGGAGCTGGTGGCGCGTGCGGTTAACGAACCCGCACAAGTCCTGCGTGCGCTGGGAGAGCCGGGGCGCGCCGGCGTCGATACGATCTACCGGTCGGACGATCTGACGATCCTCAACCTGTGCTGGGGACCGCGCATGGTATTCAAGCCGCACGACCACCGGATGTGGGCCGCCATCGGCATCTACACGGGCCGCGAGGAGAATATTTTCTATCGCCGCGCCGAGCATGGCTTGACCCGGCATGGCACCAAGGTGCTGAACGTGAAGGACACGGTGCCGTTGGGCGCGGCGATCATCCATGCGGTGACGAATCCGCTGGACCAGATCACCGCAGCGATCCACGTCTACGGCGGGGATTTCTTCGCCACGCCGCGCAGCGAATGGGACCCGCAGACCTTCGAAGAACATCCCTACGACGTGGAACACACCATGCGGGCGTTCGAGGAATCGAACGACCGACTCCGCGACGTGGCGTCCCGCCCGTAAACCTCGGAGCAAGCTCGCACCGGTGTGCCGGGTTTCGAATCGTACGCGTGGGCGACGTAGTAAAGTTGGGGCGCATGAATACCAGCACGCCCACGCCGTGTGGCGAATTGTCGGCTACCGTAGCAGGCGGGCCCCTCCAAGTCGCCGGTGCATCCGAACCAGACCCGATGTCGTAGCATAATGTTAGAATCGTTCAAGGCTGGCCCTCACGTCCGGCAGCCAGCCCGACACGACCAAGAAACCGGAGAGCGTCAATCAATCGTTTTGACACCATCGAGGACCCACGTCGCCGCGTGCTGGTGCAGGCGCTGGCAGCGGGTTTGTTTTCCACCGGCGTTTCGGGTTGTGCCGCCCTCGCCCAGAGCGGCTTAGGCAGCAGGCCGTCTAAGCTCCCACCGGGGCAGTCGATCTATCGCCTTGTCGGTACCGCCTCGGTCAACGGGACACCAGCGACCCTGCAAACGCCGGTGCGCCCTGGGGACACGGTCGAGACCGGAAAGGACAGCGAACTGATTTTCGTGATCGGCGAGCACTCGATGATCCTGCGCAGTGAGTCGCGCCTCGTGATCGAAGCCCAGAAAAAGGAAGCCAAGTCGCTGCTGATATCCGGCCTGCGCATGTTGACCGGCAAGATCCTGTCGGTATCGCGGGACACCCAATTTCAGGTGACCACGGCGACCGCCAACCTCGGCATTCGCGGCACGGGATGGTACGCGGAAGCGGACCCCGAACTGACCTACTTCTGCACCTGCTACGGGACTACGGACGCCGCTTCGATCAAAGATCCGGATAGCAAGGAAACCGTGATCTCCGCGCATCACGACCGGCCGCTGTACATCACGGGGAAGGCTGCGCGCGGGGCGAACATCCGAAGCGCGCCCTTCATCAACCACACCGACCAGGAGCTGTCGCTGATCGAAGCGCTGGTCGGGAGGTCGCCGCCCTTCATCTTCCCGAAGGGCGATTACACTGGCCCGCGACGCGACTATTGATCCGCGGCGGAGCCGTAAACTAGAAACGCATCAAATAGACCACGGAAAACTGGTTGGCGGTATAGCTGGACGGGCCCATTGGTGTCCCCGCCAGCCCGTAGCCTCCCGCCAGTGCGTAATTCGGCTGGCCGGTGGGCGTTGACCGCGCGTGTCGCCACGAGAAATCGATCGCATCCCGCGGCCCCAGGGGCCAGTTGTAGCCGAGCGTCCACAACACGGTCCTGGCATCAAAACGGTAGGCGAAGAGCTGGCTGCCGCCGTACGCATCGTCCTGCACGAGAGCTTTGGCGATAGCGATGTTGTCGATCGACCGCGGTCCGGTCGACACTGTATCGCCGCGGCGGTACTCGCCGCCGAAATACGGCGTGCCGCCCCCGGTCAACGAGTAGTCGAGGTTGAAGCGCACGGCGTAGTCCCGTGCGTCGAACACGACGTTGTCGGCGTGGCGCCAGTTGCCCGACAGCGCGCCAAACATATCGATGCGATCGGTCAATGACTGGCGCGCGGTGACTCCGAAAGAATAGCGGTGGCCGGTGCGCAGCTCAGAAGCGTACTGGTCTAGCGACACGCGCCCGAAGATCCCGAGCGTCGGCGCGTCAAATTCGCCGGAGGGGCGGTACTGGAACTCGGCGCGCCCGCCGCCGGAGTAGCGGTCAAGACCGGTGTAGGTGTACAGCTTGTCTCCGCTCACGAACCCATTGACGATCACGCGCGTATGGCTGGTGACGGGGAAAATCGCGCTCTTGGTGACGTTGAGGCTGTAGATGTGATCCGACAGCTTGAGAGAGCTCTCCCGGTTGAGGTTGTCATCCCAAGCGTACCCGGCTTCGATCCGGACCGGGTTCCCGAACGGCGTGGACGACGACAGTCCCGACAGCAGGCCTTTACCATCGAGATCTTTCGCCAGCCACACCCGGACGGCGTGGCCGCTGTCCGAGCCGAACGTGCGCTCGACCTGATAGTCGACGCTCAGTTTCAACCC
>MEQT01000279.1:2734-6107 GCA_001770325.1 Betaproteobacteria bacterium RIFCSPLOWO2_02_64_14
CGGGCGTCACGGAATATCTCGGCCCTGCAAACTGGTCGATGTATGCGACCGTCGCCTGGCGATCATCGCTGAATTCGTGCTTGAGCTCCATCCGCAGCCGTGGCAGCGCCCATCCGAAGCTCGTTTCATGCCTTGATTCGGCACGCAGGCCCAGCGAAAACTGGAGCGTCCGCAGCGTCTGATCGAAATAGGCGAGCGCACTGGCGCCGGCGCCGCTTTCAAAGGCCTCATCGAGCCGGGTCACCCCGAAATCGAGCCGCCCGTACGGGGACAACAGCAACCCATCCTTGACGTGCTCGATGCCCGCAGCAAGCGAGCCGAACAACTGGTCGCCCTTGCGGTTGGCGCGCGCGTAGTCATTCGCAGCCGCCACGTAGCGGTCCGTGTCAGTGCTCAGCACGCCATAGCCGAGGAGGCCGTCGACGAAGGTCCTCGCCGCGGGCGCGTAGCTGCCATAGATGGCGACCGACGAGCCCCTCGACCTGCTTTGCGTCCCGTCGGTGCCGATATCGGTCCTGTCGCGCGCATAACCCAGGCCCATGCCCAACGTCAGTTTGTCGCTGAACCGCCGGTCGATGCCGGCACTGACGCCATCGGTGCTGAAGCGGAGGCTGCTGCTGTTGCTCGTCTGATCGTGCGTGCCGAAACGCAGGTTGCCCGCGATCCACATGCCGATGCCGTCCGGCAGCACCGAAGATCCATCGGTGCGATCGCTGCCATACGACAAGTTCATCGATCGCGTCGATGCCGCCCCGAGGAGCGTCGTTACCCATGACGCCGGCACAGGGCTCGTCGAAGCGCCCGCCGGCCCGATCTCGCGCAATCCACCAGGTTCTCTTGCTACGTGCAGGAGCGGGCTGCTGCCCGGCTGCGCATCACCCGCGAGAGCGAAGATGCCGCCGATCGAATTGACGCTGGCGCCGGGGCTGCCGCTCGTTGCCGTACCGGGAGCCGGGTTCGCGCCGGGGCCGCGCCCGGAGCGCAATCCCGTGGCGCCGGCGGCGGCGGTGCTGCCAGCGGTGGCGCCGCGGTGCAGCGATTCCATGCGCCGTTGAAAGTTGGAGATCTGCGCCTGCGAGAAACGCCGGGCCGTCTGTGCCTGGGCGGCGATCAATCCCACCACGTTGGGGTCCTTCGCCGGATCCGGTCGCGCCAATACCGCCACCGTAATGACAGCGGGCCCAGATGCAGCGGTGCTGTTGAAGGACTCGTACGAAAAGGCATCCGGCCCGACATAGTTGAGGTTAGGCGTGTAGGTGACGCTGGTTCCGCTGACGATAGCAACGCCATTCGTGGGCGCCGCGGTGATGCGTATGCTCAATGGCGCAGCACCCGATATGAATGGCGCGAGTTTGAGGGTAGTCGCCGTGTTGAACTGGACCGACAGGGTGGTCGCCGCCGCGGCGGGCGGGGCGCCGGTTCCGGTTCCCGTCAGTGGAACGGTACGCGTGATGGCGGCGGTCTGGACGTCAATCCGGGCGGTTTTCGCACCCAGACCCAAGGGCTCCGGAGCCGGATTAAAAGTGACCGTGATGGTACAAGTTCCGCTGTCATGCAGCAGGCTGGGCGCGCCGGTCGTGCAGGTGCCGCCGGATATCGAGAATTCAGCCGCATTGGCGCCGCTCAGCGTAATCGCATCCAACGTTGCCTGGGTGCCGGCGGGACCTGTTACAGCGCCGACAAGGATGATTCGCGCAGCGCTCGTCGTGGCCACCGTTTGGTTGCCAAAAGCCAAAGGCGCGGACGTAAGGGGCGTGCCGTGAGCAGGCGCGACCAGCGGATCGATCGACACAGCGATACATTGCTGGCTACCCCCGCACTCCGCGTTAGCCGGCGGGGAAAAACAGAACCCGGAAAAAATCAGTCCGAGAAAAAATGGCAGCCACCTGCGCATTGCTATGACAGCACCTCCCTGTAGCGTCGTGCATGGCGATGGCTGACAAACCGACGCCTTAAACGGGGACGCGCTTCGGTGACTGCGTCTCGGAAACATGCTGGAAGGTGGCCACTTGACGGCGCTCGACTCCGTCCATGCCTGGACAGCAAATCGTCGGATCGCGAGAACCTCTCGTGCGATCCTCTTCTCGAACCGGATCCTGACTGGAGCCTCCCGCATTTTTTTGCCTTTTCCGTCAGCATATTAGGCCTGAATCCGCGAGATCATGTCAATCGGATCAAGGAACTGCGGCCGTTACAGCAGCTCCCTGTTGCAAAAAAAATGAAACGAACGACATTTCATTCGGTCCAGTTGGCGTGGGTGCGCACGGCGCGCCGCGATCGATGAACCGAGTGGTCGGTAATGCCTGCCCTGCGACTGAAACCGGCTTTCCTTCCGCCTTCGTCCTTTGCGCCTATACGGCGCTCGCAATGGCGTCGCCCATCTCGGTCGTGCTCGCCTTGCCGCCGAGGTCGGCCGTGAGGTGTTTCGCTTCGGCGATGACTTTCTCAACCGCAGCGTCCATAAGTTGCGCGGCCTTTACTGCCTTCGGCTCGTTGTGCTTGCGGCCGAGCCACTCCATCAGCATCCGGCCTGACATGATCATGGCGTAGGGATTCGCAATGTTCTTCCCGGCGATGTCCGGCGCGGAACCATGCGTTGCCTGAGCCATCGCCTGTTTTTCCCCCATCACCAGCCCAGGGGCCAACCCCAGACCGCCGACGATGCCCGCGCCCTCGTCGGTGAGGATGTCTCCGAACTGGTTGGTCGTCACCACCACGTCGAATTGGTGCGGTTTCATCACCAGCTTCATCGCGAAGCCGTCCACCAGCACTTCTTCGAGCTCAACGCCGGGAAAATCCTTCGCGACTTCGCGGCACTCCTCGGCGAACATGCCGCAACACAGCTTGTAAACCGACGCCTTGTGCACCGAGGTCACTTTCTTGCGGGGCCGGTGCTGCGCGATCTCGAACGCGGCGCGCGCGACGCGGTTCGCGCCCTTGCGCGTGATGACCCGCATGCCGATCGAGATGTCGTTGTTGGGCCGGAATTCGCCGCTCCCCGCGACTACCACGCCGCCGGCCTGCATGCCCTCGGTGGTCTCGCGCAGGAACACGATGTCCACGTTCTTGTGCAGCGAGGGAATGTTGGGGTACGACCGCACCGGCTTCACGTTGGCGTACATCTCGTAGCGCTTGCGCATCGGCGGGTTGAACCACGTCGGGTCGTTCTTGGGATAGACATCATGGCCGTGAGGCCCGAGCACCCAGCCATCGAGCCTCTCCAGTGCGTCCCACGTGCTCTGCGGGCAGGTCGTTCCGTGCAGCTTGTGGCCACGTACGCCTGTAGGGAGATTCTCCTGCCATTCAATCTGCAGCCCGACCTTCGCCGCCGCCGCCTTCATGACCTTGACCGCCTCGGGCACCACCTCCAGGC
>MEQT01000280.1:0-13855 GCA_001770325.1 Betaproteobacteria bacterium RIFCSPLOWO2_02_64_14
TGAAGACCGCCAAAGCGCTCGGCATCACCATTCCGGAAAAAGTGCTGGTGCGCGCCGACCGGGTGATCGAGTGAATCGACGACGAACGTTACTGGCCGGGCTCGTCGCGTTGTGCGCAGGCCCGATCCGCGCGCAGCCGCAGAAATCCGCAGCCAGGTCGGTGCGCATAGGCGTGCTTCAAACGGGATCGCCGGAAACTGCGCCGGATTCGTCATCCGCGCAGCGGTTTGTGACTGCGATGCGCGAGATGGGCTGGGTGGAAGGACGGAACGTGACCTATGACCGCGTTTACGCGGGGGGCAAGTCGGCACGCTTGCCCGACCTTGCCGGGGAGTTGGTGGCAGGGCGCCCCAATCTTCTTTACGCGGCAAACAATACTGAGGCGCTGGCACTTGCGGCAAAGACGCGTACTGTTCCCATCGTCTTCAGCGGTTTCGCAAATCCGGTCGAGCTCGGGCTGGTCAAGAGTCTGGCTCGGCCGGGAGGGAACGCCACGGGTATTGCAAACATCGGCTGGGAACTCGGCGGCAGGCGCATGCAGCTTCTCAAGCAGGTCATGCCGAACATAAAGCGGGTGGGCGTGCTGGTGACTCCCTACGGACTGAAACACTTCCCGGAACAGCAGTTGATCGAGAAGGCGGCAGGTACCGGCGTAGTAGTGGTAGCCGCCCTCGTAGTAGTGGTAGCCGCCCTCGTGGAGAGCGGAGATCTCGACGCGGCATTTGCCTCGCGTGCGGAAAAGCGCGTCGAAGCCGTACTCACGACCCACATCGGCTTTTTTTTGCGCGAGCGCAGGCGCGTATTGGATCTCGCGAGAAAGCAGAGGATTCCGGTGGTCGCGCACCGTAGCGAGATCGCAGATGACGGCGCACTGATGTCCTACAGTTCCATCCTGCTCGAGCAAATCCGCGCAGCTGCACAGATGGCTGACAAGATATTGAGGGGAGCGAAGCCCGCAGACACTCCGATCGAGCGGCCCACCAAATTCGAGTTGGTGGTAAACCTCAAGGCCGCCAGAGCGCTTGGAGTCACGGTGCCGCAAAGCGTGCTGGTGCAGGCCGATCGGGTGATAGAGTAGGGCTCATACTGGACTCCAGAGATCATGGCCGAACCTGACGTTAACAGTCCCGATTCGCCGGCTGCCGCGCACAGCGTTTTCCGCAGCCGGCTGTTCCGCCGCTATCTCTGGCTGATCCTGGCGCTGGTGTGCGGGGCGCTGCTCGCGAGCAGCGGAACCGGCCTTTACTTTTCCTACAAGGAAATCGAGGCGGCGCTCGCGAGCCTCCAGAAGGAAAAGGCGCTCGGCGCCGCGGCGCGGATCGAGCAGTTCATCCGCCAGATCGAGCAACAGCTTGCCTTCGCGTCGCTGCCGCAACTCGGCACCCAGGGAAATGAACAACGCCACGTGGAGTTTCTCAAGCTCCTGCGACAGGCGCCTGCTGTGACGGACCTCGCCTACGTGGATGCCAGTGGGCGCGAACAGCTTACGGTGTCACGCCTTGGGGTGGACGACGCGGGGGGCTCACGCAATCGCGCGAAGGAACCGGCGTTTGCCGGGGCGCGCCCCAACAAGACCTATTTTGGCTCGGTGTATTACCGGAAGGAAACGGAGCCCTACATGACGGTCGCGGTGCGCACCGGCGGGGAGCGCGGCGGCGTGACGATCGCCGAGGTCAATCTCAAGTTCATCTGGGACGTTGTCTCCCGCATCAAGGTGAGTGAAAAAGGCAAGGCATACGTGGTGGACACGGCCGGGCACCTCGTTGCCGACCCGGATATCGGCCTGGTGCTGCGCAAGACCGATTTGTCTGGCCTCGCGCACGTCAAGATCGCGCTCGCCGGCGAAGCGCTTGAGGAGCAGGCATTGCTTTCGCGCAATGCTGCGGGAGTGGAAGTGTCCTCGGCCTGGGCCGACATTTCGCCTCTCGGCTGGAAAGTGTTCGTCGAGCAGCCGGTCGCCGAGCTGCACGCGACGCTCGACGCTTCGGTTCTGCGCACGGGCCTGCTGCTGCTGGCGGGCCTGGTGATTTCGGCTGTCGTGGCGCTCGTCTTCGCCAGCAGGATGGTGCGGCCGATCCGCGCGTTGCAAGCGGGCGCAGCGCAAGTCGGCAAGGGTGACCTCGGTCACCGCATCGACATTCATACGGGCGACGAACTCGAGTCGCTCGCAGCGGAATTCAATCGCACCACGACGCAACTCCAGGAATCGTACGCAAGCCTCGAGGCAAAGGTCGAGGCGCGCACCCGCGAACTGGCGAGCGCCAACGCCGGGCTGACCGAGACCCTCGAACAGCAAACGGTGACGGCGGATATCCTGCGGGTCATCAGCAGCTCGCCCACCGACACGCGTCCGGTGTTTGCCGCGATCGTAACGAGCGGCGTTCATTTGTTCGGTGGGATGGACGTTGCTCTTCGGCTCGTCAAAGGCGATTACATCGAGTCGACGGCAAGTACCCGGCCCGATTACCACACTGGCGAGACGTATCGCACGGCGCTTGACGATGAAAGGTCGCCTAGCACCAGGGCCATACGGAATCGCGAGGTCGTGCAGGTTTCCGACACCTTCGCACAGGAGTGGGTGGGCACGCAGCTCAGACAACGGGCCGAACAGCGAGGATTTCGTGCAATCATGCAAGCGCCGATGCTCCGGGAAGGCAACGCGATCGGCGTCATCTCTGTGACCCGCGCGACGCCGGGGTTGTTCACCGAAAAACAGGTGGCGCTACTCAAGACCTTCGCCGACCAGGCGGTGATCGCGATCGAGAACGTACGGTTGTTCAAGGAACTGCAGGTACGCAACGCCGAAATCACCGAATCTCTGGAGCAGCAGACGGCGACCAGCGAGATCCTGCGAGTGATCAGCAGCTCGCCCACGGACCTGCAGCCGGTGTTCGACGCCATTCTGGAAAGTGCGACGCGCCTGTGCGACGCGCACATGGCCAACCTTGCGTTGATTGATGGCGACACGCGTCATACCGTCGCGCAGCGCGGAGGCAGCGCCGAGTACGCCAAGTGGGTCACGAATAGAGGACCGTATCGGCCTGTCGCTGGTGGCAGCGTCGCACGCATGATTGCCGAGCGGCGGCCCATTCAGATCACCGACTTAAGGGATTCACCTGCATACCGTGATCGCACTGGTCCGGGCGCAATCGCGCTGGTCGAGTTGGGCGGCGCCCGGAGTCGCATTTCGGTACCGATGCTCAAGGAGGGGCGGGTCATAGGCGCCATCACCATTTACCGCCCGGAGGTGCGCCCGTTCTCGCAGAAGCAGATTGATCTCGTGAGCACCTTCGCGAACCAGGCGGTGATCGCCATCGAGAACGTGCGCCTCTTCCATGAGATCCAGGAAAAGAGCGAGCAACTCGAACTCGCCAGCTTGCACAAGTCGCAGTTCCTCGCCAACATGTCACACGAGTTGCGCACGCCGTTGAACGCGATCATCGGCTACAGCGAGATGCTGCAGGAGGATGCGGCTGAACTGGAGGCCGAGCAGTTTGTGGACGATCTGAAGAAGATCCACGCCTCGGGCCAGCACCTGCTCGAACTCATCAACGGGGTGCTGGACCTCTCCAAGATCGAGGCGGGCAAGATGGATCTCTATCTGGAGTCGTTCAACGTCGCGAGCCTGATAGGTGGCGTGAGGGAGATGATCCTGCCGCTTGCCCAGAAGAAGTCGAACCGCCTGGAAGTCGAGTGCGCGGATAACGTGGGCACGATGCACGCCGATCTGACGAAGGTGCGCCAGGCGCTGTTCAACCTGCTGAGCAATGCGTGCAAGTTTACGGAGAACGGCACCGTGACGCTGAGTGTGGAGCGGGAACGGTCGGATGGCGGGGACTCGCTGGTCTTCCGCGTGCACGATACGGGGATCGGGATGACGCCCGAGCAGATGACACGCCTTTTTCAGGAATTCTCCCAGGCAGACGCTTCGACCACGAGAAAGTACGGCGGCACGGGGCTGGGTCTGGCGTTGAGCCGGCGTCTCTGCCAGATGATGGGCGGAGACATCACGGTGGAGAGCGAACCTGGCCGCGGATCGACGTTCACGCTGCGCCTTCCGGCCGAGGTGAAGGACGTTGCGGCCGAGGCCGCCATGGCGGAGCCGGCGACGCGTCCGCGACCTGACGCGGAGGGCGCGCTGGTGCTGGTAGTGGACGACGACGCGGCGGTGCGCGAAACCATGGAACGCTTTCTCACCCGGGAAGGCTACTCCGTCGCGACGGCCTCGGGGGGGCGCGAAGGACTGCGGCTCGCACGTGAACTCAGGCCGGCGGCGATTACGCTGGACGTGATGATGCCCGATCTGGATGGCTGGACCGTGCTTGCCGCGTTGAAGGGCGATCCGGAACTCGCCGACATCCCGGCAATCCTGGTGTCGATCGTGGATGAAAAGAACCGCGGCTATACGCTCGGCGCGACCGACTACATGGTGAAGCCGATCAATCGCGCGCGGCTCGTCAGCATGCTGCGATCCCTGTGCCAGCCGGCGGCGCGCAACATCCTGGTCGTGGACGATGACGACGCGGTGCGGGCAAGCGTGGTGCGCGCACTCAAGGAGGACGGCTGGAACGTGACTGAAGCGGTGAACGGCAAAGCTGCGTTGTCGGCGCTCGGCGATGCGCGGCCCGATGCGATCGTGCTGGACCTCATGATGCCCGAGATGGACGGCTTCGAATTTCTCGCTGAATTCCGCGCCCGTGCGGAATGGCACGGCATCCCCGTGGTCGTGGTGACGGCGAAGGATCTGACCGAGGACGACCGGCGGTGCCTTAACGGCGGCGTGGAACGCATCGTTCAGAAGAGCGCGCGCAGCCGGGAGGAATTCCTCGGCGAACTGGCGCGCGCCCTGACGGCATGCGTGGGGCGGGAGCGGATCGTCGGGGCGGCGGGTCGGGGCGCGTGAGCCTGCGTTGCGTCGAGATTGCGCGAAATCTGTGAGCGGATGAGCTGAGGGAGGGGAGGGCGATGGCAAAGATCCTGCTGGTCGAGGACAACGAGATGAACCGCGACATGCTGTCCCGGCGTCTGCAGAAAAAGGGCTATGAGGTGTTTATCGCGGTCGATGGCGAGGAGGGCGTAAAGAAGGCACAGTCGGAGCGACCGGACCTGATCCTGATGGATATGAGCCTGCCGGGGCTCGACGGGTGGGAGGCGAGCCGCCAGCTCAAAGCCATGGTCGAGACGCAGGCGATCGGGATCATCGCGCTCACCGCCCACGCGATGGCGCAGGACAAGGAAAAGGCGCTCGCGGCGGGCTGCGATGACTTCGACACCAAGCCGATCGACCTCGCCCGTCTCACGGAAAAGATCGAAACCTTGCTCGCAAAAAAGACGGCGCCGTGACGCCCGACCGCCCGACGCTCGCCCATCTGCGCCACGAGCTGCGCACGCCGCTTAACCATATCATCGGGTATGGCGAGATGCTGCTCGAGGACGCCGAGGACGGCCCTCGCGCGGGGCTCGCGCCGCACCTGCGCCGCATACTCGATAACGCGCGACGCGTGCTCGAGCAGGTCAACGACTTCCTGGCACCGGGGAACATTGAAACGGGGGCCGTTGACTTCGAACACCTGCCGCCGGAGCTGACCGCGCCGCTGGATGACATCATCGCGGTCGCGGCAACGCTCGGTACCCTGGTTACAGAGGACGGCAGCAAGGATCTCCTGCGTGACGTGGAGCGCATCTCCAGCGCCGCGGAACACCTGCGGGATCTCGTCAAGCATGGCGCGATGCTGCGTCCGGCCCCGAATGCTGCCCCGCTCCCGGCAGCCGTGCATGCCGGCGGCCACCGGGAGAGTTCCGGCAGCGCCGAGCGCGGCGCCATTCTGGTCGTTGACGACAATGAGAACAATCGCGAGATGCTGTCGCGGCGGCTCGCACGCGAGGGTCATACCCGCGTGGTGATCGCCGCGGACGGCCGCGAGGCGCTGAAACTCCTGGCGTCGCAGCGGTTCGACCTCGTGCTGCTTGACATCATGATGCCGGAAGTCAACGGCTACCAGGTGCTGGAGACCCTCAAGGCGGACCCGAAGCGCCGCGATATTCCGGTAATCATGATCTCGGCGGTGGACGAGATGGAGAGCGCGATCCGCTGCATCGAGCTCGGAGCGGAGGATTACCTGCCGAAGCCTTTCAACCCGACGCTGCTGCGCGCGCGGGTGGGCGCGAGCATCGAGAAAAAGCGGCTGCGCGACGAGGTCATGCGGCACGTCGAGCGCATGGAGCACGAGTTGGAAACCGCGCGCGCGATTCAACTCAGCATGGTTCCGACCGACTTCCCGAGCGCCACTCCGGAGCGCCCGCTGGAGGTGTACGCGACGCTGCAACCCGCCTATGAGGTGGGCGGCGACCTGTATGATTTTTTCTGGGTGGCGCCGGAACGCCTGTGCCTGGTTGTGGCCGACGTGTCGAACAAGGGCGCGCCCGCCGCGTTATTCATGGCCCGGTCGAAAACAGTGCTGCGCCTGCTCGCGGCGGAGCTCGCGCCCGCTGCCGGAGATGCGATGTTCCCCGCGGAGCTGGTGGCGCGCGCCAACGAGGAGTTGTGCAAGGACAACCCGCACGCGATGTTCGCGACGCTCGTTCTGTGCGTAGTGGATGCGCGCACTGGCGAAGTGACCTCGTGCAATGCCGGGCACGATCCACCCTACCTGGTCGCGCCCGACGGCACGGTGACGCGGCTCGCCGGCGGCTGCAACATGCCCGCCGGAATAGAACCTGCGTTTACCCGCGAGGTGCAACAGACGCAACTGATCCGGGGAAGCAGCGTCTTTGCTTTTACCGACGGTGTCACGGAAGCGATGAATGAGCGCAAGGAAATGTTCGGGGCCGTCCGGCTCGAGGCGGCGCTCGGCGCGTGCGCCGGACGTGCGCCGCAGGAGATCGTAGCCGGCGTCTTGCGGGAGGTGCGCGCCTTTGCCGGCAGCGTCGATCCGTCGGACGACATCGCAGCGCTCGCATGCCGCTGGGGGGCATGACTGTAGGTCGGGTTGCCGAAGGCTACCCGACGAAGTCTGCGCCGGGGAACGCTGCGCGTACCCCGGCCTACATGCCGGTACGATCGATCGGCAACGTGAAGTGAATCCGGTTGCGGCCTCCGGAATGTTCATAGCGCAGACTGCCCGCAATCCTGGCAATGAGCGGCACGCCCCACCCGCCAATCCGCCAACTCTCGGCCGGGCCGGAATAATCGGGGGGCACGATATTGTCAAAGGGGTTGTGGGCCGGCGCGGCATCTTCGTAAAGCGCCACGATATCGCGGCCGGAAACAGACAGGGTCAACCATATCGGCCACTCGGTGGCTTTCCCCTCGATCGAGGGGTAGCCGTGCCGCACCGTGTTTTCCGACAGTTCGTCCACGATCAGGACCAGTTCCTCGCCAGTGCGCTTGGGCGCTTCGGCGCCGGCGCAAAAGCGTTCGATGAACTCACGCACCGCTGAGAACGGTTCGAGGCGCGCGTTGAACTGGCGGGTCTGCGCCGTCACCATGGTCACAACCGCATCGCCTTGATAGTCTGGGCGTTCCTGACCACGCTCCGGTCAACGCCAGTGGTCGATCACCTGCCCTGCAGGTACGCGGTGTGCGCGGAGTGCGACATCACGCCAAGTGCGTTTTCAACACTCTCGAAGCAGCGGATCACCCTGGCGAAATTGGCGACGTCAAGCACTGATTTCACGGCAGGTTGCAGCGCGGCGACGCCAAAAGAACCGCTCTGCGCCTTCGCCTTCTGCTGCGCGAGGAGCAGCACCTGAAAGCCCAGGCTGCTGACGTACTCCAGATCGGAAAAGTCGAGCAGCAGCACATCGCCGCCCAGCCTGCATTTTTCCACGTGAGGCAGGAGGGTTGCCTTGAACTCGTCCGCGGTATCGCGATCGAGCCGGCCCGATACCTTGAGCAGAAGGGCGTTGTCAAAGCGCTGTTCGGTGACTTGCATAATCGGTTCCTCGAAGAAACTGCGCGGATGCCGGGCATCGCCACCTGGATCAACACGCCTCGCAAGGTCCATTGTGCTACAAGCGCCCATGGGCGGCAACAAGCGGGAACGGTCTCGACAGATGCTGTAGCGCGGCAATCCCTTGCCGCGGAGGGTGCCGGCAAAGGATTGCCGGCCTACGGACAGATCGCCTCAGGTTTTGGGGATGTCCTTGTTTGGGTCGACGAAGGGCTTGGCAACGATGGTCGCACGCCGGGTGCCGGCATCGGGGATGTCCACGCCGAGCGCCGTGCCAAGCCGGGTGTACTCGATCGGGAGCATCGCGTAACCGATGTTCTTCTTCAGGCGCGGCGAATAGATGGCGGAGGTCACCTCGCCGACCAGCGTGTCGTCGGCCTTGACGGGCCAACGGGTACTGTTGAATTCGATGCGCTCGCCCGCAATCTCGATGCCGGCGAGCTTGCGCGCAACCCCTTCGGTCTTGATCCGCTCAAGCGCTGCGCGGCCGATGTAGTCGCTCCCCTTGCCCTCATCTACGAGGTAGTCGAGCCCCACTTCGTAGACGTTGTTCTCCAGCGTCATGTCGGCGCCCCAGTTGAGGATGCCGGCCTCGATGCGGCGGATGTCGGAGGGGCCGGTCGGCCGGATGCCATGGACCTTGCCTGCTTCCATGATGCGCTCCCACAGCTCGTCGCCGCGGCTGCCGTCGCGCAGATAGACCTCGTAGCCCACTTCACCGCTCCAGCCGGTGCGGGTGACGACCAGCGGGATGCCGTCGAGCGCGGTTTCGAGGAAGCGGTAGTAGTGGAGCTCGAGCGCGGCATCGCCGAACAGCGCCCGCACCACCTCTTTCGCCTTCGGCCCCTGGAGCTGGAGCGGAGACACGTCGGGTTCGCCGATCGTCACGCGCAATCCGGCATTCAGTGCTACCCCACGCGCCCACAGCAGCACGTCGCTGTCGGCAAGCGCGAGCCAGAAGTGGTTTTCGCCCAGCCGCAGCAGAACGGGATCGTTGATGATGCCGCCGTCGTCCGCGGTGATGACCACGTATTTCCCCTGTCCCACGGCGCAGCGCGTGAGATCGCGCGGGGTGAGCATGTTGGTAAACGCAAGTGCGTCCGGCCCGGTGATCTCGACCTGCCGCTCGACCGAGACGTCCCACAGCGTGACACCGTTGACGAGGTGCCAGTATTCCTCTTCCGGGTCGGCGAAGCAGATCGGAAACAACATGTGGTTGTAGACGGTGTAGGCCTTCGCGCCGTAGCGCTGCGTGGCGGCGAAGAACGGGCTGCGGCGCAGACGCGCGCCGCGCTGAACGAGAGTCATGTCGAAAGGCATTTGAGAACAGGATTGAGGATTGAGGATTGAGGATTCGGGATTGAGGATCGAGGATCGAGGATCGAGGATCGAGCAGCAGTCGTAGGTTGGGATAAGCGCGGCGCATCCCAACAATCATGTATCGGCGTTGGGGTTCGCGCTGCTCACCCCAACCTACGATCCTCAACCAGGCACGCATCGATAGCCATGCACGGCCTCCGCCAAGATGCTACAAGTTTTATTGTCCTCGTGTCGGCCGTGGACGTGTCACCGGGGGTCACATCCCCACCAAAGGTGGGGCCCCTGTTCTGCCCCTCGACACGTCACTTCAACCGCGGGTTAAGCACGTCGCGCAACTGGTCGCCCACCAGGTTGATGCTGACGATGGTGACGAGCAGCGCGATGCCGGGAAAGAAACTGATCCAGTACTTGCCGGAGAGGAGATGCGTGAAGCCGTTCGAGATGAGGAGCCCCAGCGACGGCGAGGTGATCGGCATGCCCAGCCCGAGAAATGAGAGCGTCGCCTCCAGCGCGATCGCGTGGGCGACCTGCACGGTGGCGACCACGATGAGCGGCGGCAGGCAATTGGGCAGGATGTGGCGGAACAGCACGCGCGGCGTGCTGTACGCGAGGCATACCGCCGCATCGACGTATTCCTTGCGTTTCTCCACCAGCGCATTGCCGCGTACCGTGCGCGCGTAATAGGCCCACTGCACGGTGATCAACGCGACGATGATCTTGTCCACGCCTTGTCCCAGCACCGCGAGCAGCACCAGCGCGATGAGGATCGACGGGAAAGACAACTGCAGATCGACCAGGCGCATGATGAGTGCGTCGAGCCAGCCGCCGGCGTAGGCGGAGATCAATCCGATCGCGAGCCCGATCGCGAGCGCCGCGACGGTTGACATCACGCCCACGCCGAGGCTGATGCGCAGTCCGTAGAGGATGGCCGAAAACATGTCGCGGCCCTGGTCGTCGGTCCCCAGCACGTAGGTGGCGCCACTGACGCTGCTTTCGCCGGGCGCAAGCTTGGAGTCCATGATGTCGAGTTGCGCGAGGTCGTACGGATTCTGCGGCGAGATGAGCGGCGCGCCCACTGCCACGATGAGTATCAGGCACAAGACGGCGAATCCCGCGACCGCGATCTTGCTCTGCGCGAAGTTGGCGGCAAATTCGCGCGCCGGAGACGTGCCGGTCAGCGTCGCGCTCATGCGCGGGCTCCGGCAAGACGCACGCGGGGATCGAGCACGCTGTAGAGCACGTCGACCACCAGGTTGATGACGACGAAGATGAACACGATGATGAGGAGATAGGCGACGATCACCGGACGGTCGAGCACGTTGATCGAATCGATGAGCAGCTTGCCCATCCCCGGCCAGGCGAAGATGGTTTCGGTGATGATGGCGAAGGCGATGACCGACCCGAATTCGAGGCCGACGACGGTCACGATCGGAATCAGGATGTTCTTCAGCACGTGAACGCGCACCACGCGCTCCTCCGTGAGCCCCTTGGCACGGGCAAACCGCACGTAATCCTGGAGCATCGCCTCGCGCGCGCCGGCACGCGTGAGCCGGATCAGCAGCGCGAGCTTGAACAGCGCGAGGTTGAACGCCGGCATCAGGATGTGGCGTATGCCGTCCCAGGTGAGGATGCTCAGATGCAAGCCCAGCACCTCCACCGTCTGGCCGCGCCCGGTGGAGGGGAGCCATCCGAGCTGTACCGAGAACACCATGATCAGCATCAGCCCCACCCAGAATGTGGGCAGGCTGAAGCCGAGAATGGAGCCGGCCATGATGGTCTTCGCGGCGACCGAGTCGGGCTTGAGTCCGGCCCACAGCCCGAGTGGCAATCCCAGCACGATGGCGATCACCGTGGCCGTCAACGCGAGTTCCACCGTCGCCGGCATCCGTTGCAGGATGAGCTGGATCGCCGGCACGTTCGCGGCGAACGATTTTCCAAGATCGCCCGCCAGCGCGTTGGCGAGGAAGGTCCAGTACTGCACCCATACCGGCTGGTCGAGCCCGAGCGCCGCCTTGACGCGCTCGATCTCGGCCTGATCGGCCTGCGGGTTGATCAGGATATCGACCGGATTGCCGATCGCGTAGACGCCGAGAAACACCAGCAGCGACATCACGAACAGCACCAGCAGGCTCTGCAGCAGGCGGCGGAAGATATAAGCGAGCATGATGCGCTTATGCTGTTTTCAGCGATCCGGACGCGGGATGAACGACCGGCTCAGGCGAGTATATGAGATATTCCCGCCGATAGCAGTTAGGAATTTGTCGGGCAGGAGCGCCGGCAAATTCCTTGGCGGTTGCTTTCCGCCGTTCCGTGTAGCAGACTGCGCAACGCGACGGGGCCGGGCAGGAGCCGCGGCCGCGTTGGGACGATGGTGTGATGGGGAAAGCGACGTGGAGAGGTATGAAACGCGCATCATGAATTACATTGCCTTTGCAACCCGCGTCATTCTTCTGCCGGCTCTGCTGGTGGTGCTTGCGTGGAGCGCATCCGCGGCGCAGAACTATCCGGTGCGCCCGATACGCCTCGTCATTCCGTATCCTCCCGGCGGCCCCACCGATTTCGTCGGGCGCACGGTGGGGCAGAAGCTCACCGAGTTCATGGGGCAGCAGGTGGTCGTCGACAACCGGCCCGGCGCCGCGACGGTGATCGCCAGCGAACTGGTGGCGCGCGCTGCGCCCGATGGCTACACGCTGTTGTTCGGTACCGGCGGCGGCACCTTTCTCGCCCCGCTCATCGTGCCGAACGTCCCCTACGATCCCAGGCGCGATTTTGCTCCGGTCGGCATGCTGGTCGTGAGCCCGCAGGTGCTCGTCGTTCACCCGTCGGTCGCTGCGAATTCGGTAGGCGAACTCGTTGCGCTGGCAAAGGCGAAACCGGGCGCGCTCAACTTCGCCTCGGTGGGCACGGGAACCTCGCCGCACCTGGGCGGCGAACTCTTCAAGGCGCTCGCCGGCATCGACGTGGTGCACGTTCCATACAAGGGGACGGCTCCCGCGATGACCGACCTGCTGGCGGGGCGCGTTCAGTTCATGTTCACCAGCATGCCCACCGTGCTCGCGCACGTGAAGGGCGGAAAACTGAAGCTGCTCGCGACCGGCGGCACCAAGCGCTCGCCCGTGATCGCCGCCACGCCGCCAATTGCGGAAACGTTGCCAGGGTTCGAACTCGTGACGTGGTATGGCATCTTCGCGCCGGCGCGCACGCCCGCCGACATCGTGTCTCGGCTCAACGGGGCGATCGGGAAGGCGCTGGCGGATCCGGAGGTGCGGAAGCGATTCGGCGCCCAGGGTCTCGAAACCGTCACCATGACGCCGCAGGAACTGCGGAAATATACCGAGCGCGAGCTGGACCGCTGGACGCGGCTCGTCGAGCGCGCCGGAATCAAGGCCGCGAAGTGACAGCGCAACGATTTAACGCGAACCGTGAGGGCGTGAGAGCGGGAGGTCGGGAGAGCGGGAGAGCGGGAGAGCATTAGGTCGTGAGTGCAACGCAAGTTCCGAGCGTCGATGCGCATTTATCTCCCCCTCACGCTCTCCCGATCTCACGCCGCTCAGTGCGGCTTGAAGTGATGGGCAAAGGTGAACTCGTCGGTGCGCGGCGTGTAGCGCAGGTTCTTCCTCATCGCCCAGCTTACGATCTGGTGGTGCAGCGGGATCAAGGCGATATCCTGCATCGCCACCGCGCCCGCCGCCTGCGCGAGCGTTTCGCGTTTCTTCGCATCCACGCTGGCGAGCGCCTGCTCCACGAGCTGGTCCAGTTTCGGGTTGGCGTAGCGCCCCCAGTTCCAGGCGCCGTGGCCTTTTCCGGGATTCGGTGAGGCGGCGAGCGACCGCAGCGCGAGGTCGGCCGCGAACGAACCCCAGCCCAGCAACGCGAAGCTCGTCTCCTGGGCGCGCACGCGCGAGAGGAACACGCTCATCGGAGACGCTTCCACCGCAGTGCGTATGCCAATCCGCGTGAGCATCTGCGCGCATGCCTGCAGCACCTGCTCGTCGTTGATGTAACGATTGTTGGGGCCGGTGAGCGTCACGGTGAAACCGCCCGGGTAGCCGGCTTCTGCAAGCAGCTTCTTCGCGCCTTCCGGATCGTAGGCTTCAGGCTTGAGCGCGGCGTTGTGCCCGAACACGCCGGGCGAGACGATGTTGGCGGCGGGAATCGCGAGGCCTTCCATCACGCGCTCCGCAAGCGCCTGGCGGTTGATCGCCTTGGACATCGCGCGGCGCACCCGGAGATCCATGAAGGGATTGGCGGTGAGCGGCCTGCCGTCCTTGCCGGTGACCGTGGGCGGCGACCTGCGGTACTGGTCGACGAGCAGAAAGATCGTGCGCCACGACACCGCCTGCTCGAGGCGCAGATTCGGATGCTTGCGCAGCCTGGCGATGTCGGCGGTGGGCACGTGCTCGATCACGTCGATATCCCCCGCGAGCAGCGCCGCCGTGCGCACCGGGTCGCCCGGCAGGATGCGCAGGCTCACCTTATCCCACGCCGGGCGCCCTCCCCAGTAATCATCGTTGCGCGCAAGCTCCACACGGTCGCCGCGCGCGTAGCGCACGAAGCGATACGGCCCGGTGCCGATCAATGCG
>MEQT01000280.1:13873-26561 GCA_001770325.1 Betaproteobacteria bacterium RIFCSPLOWO2_02_64_14
GGCAGCGCGCCGTAGGGCGCCGCTGTTTTCAGCCGCAGGGTGTGGGAATCGACGATTTCCCTGGCGACGATCGGCCTGACGTAGGCGGCATAACTTCCCGGACTGCCCTTGATGTTGAGCGGCCGCTCCAGCGAATACGCCACGTCGTGAGCCGTGAGTTCCGTGCCGTCGTGAAACCTGACGCCGCGGCGCAGCTTGAACTCCCACGTCGTGGCGTCAAGCGCCCGCCATGATTCCGCGAGTCCGGGTATGAGACGCGCCCGCTCGTCCACGTGCGTGAGCGAATCGAAGATGTGCCGGCCGACTGTGAGATTGGGCTGGGCCGCGAGAAAATGCGGGTCGAGCGAGGTGACGTCAGCGGAAAGCCCGATGCGCAGGTCTGCCGCCGGAGCGGTGCAGGACAGGGATGCCGCTGCCCCGCTCAACACGCCGAGCAGGCACCAGCGCACGAGGACGGAAAAGGCGTGATCCGTGATCCGTGATCCGACGAAGCAATGTAGGTTGGGGTGAGCGTCGCGAACCCCAACACGGGCAGCGTTGGGCATCGGCAAAAGCGCCTCAACCCAACCTACACGCTTGCCCGTCACCCGTCACTCGTCACGCCCTTCCGCGTCACCGTGGTTTCACCTCGTGTGCGTAAGTGCGCTCGTCGGTGCGCGGTACATAGGTGAGGTTGCGCCGCGCAGCCCAGGTGTTGACCTGGTAGTGCAGCGGAATCAACCCGTGGTCGGCGAGCGCGAGGCGGGTTGCCTCCTGCAGGAGCTTCTCGCGGCGCGCGTTGTCGACCGTGGCGAGCGCCCGCTCCAGCACCCGATCCATCTTCGGATTGGAATAGCGCCCGAAGTTCCACGGCCCGAAGCCCTTTTCCTTGTTCCACGTGGCGAGCAGCGAGCGCAGCGGATAGCTTGCCTCGCCGGTGGAGACGCCCCAGCCCAGCAGCGCCGCGCTGAACTCGGTCCTGGTCGCGCGCCCGGTGTAAACCGACATCGGCATGGTCTCGACCCTGGCCACGATACCCACACGCGCCAGCATCTGCGCCACCGTCTGCACGATCTGCTCGTCGTTGATGTAACGGTTGTTGGGGCCGTGCAGCGTCAGCCCGAATCCGTCCGGGAAGCCCGCTTCCGCCAGCAGTTTCCTGGCGCCGCCCGGGTCGTAGGCTTCGGGCTTGAGCGCGGGGATGTATCCGAAGAACCCTTCGGGCACCAGCTGGCCGGCCGGAATCGCCAGCCCTTCCATCACGCGCTCGACGATTGCCGCGCGATTGATCGCCTTGGAAATCGCATGGCGCACGCGCGCGTCCTTCAAGGGATTTTTTTCCAGCGGTTTGCCAGCTTTGTCGGTGACGAAGGGCGAACGGTCGCGATTCGAATCCAGATGCAGATGGATCATGCGGTTCGATGCGGTGACAAAGATCGAGATGTCCTTGTTGCCTTTCAGCTTGGCGTAATCCGCGGTGGGAACGATCTCGATCATCTGCACGTCACCTGCGAGCAGGGCCGCGATGCGCGAGGGATCGGAGGTGATGAGCCGGAAGGTCGCTTTCTCCCAGGCCGGCTTCGCGCCCCAGTAGGCGTCGTTGCGGGCGAGTTCGACGCGGTCGCCCTTGGCGTAGCGCACGAATTTGAAAGGGCCGGTGCCGACCGCGGCCTTGCCGGAATTGAAGTCTTCGGTGCCCGCTCCCTTGGCGGCGCGGCTCGACACCACCACCAGGCCCGACATGTCGATCGGCATGTTGGGATACGGCGCGGCGGTTTTCAGGCGGATGGTGTACGGGTCGACGACGATCTTCCCGGTAATCGGGCGGGTGTAGACGGTGAATCCGCCGGGCCCCTTGATCGTCGCCGGCCGATCCAGGGTGAACACGACGTCCTCGGCGGTAAAGTCCGATCCGTCGTGGAACTTCACGCCTTTGCGCAGCCTGAACTCCCAGGTGAGGTCGTCGACGCTGCGCCACGATTCGGCCAGCCCCGGCGTGAGCCGCTGCCGCGCGTCGCGCCGCACCAGCGGATCGAATACCTGCTCGGCTATCGAGTTGTTGGGTGCGAGGTTGACGAAGTGCGGGTCGATGGACGTCACGTCGGCGCCCAGCCCGATGACCAGTTCCGCGGCCCGGCCGGGCAACACCGTCAGAAGCAGCGCGCCGATCAGAACTTGAAGAAATCCCTTCATGCATGCCTCCAAGGTAGGTCGGGCTGAACACAGTGATGCCCAACTCGGAAACAACGTCGATCGTTGGGGTTCACCTCGTTCACCCCAACCTACAACCTGAAATCCGCCATGCGGCCTACTTGGCGGGCCGGAACTCGTGGGCGAAGGTGCGCTCGTCGGCGCGCGGCGCATAGGTAATCCCTCTGCGGGTCGCCCACACATTTTGCTGGTGATAAAGCGTGATGATGCCGGCATCGGCCATGGCGACTTCGGTGGCCTGCTGCAGCAGTTTCTCGCGCTGCGCGTCGTCGACCGTCGCCAGTCCCTGTTGAAGCAGGGCATCCATCTTCGGGTTCGAATAGCGGCCGCGGTTGGCGGTCCCCATCCCTTTCTCCTTGTTGAACGTGGCGAGCAATGCTTTCAGCGGCGAGGAAGCTTCCGCCGTGTCCGAGCCCCATCCCACCAGCAGGAAACTGAACTCGAGCTTGCTCCCGCGGCTGAAATACACCGAGGCCGGCATGGCATCAACCTTGGTGGCGATCCCTACGCGCGCCAGCATCTGCGCAATGGCCTGGGCCACCTGTTCGTCGTTGACGTAGCGATTGTTGGGCGCGTGCAGCGTGATGCCAAAGCCGTCCGGATAGCCCGCCTCGGCGAGGAGCTTGCGTGCGCCGTCGGGGTCGTAGGGTTCGGGTTTGAGCGCGGGCGTGTAACCGAACATGCCCTCTGGCATGAGTTGGCCGGTCGCAACCGCGGCGCCGTCCATCACGCGCTCGACCAGCGCCTGGCGGTTGATCGCCTTGGACATGGCCTTGCGTACCCGTGCGTCCCGGAGCGGATTCTTCTCGAGCGGCCTGCCTGATTTGTCGGTGACGAAAGGGGACTTGTCGCGGTTGCTGTCCAGGTGCAGGTACATCACGCGGTGCGACACGATGCGGTAGACCGCAAGCTCCGCGTTCTTCGACACTTTGGCGAGATCGGCGGTCGGCACGTTTTCGATCGCCCGCACGTCGCCGGCGAGCAGCGCCGCCACGCGCGCGGGATCCGAGGTGATGAGCCGCAGCGTCACCTTGTCCCAGGGCGACTTCGCGCCCCAGTAGGCCTCGTGGCGGGCGAGTTCGATGCGATCTCCTTTTTGCCAGCGCACGAACCGGAACGGCCCGGTGCCGATCGCCGCCTTGCCGGAATTGAAATCCTCGGTCGCCGCGCCCTTTGCGGCGCGGCTCGATACGATCAGGATCGTGCCCATGTCGTTCGGTATCAGCGGGTAGGGCGTCGCGGTCTTGAGCCGTATGGTGTGGGGATCGACGATGATTTTTTCGGTGATCTGCTTGCTGTAGGTGGTGAAGGGTGACGGGCTGTTGGGGACCGCCGGCACGCGATCGAGCGAGAACGCGACGTCCGCCGCGGTGAACTCGGAACCGTCATGGAACTTGACGCCGCGGCGCAGCTTGAACTCCCAGGTGAGCTCGTCGACCGCGCGCCACGACTCGGCGAGCGCAGGGATCAGCCTGCCGCGCTGGTTCTTGCTCACCAGCGGTTCGAAGATGTGCCCGCCGACGTTGTTGTTGGGCGTGAGATTGTGAAAGTGCGGGTCGATCGAGGTCACGTCGGCTCCGAGGCCGACGCTCAGGTCGGCGCCGGATGCGGCGAACGACAATGCGAGCGATGCGCAGCCGAGAATGCGTGCAAGCAACTTCCCCATGTCACTTCCTCCAGGTTCCCGTGGCGCGAAGAGCATACCGCAAATCGCCGGGCGATTGCGGGCGGCCTGGCGTCAGCCGTGAATCGCCGCGCATTGACACTCGCCGAGGCCCCACCTATCCTGCACCCTTTGCAACGGGAGCACTTGCATGGCCGTTCCGTCGTCCGACGTGCCGGTCAGTGTGGACATGATCCGGAGGATGGTGGAATTTCCCACCGTCAGCCGCGACTCCAACCTCGATCTGATCCATTTTATCCGCGACCATCTCATGCCGTTTGAGGCTGAGGTGCGGCTTACCTACGACGATGCCCGGGGGAAGGCCAACCTGTTCGCGACCCTGGGCCCGCGCGGCGGCGCGGGGATCGTGCTCTCGGGCCATACCGATGTGGTGCCGGTGGAGGGGCAGGCGTGGGACGCCGACCCTTTCTCCCTGGTTGAAAAGGATGGACGGCTCTATGGCCGCGGCACCTGCGACATGAAAAGTTTCCTCGCCGTCGCGCTCGTCCTCGCACCGGAGTTCGTCGAACGCGGCCTGAAGGTGCCGCTGCATCTCGCGTGTTCGTACGATGAGGAAGTCGGCTGCATCGGCGTCGGCCGCATGATCGAGGACCTCAACCGCGCCGGCATCAGGCCCCAGGCGTGCATCGTCGGCGAGCCGACGATGATGCGGCCGGTCATCGCGCACAAGGGGAAGAAGGGTTATCGCTGCACCTTTCGCGGGCTCGCTGCGCACTCGGCATACGCGCCGCGCGGCGCGAACGCGGTGGAGGCCGCCGCCGAAGCGATCGCATATCTCAAGCGCATGGCGCGGCGCCATCGCGATACCGGGCCGTTTGACCGGAGCTTCGACATCGCGCATACCACGGTGCATACGGGAGTCGTTCGCGGCGGCACGGCGCTCAACATCGTGCCGCATGAGTGCACGTTCGATTTCGAGTTTCGCTACCTTCCCGGCGGGGATCCGGAAAGCCTGCTGGCGGAGTTCGAGCGTCATGTGCGCGAAGCGCTCGTACCCGAGCTGCGAGCGGTCGATCCCGGAGCGGGCGTCACGATCGTGCCGCTCTCGGAGATCCCGGCGCTTGACACCGGTCCCGAGACGGAAGTCGTGGCGCTGGCCCAGGAGTTGTCGGGCAGCGCCGAAATCGGGAAGGTATCCTTCGGCACGGAAGCCTCGCAATTTCAGCGCGCCGGCATTCCGACCGTGGTGTGCGGCCCCGGCTCGATCGACCAGGCGCACCGTCCGAACGAGTTCGTGACGCTCGAGCAGGTCGCGCGCTGCGAAGCGTTCATGCGGCGCCTGATGGACCGCGTTTGCAACAATTGACGGCGGAGAGGGATCAGGCTGTCGTGGCGGATGGTGAGCGCTTCGATCTCATCGTCCGCAACGCCACCGTCATCGATGGCACGCGCGCGCCGCGTTTTGCGGGCGAGATCGGCGTGCGCGAAGGGAAAATCGCGCGCATCGGCGACCTGAGCGGCGCACGGGGCAGCGTCGAGATCGACGCAGCGGGCCGCATCGCCGCTCCCGGATTCATCGACGCGCATACTCACGACGACCGCCTGCTGCTGTCGGCCCCGGAGATGACGCCCAAGGTGAGCCAGGGCGTCACCACCGTCATCACCGGCAACTGCGGCATCAGCCTGGCGTGTACGCCGCCTCGCGGCGCCATGACGCCCCCGCTCGATCTGCTCGACGGCGAGGGGTCGTGGTTCCGTTTTCCCTCGTTCGACGCGTATCGCCGGGAATTGGCCGCGCAACCCGCGACCATCAATGCGGCCTGTCTGCTGGGGCACACTACGCTGCGCTGCGCGGTGATGGACGATCTGGAGCGCGCGGCGAGACCTGCTGAGTTGGCGAGGATGCGCGAGATGGCGCGCGAGGCGCTTGCCGCAGGGGCAATCGGCATTTCGACAGGAACGGCTTATACTCCCGCCGCCGCGGCGCCGACGGAGGAGCTGATCGAAGTCTGCCGCCCGCTCTCCAAGTACGCCGGTCTCTACGCCACGCACATGCGCAACGAAGACGACCGGGTGATCGAATCCATCGAGGAGACGTGCCGCATCGGCCGCGAGCTCGGCGTGCCGGTGGTGATCTCGCATCACAAGACCGTGGGGACGGCGAATCACGGGCGCTCGGTGGAAACGCTGGCGCTGATCCGCCGCCGCATGACGGAACAGGAGATCGGGCTCGACTGCTATCCTTACATCGCCTCCTCCACGGTGCTGCGCTACGACCGGCTCGAACAGTCCTCGCGCACCATCGTGACGTGGTCCAGGCCCCATCCCGAGTTTTCGGGTCTCGACCTGGATGAGGTCGCGCGGCGGCTGGGCGTGTCGGAGACCGAGGCGGTGGAACGCATCAAACCGGCGGGTGCGATCTACTTCATGCTCGACGAAGGGGATGTGCGGCGTATCCTCGCATTCGATGAGACGATGATCGGCTCCGACGGCCTGCCGCACGACGTGAAGCCGCACCCGCGGCTGTGGGGGACGTTTCCGCGGGTGTTGGGCCACTACTCACGGGAGCTGAAGCTGTTTTCGCTCGAGACGGCGGTCTACAAGATGACGGGATTGCCGGCAACGAGGTTCCGCCTCGCCGGACGCGGCACGCTGAAAGAAGGGCACCACGCGGACATCACGATATTCGACGCCGGGACCGTGGCCGATGCCGCGGACTTCCAGGACTCCACGCGGCCCGCGCAAGGCATCGATACCGTGATCGTCAACGGCGAGATCGTCTGGCGCGACGGCAGACCCACGGGGAAGCGACCCGGCCGCGTGTTACTGAACCGCAGCGGCCACGTCGCAGCCGACTGAAAGCGGATGAAATCGGTGCTCGAAGTGCGTGAGCCGTGAGCCGACCAAGGTCAGAGGGTGAGCGGTGAATCGATAAGGACGGTCTTGCTCCAGTCGGATCACGGATCACGCTTCACCAATCACCGATAACCAGTGACTGGTCACGCAGTTCAGTGATGCAGGATCTTGGACAGGAAGTGCTGCGCCCGCTCGGAACGGGGCTTGCCGAAGAAGTCTTCCTTGACCGCATCCTCGACGATCTCGCCGCGGTCCATGAAGATCACGCGGTGCGCCACCTTGCGCGCGAAGCCCATTTCGTGCGTCACCACCATCATGGTCATGCCTTCCTGGGCGAGTTCGACCATCACGTCCAGCACCTCGTTGATCATCTCGGGGTCGAGCGCGGAGGTCGGCTCGTCGAACAGCATCGCGATCGGGTCCATCGCCAGCCCGCGCGCGATCGCGACACGTTGCTGCTGGCCGCCTGACAATTGCCCGGGATACTTGGGCGCCTGCTCCGTCAGTCCGACGCGCTTCAGCAGCGCATGCGCCTTCTCGATGGCGTCCTCCCGGCTCCGCCCGAGCACCTTGATCTGCGCGAGGGTGATGTTGTCGATGACGCTCATGTGAGGGAACAGCTCGAAGTTCTGGAACACCATGCCGATACGCGCGCGCAGTTTCGGCAGGTTTGTATCTTTCGCTGACACCGATATGCCGTCGACGACGACGTCGCCCTGCTGAAACGGCTCGAGGCCGTTCACGCACTTGATGAGCGTGGACTTGCCCGAGCCCGACGGCCCGCACACCACGACCACTTCGCCCTTGCTGACGCGCGTAGTGCAATTGGCGAGCACCTGGAATTCCCCGTACCACTTGCTGACGTTCCTGATTTCGATCATGGCGAGTAGGGCTCTCAACGTCCGGTGCTGTAGCGGACCTGCAGCCGCCTGACGAAGTGCGAAGCCGAGAAGCAGAGCAGAAAGTAGACGAGCGCGGCGAACAGATACATCTCGACCAGCCGCCCGTCGCGCTGCGCCACCTTGCTCGCCGCGCCCATGAAGTCGGTGAGCCCGACCACGTAGACCAGCGAAGTATCCTGGAACAGGATGATGCCCTGCGTGAGCAGGATCGGGACCATGTTGCGGAATGCTTGCGGCAATATGATTTTGGTCATCGCCAGCCTGTAGTTCAGGCCGAGGGCGTACGCGGCGTGACCCTGGCCGCGCGGCACGCTCTGGATGCCGGCGCGGATGATCTCGCAGTAATACGCCGCTTCGAACATGGTGAACGCGATCAGCGCCGAGTAGAACGGCCCGATGCCGGTCGCGTAGGCATCGCCCGTGATCTTCTTCATCGCGATCGGCACCAGGAAATAGAACCAGAATATCACCAGGATCAGCGGCGTCGCGCGCAGCAGGTTCACGTAGCCGCCGGCGGGCGCGCTGAGCACTGTGAAGCTCGACAGGCGCATCAGCGCGAGCAGGGTGCCGAGTAATATACCGCCCAGCATGGACAACAAAGTCAGCCCCAGCGAGAACAGCATGCCCTGCCACAGGTAGGGCAGCGAGCGCGAAATGACGTCAAAATCAAAACCGGTGAACATGCTGCGCTATTTCCCCGCGGATCCGATGTAGCCGGGCACGCGCACCTTGTTCTCCAGCGTACGCATCCCCACCGTTACCACGAGCGTGATCAGCACATAGATCACGGTGGCGACGGTGAAGGCCTCGAAGGTGCGGAACGTGTACTCGGAGATCTGCCGTGCCTGGGCGGTGAGCTCCAGCACGCCTATGGTGAGCGCGACCGACGAATTCTTGAAGATGGTCAGGAACTCGGAGGTGAGCGGCGGGATGACGATACGATAGCCCATCGGCAGCAGCACGTGGCGGTAGACCTGCCCCCGCGTGAGACCCATCGCGAGGCCCGCGTAGGTCTGTCCGATGGGGATCGACTGGATGCCGGAGCGCACCTGCTCCGCGACGCGCGACGCGGTGTAGAAACCGAGGCATAGCACCGCATTCCAGAATTCGGGCATGGGCATCCGGGTCTTCATCCAGTCCCCCATGCCCAGGGGCACGATTTCGGGCAGCACGAAGTACCAGATGAACATCTGAACCAGCAGGGGGACGTTGCGGAAGACCTCGACGTAGACGGTGGCGGGAGCGCGCAGCACGGCGAGCGGGGTGGTGCGCAGCACTCCCAGCACCGAACCCACGATGAACGCAATGATCCAGGCCAGGATGGATACCAGCAGCGTCCACTTGGTTCCGGAGAGAACCCAGTCGAGGTAGGTGCCGCCGCCCGAGAAGGCCGGCTGCAGAAAGACGCTGAAGTCCATGATCAGCAGGATTTTGTCGGACCTGGTTCCGACAAAATCCTGAAATGGAAGAAACCGAAGAATGACGCGACGAGAACCCCACGCAACCGACGTTTGTTCCGGCCAGTCCGATGTTGCGACATGCGATGTATCTTCTCAGGCAGCCTGTCGCCGGAGGCGGCAGGCTTGCACCAGGAGTTTGTCGGGGCCAAGTCCGACAAACTCCTCCTAGCACTTCATCTTGCCACAGGCCTCGACACCCTTGTCGTTCGGGTTCTTCACCAGTTCCTTGAGCGCGTCCGACATCGGGAAGCCCAGGTTGATGCCTTTGGGCGGGATCTTCGACTGGAACCACCTGGCGTAGATCTTGTTTATTTCGCCGCTCTTGTAGAGGCCGGTCACGGTCTTGTCAACCAGCTTCTTGAAAGCCGGGTCATCCTTGCGCAGCATGATCCCGTACGGGTCGTCCGACAGGAACTGGCCGACGATCTGGTAATCGGCCGGCTTCTTGGCGCTGGCGCGCAGGCCATAGAGCAGGATGTCGTCCATCGGGAACGCCACTGCGCGGCCGGTTTCCACCGCCAGGAACGACTCGGCATGGTCCTTGGCCGGGATGAAGTTGATGCCCAGCTTCTTCTCGTCGTTGTACGCTTTCATGGCCCGTTCATTCGTGGTGCCCTGCGTGAAGACCACGGTCTTGCCCTTGAGGTCATCGTAGCCCTTGACGCCGGAAGACTTCTTGACGATCAGCTTGGTGCCGGTCATGAAGTAGGTGGGGGCGAAGGCGACCTGCTTCTGCCGCTCGACGCTGTTGGTGGTGGAGCCGCACTCCATGTCGATGTTGCCGCCGGCGAGGATCGGGATGCGGGTCTGGGAGGTGACCGGCACGAACTCGACTTTGAGCTTGGGCATTTTGAGCTCAGCCTTGATCGCATCGACGATTTTCATGCAAATGTCGACGCCGTAACCGATCGGTCGCTGCTTATCATCAAGATAGGAAAACGGAATCGACGCGTCGCGATGCCCAACCTTCACGGCACCGGTGTCCTTGATCTTTTTCAGCGTGCCGGTCAGTTCCTGGGCGGCGACCGGTGCGCCGATCAGCGCGACCGCGAGCAGGGAAAAGGCGAACTTCGACATACGGCTCATAGGTTTCTCCTGATGGTGGAATCTTGGTTCAGATTTCTTGCTGGCTTGCCGTAACTTGTTGAACGGACGAAATCAATCTAGCTGAACGGTTTTGGGTTGTCCAGTAGATCAGCGTCGAGGCGACACCCGCTTTGTTTTGCGGGGGATCACCCCGCGGCGTGCGAGTAAAAAGCGCATCTAAGCTCCTGATTGCTAATGATACGCATCGCTCCACCGCGCAGCGTGCGCTAGGACCAGTCGTCTCTTGCGTAAACACGGTGCGCTACGCGTGGACGCCGTCCAGCGCCGCGACTTGTCACGATCACGCCGCGCGCGGAACATACACGGAGCTTCTTTCGACCCGCGTTACAGGACAGCCACAAGGAGAAGCGCAATGTCCAGGAACAGCCGTATCGAGCACGATCTGCTCGGCGACCGCGCCGTACCCGCCGCTGCTTACTACGGCGTGCACACGCTGCGCGCGCTCGAGAACTTTCCGATTACCGGCACTTCAATCTCGATTTATCCCGATCTGGTGGTCGCGCTCGCCTGCGTCAAGCAGGCGGCGGCGCTCGCCAACAGTGAACTGAAGCTCATCGACGACGAGAAGACGCGGGCGATCATCAGGGCGTGCGAGGAGATCCGCGGCGGCGCTCTGCTCGACGATTTCGTCGTCGACGTGATACAGGGCGGGGCGGGCACCTCGACCAACATGAACGCAAACGAGGTGATCGCCAACCGCGGCCTCGAACTCATGGGGCACAAAAAGGGCGAATACAAATATTTGCATCCGCTCGAGCACGTCAACATGAGCCAGAGCACCAACGATGTCTATCCGACCGCGGTCAAAGTAGCCCTCCATTTTGGCATCCAGCGCTTGACCCGGGCGATGGCCGAACTGCGCGCGGCGTTCGAAGCCAAGGCGGCAGAGTTTGCCGATGTCATGAAGATGGGGCGCACCCAACTGCAGGACGCGGTACCGATGACGCTGGGGCAGGAATTTTCGACTTACGCGGTGATGCTGGAAGAGGACGAGCAACGGTTGAAGGAAGCGGCGCTGCTGATTCACGAAATCAATCTTGGCGCCACCGCGATCGGCACCGGCATCAACGCGCATCCCGATTACGCGGCGCTCGCGTGTCGGAAACTCTCTAACATCACCGGAGTTTCGCTCATCACCGCAAGCAACCTGGTCGAAGCAACACAGGACGCCGGCGCTTTCGTGCAGCTCTCCGGCGTGTTGAAGCGCGTTGCGGTGAAGCTCTCCAAGACCTGCAACGATTTAAGGCTGCTGTCCTCCGGCCCACGCGCAGGGCTCGGCGAGATCAACCTGCCGGCGATGCAGGCGGGGTCAAGCATCATGCCGGGCAAGGTCAATCCGGTCATCCCGGAAGTGGTGAACCAGATCGCCTTCGAAGTGATTGGCAACGACGTCACCGTGAGTTTCGCGGCGGAGGCGGGGCAGCTGCAGCTGAATGCGTTCGAGCCCATCATCGCCCACAGCCTGTTCAAGAGCCTGAATCACCTGAGGAACGGTTGCGACACGCTGCGCGAGCGCTGCATCAAAGGCATTACCGCCAATCGCGAGCATCTGCGCGGCCTCGTGCAGCACTCGATCGGCATCGTAACCGCATTGAATCCCTACCTTGGCTACGAGCGTACGACGGCGGTCGCGCAGGAGGCGCACGCGACCGGCAAGAGCGTCTACGAACTGGTGCTGGCGAAGGGGTGGTTGTCGAAGAAACAGCTGGACGACATTCTGAAGCCCGAAGTGCTGACTCAGCCGCGTTACCGGACGACCACCGTGAGCCGGAAGCAGACGCCCTAGGAGTTTGTCGGACTTAGCTCCGACAAACTCCTTAGCAGCCTGCACGGACTGTTAAGTTCGACAGGCTGCTAGGTTTCAGGACGTCGTTCTGCCGCGTTGCGAAGGGAATGACGAAGCCAGGCAAAATTCCGTTTCACATAATCTTCACATCCGTCCCCGTAAGCTTGCCGTAGGAGGGATGCTACAGACTGCCGGCATCAAGGTCGCGGAGCTGTTGGCTCGCACGGCGGCTGCAAGGTTCGGCTGTCGTTCCCTGTCCATGGAATCTGACCAGACCTTACTGGAGACAAGACATGTCCAAGAAAGCTCAGGCTGGGAGTGCGGTGGCGGCTGAATCCGCTCTCAAGTTCAAGGAAATGAAGCTGTTGCAGAAGTGCGTTCACATCGGAAAGCTGGCCATTTTCCTGGTGACGTTTGGTTTTGCCTTTCCCCACATCATGGACATTTTCATGTAGATTTGAGGTTATTTCGCCTGACGGGCTGCGCGCGGCGCGTCAGGATGGTGTTGGACAAATTTCGATAATCTGCGCAAGTCTCCGCAGAATCCTCACATCCGCCTGCCCTACGGCGGAAGTGCTAGACTATTTGCTATCGAGGACGCGGAGCGGCTTGCTCCCGCGGCAGCCAGTCCGGCTGCTGGCGTTCCGCATCTCGATGATTCCCAGGCTATTTACAGGAGACAGGGCATGTCCAACCAGGATCAAACTGCGCAGGGGAGTACGGCGACGGCTGAATCCAGGCTGAGTTTCAAGCAAATGAGTTT
>MEQT01000281.1 GCA_001770325.1 Betaproteobacteria bacterium RIFCSPLOWO2_02_64_14
CGCGGGGGAAGGAACCTTAAGATAGTGCCATTGAACTCTGTGATCTCTGTGGCTGATGTTCATAAGACCGGGACGCGGGTGTGCCAGTCGGTGACGGACTGGTAGGCATGGGCAGCACGGAGGATCAGGGCCTCGGAAAAGGGCCTCCCGGCAAGCTGCATCGATAGCGGCAACCCGCCCTTCGAAAATCCCGCCGGCACGCTTGCGGCTGGAATGCCGAGATAGCTCAGCGGGCGCATGTTGCGCGTGATCGCGCCCAGCAGGCGCAGCACGTCGCCCGCGGTCTTCGCGTCGGTCGCGGCGATGGTCGGCGCCGGCGCCGGCGTGACGGGGGTGTGCAGCAGATCGACCTTGGCGAAAACCGCTTGAACAAACTCGTCGAGGAGACGCGAGCGCAGCATCACCGCCTCGAGGTAGCGCGTCGCGGGGACGAAGAATCCCGCCTCGATCCGGCCGCGGAACACTGCCGAATAGTCCTGTGGACGGGTCTGCATCCAGCGTGAGTGGATCGCCGATGCCTCGGACTGGTTGATGAGCGTTCCCAGAGCCAGGAGACGCTGCACGTCGGGGGGCGCGACCTCGATCACGCGTGCGCCGAGCGACCGGAACACGTCCAGACTTGCGCGCATGGCCGCTTTGACCTCCTCCGTCGCGCCGTCGTAGAAATAGGCTGTCGGCACGCCGATCCTGAGCCCCTTGATAGTGCGCTTCAGGTCGCGCTCGTAATCGGGCACCGGTTCCGCGGCCGAAGTGGCGTCGCGAGCGTCCTCGCCGGCGATCACGCGCAGCAAGCGGGCGCAATCGGCAGCCGTACGCGCCAGCGGCCCGACGCAGTCGAGCGACCATGCGCGCGGCAGGATTCCGAAGCGGCTCACGCGCCCGTAGGTGGGCTTCAATCCAGTGACGCCGCAGAACGCGGCGGGGCCGCGCACCGATCCGCCGGTGTCCGACCCGAGCGAACCAAAGCAGGTACGCGCCGCGAGCGCCGCACCCGAGCCGCTCGACGATCCGCCGGTGATGTGATCGGGATGCCACGGATTGCGGCAGTGACCCCAATGTTCATTGTGGCCGGTGGGGTTGGCGGCAAACTCGGCCATGTTGAGGCGCCCGAGCCAGACCGCGCCGGCGCCATACAGGCGTTCCACCACGGTGGCGGTGACGGACGGGCGATAGTCGCGCAGGATCTTCGAGCCGCCGCTCGAGATCATCCCGGCACGGTAGTACATGTCCTTGTGCGCAAGCGGAACGCCATGCAGCGCGCCGAGTTTCGCGCCGCGCCTGAGCGCGAGGTCGGCCCGTTTCGCAGCCTTCAATGCTTCATCCGCCTCCAGCGCGATGAAGCAGTTGATGCGGGGCTGCACGCGCTCGGCTTCCGCGATGCACGCCCGAGTGACTTCCACCGATGAAAGCTTCTTCCGTCGAATCGCAGCAGCCACCCCGGTGAGCGTAAGGCGTGTGATATCGGAGCTCATCGGGTTTTTCCGCGCAGGTATCGGTTCCGGGCGAGGGCCAGCGGAAACTGTCCCGGTTCGTCATTGAGATCCAGGCGGGCCGCTGTGTCGAGCACCGCGCTGTTGAGCGCCTCCACCTCCGGCGCAATCTCGGCCGCGCGTTCCTCGGGAACGCTGACGTTGGCGACCTCCCGGGCATAGCCTCGAATCGTATTCGGTGTGAGCTTTTCGCGCATGAACGCCTCCATTGTGCTGCCGATTCCGGTTATGGTAAACCCGCGGCAGGTGGCAGGAAAGGGGCAGCGACGTGTTACCATGCATTCGCAGGAATATAGTGGAATGCCCAGGGCGCCGAATGCACACGGCGTCTGCGCTGCCAACGCCACCAAGCTAACCATGTCAAGCGAAGAACTGGCATTCCTGAGCGTTGCCGAGCAGGGGAGATTGATCCGTGACCGGAAGGTCTCGCCGGTGGAACTCGTCCAGACCTGCCTGGACCGCATCGAGCGCTACGATGGCGTGTTGCGCGCGTACATCACGGTCTGTGCGGAGCAGGCGCTCGCAAGCGCGCGGCAGGTTGAGCGCGAAATTGCGGGCGGCGACTACAAGGGCCCGCTGCACGGTATCCCCTATGGGGTGAAGGACCAGCTTTGCACGCGCGGCATCCGCACCACCGTCGGCTCGAAGATCATGGCCGACTACGTACCCGATTTCGATGCCGCCGTGGTCACGCGCATGAATGCCGCCGGCGCGATCCTGATCGGCAAGGAAAATCTGCACGAATTCGGAAAAGGCGGCACCAACGTTTTCTTCCACGGCCAGCCGCGCAATCCGTGGAACCCGGCACGCAATGCCGGCAGTTCCTCGAGCGGTTCCGGAATCGCGCCGGCCGCGGGATTGTGCTCGGGATCGCTGGGCGAGGATACCGGTGGCTCCGTGCGCGGCCCGGCGTCGGCCAACGGCGTCGTCGGCTTGCGGCCGACCTTCGGGCGGGTGAGTCGCTACGGCGGCGTGATGCACGGCTGGACGGCCGACACCATCGGCCCGATTACGCGCACGGTCGAGGACAACGCGGTTTTCCTGTCCGCGATCGCGGGTCATGATGCGCGCGACCACCTGACCAGCAAGCGCGCCGTGCCGGACTACACGGGCGCGCTCAGCGGCGACCTGAAGGGGGTCAAGCTCGCAGTGGTGCATGAAATGGCGTGGGCCGACGGCGTGCACCCCGAAGTACGCACGGCATTCGAACGTGCTCTGCTCGTGCTGAAAGAACTCGGCGCGCAGATTTCCGACCTGTCTCTGCCGTGGACTAAGCACGCCATCCCGCTCAACATGCTGACTTCGGACGCGGATGTCGCTTCCATGTTTGTCCCGTTGCTGAGAACGCGCTGGAAGGACTTCGACGTGGGCACGCGCACGCGCTTGGCGACCGCGGCGCTGGTGCCGGCGGCGGTCTACAGCCGGGCGATGCGCGCCCGCGCCGTCGTGCGCGCGCAGATTCTTGCCGCCTTCGAGCGCTGTGATGCGCTGATCTCGCCCACGCACCTCTCGCCGCCGGCTTTGATCGAGGATGCGCGCGAGAAGGTGGAGTCGCGGGTGGACGTTGCCCAGCGGCTCATCCTCCGGCGTATTACCACGCACCCCTACGGCACGGCCAACGTACCTGCGCTGGCGCTGCCAATGGGCTTTACGCAAAATGGATTGCCCCTGTCGTTGCAGATTGCGGCGCGGCCCTTCGCGGAGCAGACGGTCTATCGCGTCGGCCATGCCTATGAGCGTGCAACGTCCTGGCACCGGCAGCATCCCGACCTCGAGCGCTCGCTGCAGCCGTTGCTGCGAGCCTCCGCGACCGCAGAAGGTTATAGACGATGGAACTGACATGTGAGCAGCTCGCTGCGATGGCCGCGACCATCGGGTTGAACCTTCCGGCAGCCGACGCTGAAAATGTGCGGCTGCGGCTGTCCGCTCTATTGACCGAGATGGAAGGGATCGAGCGGGAATTGGGAGCGGAGATGGACAGGACCGAGCCCGTCCCGCCGGTCTATCCCCACGAACCGTCTTGAACCTTGCCTGCAAGGAGTTTCTGAAGTGGATCGGGCACTGAAGATCGGCATACTCGAGGGCGACGACATCGGGCTGGAGGTCGTGCCGGAAGCAATCAAGGTGATGCGCGCGGCTGCGCAGAAGGCGGGGCTGCCCATGGAATGGTTCCCGATGCCGATCGGCAGAAAAGCGCTCGATCAGCTCGGTTACACGCTGCCACCCGGCACGCTGGAGAAACTCGATACGCTGGACGGGTGGGTGCTGGGGCCGATCGGCCACCAGGCCTATCCCAGGGACCGGCCCAACGCCATCAATCCGCATCCGATCCTGCGCAAGCATTACGATCTCTTCGCCAACATCCGCCCCGCAAAGTCCCTGCCCGGATTGCCGGCGCTCTACAAGGACGTCGATCTCGTCATCGTGCGTGAGAACAACGAGGGTTTCCCGCCCGACCGCAACACCTACCTGGGTAACGGCGAGTTCCGGCCGACGCCCGAAATGACGATTTCGATCCGGCTCGTCACGCGCGAGGGATCGCGCAAGGTTGCGCGCGCCGCGTTCGAGCTGGCGCGCACGCGCCCGCGCAAGAAGGTGACGGCCGTGCATAAGGACACCGTTTTCAAGCTGGGCTGCGGCATGTTCGCCGAGGAATGTCGCAAGGTCGCGCAGGACTATCCCGACGTCACGTTGGACGAGGTGATGGTCGATACCTTCGGCATGAAACTGGTGATGAGACCCCAGCAATTCGACGTGGTTGTCACGACCAACACGTTCGGCGACATTCTGTCCGACGTCGCGGCGGGGCTCGTCGGGGGGCTGGGGCTGGCGCCGGCGCTGTCGGCAGGCCCCGAGCGGGCCATGGCGCAGGCGACTCATGGCTCGGCGCCGGACATCGCGGGCAGGAATATCGCCAACCCCTACGCCATGATCATGTCAGGCCAGATGCTGTTCGCGTGGCTGGGGCACAAACATGGCGAACCCAGGGCGGTGGAGGCGGCCGAAGTCATGGCACGGGCGATGGAGAACGTCATTCAGGCCGGCAGGGCGCTCACGCCCGATCTCGGCGGCAAGGCTACGACGGTTGCCATGGGCGACGCGGTCGCCGCCGAGGTCGTAAAGCTCGCGCCGTAGAAGAACCAGAGCATCAACGCGAAGGACGCGAATTTCCTTCGCGTCTCTGCTTCTGAACCGGTTACGAGTCACCAGGTAAATGAGAGGGCCAATGGCCACGCTGAACATTCTGAGTGCAGGTGCGGCGCAGGCAGTGGTCGAGAACGTCATCGCCGCTTATCAGCGCGAGACCGGCCATGGCGTGCAAGCCGAGTTTGGAGCCGTCGGCGCGATGAAGGCCCGCATGCTGACGGGGGTCCCGGTCGATGTCATCGTTCTCACGGCGACGCTCATTGACGAACTCATTGCGAGCGGCGACGTGACGGCGGGCTCGCGCGTCGATCTCGGAAAGGTCGGCACCGGCGTAGCGGTGCGCGCGGACACGCCGCTGCCCGCGGTGTTCAACCGCACTGCGCTGCGTGGGAATATCCTTGCCGCCAGCGTGGTGGTATGCCCGGACCCGGCGGTTGCCACGGCCGGTAAGATCGTGATGCAGATGTTGGAACGGCTGGGGATTCGCGACGAGATCGGCGGCCGCATGAAGTTCTTCCCCAACGGGAATGCGGCGATGCGCTGGCTCGCAGGGAGCGCCGGCGCCAACGAGCTGGGAATCACACAGGTGACGGAGATACTTCCGAACAAGGGAATAGCATACGCCGGCCCGCTGCCTGACGAGTTTCAGGCCAAGGCGACTTACTCGGTCGGCCTGGCGGCGCGCGCGCCGAGCGCGAATCTCGCCCGCGATTTCGTCGCAAGACTGACGGACCCGGCAGCGGTGCCGATGCTTGCTGCGGCAGGATTCGAAGTGGGCGATTGAAGCGTGCCGTTTCTGCACTTACCATTCACCCCTCACCAGACACCCTGATCGGAAATTCCCATGAGCCGTATCGTGCACCTCGCCCTCAAAGTCGAAGACCTGGAGAAAACCACCGAGTTCTACGAGAAAGTGTTCGGTTTCCGGGAGGTCGGGACCAGCAAGACGCGGGATCATCTGTCCCGGCATCTCACCGACAAGTTCCGTGCGCCGGGTGGCACCGTCGCCGAACTCGTGCCCGTCGGTCGCTACAAGAAACCGTCCAAGCCGGAGCGCTGATCCGCACCGCGCGACACCGGCACGCGCGCGGCATTTGATACACTTGGCAGCCTGCGGCGGCCTGCGGCCCGCCGGCGGTTGTGAGTATGCCTGCAATCAAACCCTGGAGGAGCCTGACTTGAATCGCGGCGAAGTTGTTTCCGGCGTCGTGCTGGCGGCGCTCGGGGGATACATAGTCAGCGAAGCGGCGCACTGGGAGTATCTCGGGCCGGACGGTCCGGGTCCCGGCTTCTTCCCGCTCTGGTACGGCGCCGCGATGATCGTGCTGTCGGCGGTACTGGTCGTGCAGAACTTCTTGGCTAAGGCGACCGTGGCTGGAAGGCCGGTCAACTGGCGCGAGGTGGGGCGCGTGCTTATCGTCTGGGCCGGTTTCGCGGTTAGCGTGGCGCTGCTCAAGGTTCTTGGGTTCATTCTGAGCTTCGGGCTTTTCGTCCTGTTCATGGTCGCGGGAATGTACCGGCGCCCCCTGCGCGTTGCGATCTCGGTAGCCGTGGGCTGCGCCGCCGGGTTCTACCTGGTGTTTCCGTTCGCTCTCGACGTGCGGCTGCCCATCGGCGTTCTGGGATTCTGACGATGGAGATATTCAGCGGGCTGTTGCAGGGCTTCGCGGTCGCGCTCACGCCGGTCAACATCATGTGGTGTTTCATCGGCTGCTTCCTGGGCACGATAGTCGGCATACTCCCGGGGCTCGGACCGCCGGCGACGATCGCGATGCTGCTGCCACTGACCTTCCAGATGAATCCCACCAGCGCCGTGATCATGCTGGCGGGCATCTATTACGGGGCCAAATACGGCGGCTCGACCACGTCGATACTGTTGAACGTGCCGGGCGAGTCGGCGTCAGTGGTGACCTGTCTCGACGGCTACCAGATGGCGCGTAACGGGCGCGGCGGCGCCGCACTGGGGATCGCGGCGATCGCTTCGTTCATTGCCGGCACCTTTGGGGTGATCATGCTGATGCTGGTCGCGCCGCCGCTGGCCAAGTTCGCGCTCGCGTTCAGTTCGCCGGAGTACTTTGCGCTGATGTGCATGGGGTTGGCAATGGTGGTGCTGCTCGCCGGCAAGTCCATGGTCAAGGCCCTGCTTGCGATGCTGGTTGGACTGTGGATCGCGGGCATGGGAACCGATCTCTTCACGGCGGAATCGCGTTTCACTTTCGGACAGGCGGAATTGCTCGACGGCATCGATTTCGTGGTGGTCGCGATCGGGGTCTTCGCGCTGGGCGAGGTGCTCGGCAACATGGAAACGCGCGAGGGCGTGGCGATGCTGCCGGTGCCCAAGGGACTGCGCAATCTGCTGCCCAATGTGGAGGAACTGAAGGCATGCCGCTTTGCCTTTCTCAACGGGTCCGTCGTCGGCTTCATCATCGGCATACTGCCGGGGGCCGGATCGACCGTGGCATCGTTCATTTCATACGGCATCGAAAAGGCCGTGTCCAAGCATCCCGAGAAGTTCGGTACTGGCGTCCCGGAAGGGGTCGCCGCGCCCGAGGGCGCCAACAACGCGGAGACCGGTGGTGCGATGGTGCCGATGTTGACGTTGGGGATACCCGGATCGGGGACGACCGCCATACTGCTTGCGGCGTTCATACTGTGGGGCCTGAAACCCGGGCCCCTGATGATCCAGGATAATCCCGAGCTCTTCTGGGGGCTGGTGGCGAGCATGTATATTGGAAACGTCATACTGCTTATCCTGAATATCCCTTTGATACCGCTGTTCGCACAGATACTCAAGCTTTCGCAATATGTGCTTTACCCGATCATTTTCGGGATCTCGGTGGTCGGGGTCTACAGCGTCTCCGACAGCCTGTTTGATTTGTCGCTGCTCACGTTCTTCGGGTTGCTGGGCTACTGCATGCGCAAGCTGGATTACCCGCAGGCGCCGCTCATACTGGGCCTGGTGCTGGGTGACGCAATGGAACGGGCGCTGCGGCAGTCGCTGATGATGTCCCAGGGCGATCTGTCGATCCTGGTATCGCGTCCGCTTTCGGCGGGGATGCTCGTCCTGACCGCGCTGGTTCTGGCCGTGCCAATGTTCCGCAAGGCCAATGCCTGGCGCATGAAGGCGATCGACTAGGTGCTTGTCAGGCTCGCGCATGACAAACGTTTCGTGCATGAATGAACAACCAAGGAGGTTTACATGGTAAAGCGCATATTGATTGCAGGTTCGGTGGCCGCCCTGGTGGCGGCAAATGCTGGTGAGGTAGCCGCTCAGGGGTTCAAGCCGACGCGGCCGATCGAGTTCCTGGTGCATACGGGTCCAGGGGGAGGAAACGACCTCCTCGCGCGCGCAATCTCGAACATCGTCGAGAAGGAAAAGCTGCTCCCGGTGCGCATGCAGGTGACGAACAAGACGGGCGGCGGCGGCATCACCGCCATGTCGTACCTGAGCGAAAAGAAGGGCGAGACCCACACCATCGCGCTCTTCGCGAACACCTGGGTCAATGGGCCCTTGATGAGCAAGGAAGCGAAGGTCACCTTGAAGGACCTGACCCCGATCGTGCGGCTCGTGACCGAGCCCGGCGTGATCGTAGTCAAAGCCGATTCGCCATACAAGTCGCTCAAGGACTTCATCGATGACGCAAAGAAGCAGCCCGGCCAGTTGAAGCAGTCAGGTGGGTCGATCGGAAGCCGCGACAATATCGTCCGCCAGCTCTTGATGAAGAACACGGGGACGCAGTGGGCGTACATTTCGTTTCCCGGCGGTGGAGAGCGGCGGGCAGCGCTGCTTGGCGGACACGTACAGATCATGGTGATGGACCCGCAGGAAGCGGGCGAGCACCTGCGCAACGGTTCGCTGAGAATCCTCGCGCAGATCGCCGAGAAGCGGATGGCCTCGTTGCCGGACGTGCCGACGGTGCCCGAGGCGGGTTTCAACATTCCGAATTATCTGGTCATACGGGGCGTTGTCGGACCGCCGGACATGCCTGCGGAAGCCGTGAAGTTTTGGGAGGCATTCTTCGCCAAGGTTGCCAAGACGGCGGCGTGGAAGAAATACCTGCAGGACAACCTCTTCGAGGATGGCTTCCAGACGACGGCGGAGCTCGTGAAGTTCGTCGACGTCTTTACGGAGCAGGCCCGCACGGTGCTGAAGGACGCAGGCGTCAAGATTTACCGTTGAAACCCACCGTCAGGGAGGAGCATTGGTCATGAACCGGATATTGCACGTTGGGCTGGCGGCAGGCGCGATACTGATATCGGGCGCCTGCGCGGCCCAGGGATTCAAACCGACGCGTACCATCGATTTCATCGTGCATACCGGTCCCGGGGGCGGGGGGGACGTGCACGCGCGCGCGATCAACGCCATATTCGAGAAGGAGAAGCTCCTGCCGGTGCGGGCGACCGTGGTCAACGGAGCGGAACTTATGAAATCCTCGCAGGAGTTTATCGATCAGCGGCGCGATATCTACAAGCTGGCGGGGATCAAAACTTATCGCTGAAGCTGCGCGGGAGAGGCGAGAGGCGTCAAATCATGAATGCCCCCAATGGGGCCGAATCCGCTTCGGAGAAGCTTGCCGGCCGCGCGCTGGCGCTGACGCCGGAGAACATTCCGGCCAGTGTACGCGCACGGGTCGAGGAACTCCTGATCGACGTGGTGGGTTTGTGCCTGGCCGCTCGCAACACCGATTACATGCGCTCGGTGATTGCAGCCGTCGACGCGGGCGGCCCGTGTACCGCGATCGGTCACGCCGGCACGTTTGCCGCGGGAACCGCGGCGCTGATCAACGGCACTGCGACGCACGGCGAGGATTTCGACGACACGTTCGAGGGCGGCCCGGTGCACAGCAGCGCCACGGTGGTTCCCGGCGTGCTGGCGGCGTGTGAAGCGTTCGGACGCGACGGGCGCTCGGCGCTCGTTGGAATCGCCGCCGGGATCGAAGCCACCTGCCGGCTTTCCATGGTGCGGCCCAAGCAGATCCACAAGTCCGGCTTTCACCCCACGAGCGTGCTCGGCACGATGGGCACCACGCTGGGAGTATCCGCAGCGCTCGGGCTCAACCGGCAGCAGACGGTGGACGCGTTCGGCAACGCCGGCAGCTTCGCGGGCGGCATCATCGAGTACCTGGCCGAGGGCGCATGGACCAAGCGCGCGCACCCCGGCTGGGCGGCACAGGCCGGCATCCAGGCGGCGCGGCTTGGCGCACAGGGATTCTTCGGCCCGCGCACGGTGCTGGAGGGCATCCATGGGCTCTTCAACGGCTTCGCGCGCTCGGCCGAAGGCGATTACGCGGTGCTCACCGATAGCTTCGGCGAAGAGTGGGTGATGGAGGGCATCACGTTCAAGCCTTACGCCACGGGAACGATGAACCAGCCGTACGTCGATTGCGCGCTGCGGCTCGCGAAGAAGGGAATACGCGCCGAGGACGTGGCCGACATCCTGTGCGAGACTGCCGAAGGCTACGTGCATCGGCTGTGGGACCCGCTGCCCTCCAAGCACCGGCCGCCGAACGAGTATGTGGCGAAATTCAGCGCGCCGTTCAACATCGCGGTCGCGTTCGTGACCGGTGGCGCCGGGCTGTCCGCATTTACCGGGCAGACGGTGCGCGACGAACGTATCCTGGGCCTTGCTTCGAAGGTGCACTACGTGGTGAATCCGAACGATCCCTATCCCAAAGCCTACACCGGTCACGTGCGCATGACGTTGAAGGACGGGCGCGTGTTCGAAGAGCGCCAGCCGCACATCCGCGGCGGTGCCCACGAGCCGCTCACGCGTGCGGAGATCGAGGAAAAGTTCCGCGGCAACTGCAAGTTCGGCGGCTGGCCCAACGACCGTGCGGAGCGGTTCCTCGCGTCGGTGCCGAAGTTCTTCGATCGTCCACTGGACCTGAAGTCGCTGCGCGGTTAGACATTAGCCGCCGATGAACGCCGATAGACGCCGATAGAAAAGCAAGGCAGAACCACGGGGGATCGACGAGAAGGAAAAACGGAACTGGCTAGGTCACGAGTCACCAGTTCATCAGTCACGCCTCATCAGCCTACAGATGCCGATCACGCCTTTCCATTTCGGCCCGGGGGCTGTGGTCAAAGCCGTGGCGCCGCGGCACTTCAGCTTCACGGTGTTCGCGTTTTCGCAGGTCCTGATCGACCTGGAGCCGATCGGTTTTTTCCTCGTAACTGGCGATCCCGTCCATCCCTACCTGCACACATACCTCGGCGCGGCCCTCGTGTTTCTGGCGAGCTGGTGGGCGGGGCGACCCGCGTGCGAATGGGCGCTGCGTGTCTGGAATGCCTGGTTGAGCCCGGCCCAGGCGCGCTGGCTGGCGTATGAGCCGCAAATCTCCGGCAAGGCGGCCGCCGTGGGCGCTTTCATCGGCGCCTATAGCCACGTCGCGATAGACAGCATCATGCACGGCGACATTCGGCCATTCGCTCCGTTCTCGGACGCCCGTCCGTGGCTGGGCGTGATCTCGATCGATAACCTGCAATGGATATGCGTCCTGTCGGGCGTCGCCGGCCTCGTCGTGCTCTTCGCGCTGCGCTGGCGCGCCCTGCGCCGCATGTAGTGTCGTCTTCTCGCTTTTCTTGGCGCTCTTGGCGGCTTGGCGGTTAAGATAATGGATGGCCTTCATCCAGGCTCCGCCTGAACTGGGCAACCAGTACACGGACGACCGCGTGCTGCGGTCGTACCTCGCACGCACGTTGGAGGCAGGGGTGCTCGCCGAAATCGAGCCCGAGCTGCATGCCATGGGGAAACTTGCCGGCGGCGAACTCTACCTTCTGCAGCTTGCGGATCGCGCCAACGAGCCGGTGCTGACGCAATGGGACGCGTGGGGCAACCGGATCGACCGTATTGAAGTCTCGCCTTTGTGGCGGCGCGCCGAGCGCATTGCAGCCGAGCAGGGACTGGTCGCTGCCGCCTACGAGCGCAAACATGGCCAGTTCTCGCGCGTGCACCAGTTCGCCCTGGTCTATCTCTTCACGCCGTCCGCTGATCTCTACAGTTGTCCGCTCGCCATGACCGACGGTGCGGCGAGCGCGCTGCTCGCTTCGGAGAACAGCAAGCTCATCGAACGCGCACTGCCGCACCTCACCGCGCGCGATGCGGCCGAGTTCTGGACCAGCGGCCAATGGATGACCGAGGCAAGCGGCGGCTCGGATGTCGGGCTCACCGAAGCGCTGGCGCGCGACGAGCACGGTCAATG
>MEQT01000282.1 GCA_001770325.1 Betaproteobacteria bacterium RIFCSPLOWO2_02_64_14
ATGAAGGATGAAGGATGAAAGAGTGCCCCGAAGGGTGAAGGATGAAGGATGAAGGATGAAGGATGAAAGAGTGCCCCGAAGGGTGAAGGATGAAGGATGAAGGATGAAAACTCTCGCGGTAGCGCTTCCGCGCCTGCCTTCATCCTTCCGCCTTCCACCTTCCGCCTTCATCCTTATCCCTTCCCGGTGCTGCCAAACCCGCCGGCGCCGCGGCTGCTTGCGGAAAAGTCGTCGACGACATTCAGCGCGACCTGCACCACCGGCACCACGACGAGTTGCGCTAGACGCTCCATGGGCTGGATGACGAACGGCGCCGCGCCGCGGTTCCACGTCGAGACGAAAACCTGCCCCTGGTAATCGGAGTCGATCAATCCGACGAGATTGCCCAGGACGATGCCGTGCCTGTGGCCAAGACCGGACCGGGGGAGGATAACCGCCGCGAGGCCCGGATCGGCAAGGTGGATGGCAAGACCCGCCGGAATGAGCTCGGCCTGACCCGGGTGCAGGGTGAGCGGCGCATCGATGCAGGCGCGAAGATCGAGCCCCGCCGAGCCAGGCGTCGCATAGTGGGGGAGGTGATCGCGCAGCCGCGCATCGAGAATCTTGATGTCGAGCGTTCTCATGCTTCGACGTAAGTGAAGGGGTGAATGAGTGAACGAGCAGGATCGATTTTGCCCATTCACTCTGTCACGCGTTTACTCCTTCACTTGCTTCTACGGCCCTTTGCGCCGTAGAGCTTCGCGATGTGGTCGACGATCTGGCGGGCGACGACGGCCTTCGGCGCGCGCGCGAGGCGATGCGTGCCCGAATCATCGAGCAGGGAGACTTCGTTGTCGTCAGAACCAATCGCTTCCTGCGCCAGGTTGGCGACCATCAGCTGTACTTTCTTCCGGCGCCGCTTCTCATCGGCGTACTGATCGAGGTTGCGGCTTTCGGCGGCGAAGCCAACGCAGAACGGCGCCCTGGGTTGTGCGGCGACCCAGCCGAGTATGTCCGGATTGGGTACGAGCTTGATTTGCAGCTGGGACTCGTCGGTCTTCTTGATCTTATGGCGGCGCGGTTTGTCCACGCGGTAGTCCGCGACCGCCGCTACGCCGACAAAAATGTCCGCGCGCGTCACGTGGCGTTTGACGGCCTCGAACATCTGCGCCGCGGTGTCCACGCGCGTGATTTCCGCCCCCGCCGGTGCCGGCAGGTTCACCGGCCCGGAGATCAGGGCGACTTTGGCGCCGGCGCCCAGGGCCGCACGGGCCAGGGCATGGCCCATCTTTCCCGAGCTGCGGTTGGTGATGCCGCGCACCGCGTCGATCGGCTCGAACGTCGGCCCGGCCGTGATCAGAAAGCGTACGCCGGGAAGCGTCTTGGGCGCGAGGCAAGCAATCGCTGCTTCTGCAATCTCCGCAGCTTCGAGCATGCGCCCCATGCCGACTTCGCCGCATGCCTGGTCGCCGCTGGCAGGGCCGAGCACCACAATTCCATCCTTGAGCAGTTGCGCGACGTTGCGGCGCGTCGCCGCGTTGCCCCACATCTGGCGATTCATCGCGGGCGCGACGAGCAGCGGGCACTCGCGCGCAAGGCAGAGCGTTGACAGCAGATCGTCGGCGTGCCCGGCAGCCAGCTTGGCAATGAAATCAGCGGTGGCGGGGGCGACGATGATTGCGTCCATTCCCCGCGACAGTTCAATGTGTCCCATCGCGTTCGCCACGCGCGCATCCCACATGTCGGTAAAAACCGGCTTGCCCGACAGGGCCTGCATGGTGGCCGGGGTGATGAAGCCGCACGCGGCCTGCGTCATCGCTACCTGGACGTCAACGCTGTCCTGGATCAGCAGGCGCGCAAGTTCTGCGGACTTGTATGCCGCGATCCCGCCGGTAATGCCGAGAAGGATTTTTTTGTTCGAACTATCAGCCACGTAGCGTTCTTGCTTGAAAGAAAAGAGAAGTGTAAACCAAACGCGCCGTGCCACCAAATGAGGCGCGAGCGAGCGGCCTGTAAACCTTCGGCCGCCTCATCACGTTATCTTCCCCAATCCCCAATCCCCAATCCTGAATCCCCATGGCCATTACCGACTGGCCCATCGACGACCGCCCACGCGAGAAAATGCTCGCCAAAGGCGCGGAATCATTGTCGGACGCCGAACTCGTCGCGATCTTCCTGCGCACCGGCGTCAAGGGCAAGAGTGCCGTGGATCTTGCCCGCGAAACCCTGGGCCGTTTCGGTTCGCTGACCGCCCTTTTCGGCGCGAGCAGCGGCACATTTTGCGCCAGCCCGGGACTGGGCGAAGCGAAGTACGCGCAGTTGCAGGCGGTACTGGAGATGGCGCGGCGCGCCCTGAGAGAAAAGCTCGCGAACGGCGTTGCGCTGAATTCGCCGCAGGCAGTGCGGGATTACCTGCGGCTCAGGCTGCAGGCACTCGAGCACGAGGTGTTCGTCGGTGTGTTCCTCGATGCGCAGAACCGGCTGCTTGCCGTCGAGGAACTCTTTCGCGGCACTTTGACGCAGACCAGCGTCTATCCCAGGGAGATCGTCAAGCGGGCGCTCAGCCACAACGCGGCCGCTGTGATCTTTGCACACAACCATCCATCAGGCATCGCGGAGCCCAGCCGCGCAGACGAAATGCTGACGCAGACCCTGAAGCAGGCGCTGGCGCTGGTGGACGTGAAGGTGCTGGATCACTTCGTCGTGGGCAGCGGCGCCGCGCTGTCGTTTGCCGAGCGTGGCCTGCTGTAGCGGGTAATGAGAAATGGGTAATGGGTGATGAGAAACGGCAAGACGAGTGCAGTGCTTGAGCAGAGGGTGAAAACCCTGTAGAATCCGCGCCTTTCCGAATGCGGAGCAGGTATCATGGCACGCGTATGTCAGGTCACCGGCAAGAAGCCCATGCGGGGAAACCACGTTTCCCATGCCAATAACAAGACACGGCGGCGTTTTCTTCCCAATCTTCAATACCGGCGGTTCTGGCTGGAGGAGGAGAAGCGCTGGATCAGCCTGCGCGTATCAAACGCGGGGCTGCGAACGATAGGCAAGAAGGGCATCGAGGTGGTGCTGGCCGAACTCCGGGCGCGCGGGGAGCGCGTCTGAGCTGCCAGCGAAACGGCTTCGGCTGAACCTACGAACTACGGAGGTGGATGATGCGGGAAAAGATCAAGCTTGAATCGACGGCCGGCACCGGCCATTTCTACACCACGACCAAGAACAAGCGCAACCAGCCGGACAAGATGGAGATGAAGAAGTTCGACCCGGTCGCGCGCAAGCACGTGATCTACAAGGAAGCAAAGATAAAGTAACTCGAGAGGCGAGAGGCGCAAGAACGCGCTTTGATGGCTGCCGCCTATCGGTGAAGCCTGCGGTTTACGCGGGTTCTTGTTGGGTTCCGCTGAAAACTGAATCCCGGCTTGCGACAATAAAAAAGCCCGCCTCGGCGGGCTTTTTTATCAGGCGTAGCAGCGTAGCCGCCTGGAGAATTCCTGAAGACCCGCGATGCCGCTCGCTTCAGCGCGCAGGCACCAGTCTTCGAGCTGGCGCACCAGTTGTTCTTTTGACGCCGTGGAGCGCTGCCACACCGCGGCCAGTTCGTCGCGCATCGTATAGATGGTCGCGAGCACGTTGCTGTGGCTCTTCAGTGCGTCGCGCCGCTCGCGTTCGCTGGCGGGCAGCGCTGCGGCATCGAGGTGCAACCAGCGCTTGAGCGTCGCGCGATCGACGCCCGCCGCGCGCCCCTTGAGCCCCTGGAGTTCCGCGGCACAGGTCCGGCGCAGGAACTGTGCGTACGCCGCGACAACCTGGTAGCGATGCGTGATCACCGCCTGCAATGTCGCGACATCGCAGCGTGTCTTGGCGCGGTCGAACTTGATCGCAGGCGCGACCTTCTTCACGTATGCCAAACCCAGGATGGCGAGCACGCGGATATAGAGCCATCCGATGTCGAATTCGTACCAGCGGTTGGAGAGGCGCGCCGAACTCGCGTAGGCGTGATGGTTGTTGTGCAGTTCCTCGCCGCCGATCAGGATACCCCAGGGCACGATGTTGGTGCTCGCGTCCTCGGGCTGGAAGGTGCGATAACCCCAGTAATGGCCGATGCCGTTGATCACGCCGGCCGCGAAAAACGGTATCCAGACCATTTGCACCGCCCAGATCGTGAGGCCGATGAAGCCGAACAGCACGAAATTCAGAACCACGAGGATCGAAACGCCGAGCACGGAATGCCCTGTATACACATTGCGTTCGAGCCAGTCGTCGGGCGTGCCGTGTCCGTAGCGTTCGAGCGTTTCCCGGTTGACGGATTCCCTGCGGTAGAGTTCGGTGCCTTCCCACAGCACCTTGTTGATCCCCAGCACCTGCGGGCTATGGGGATCCTCGGCGGTTTCACATTTGGCGTGGTGCTTGCGATGGATGGCGGTCCACTCCTTGGTGACCATGCCGGTCGTGATCCACAGCCAGAAGCGAAAGAAATGGCTCGGCAGCCAGTGCAGGTCGAGCGCCCGGTGGGCCTGGTGACGATGCAGGTAGATGGTGACAGCGGCGATCGTGATGTGCGTAGCGATCAATGTGTAGATCACGTAGCCCCACCACGGCATGTCAATGATACCTGTCATGAATTTTCCCCTCCGTTACCGGCGTTTCGAGTGTGGAAGTGTACTGGACTTCGCCAGGAGGGCAAAGCAATTTCGCCGCGGCCGGATCAGGTTCCTCATGTCTTTGAATCACAATGTAAAAGAGGGGCATCCCCTAGCGCGTTGCGGACCCCTGCAGGGGCCCGAGAACGCGCACTTCGCGCTGCGGATAGGGTATTTCGATGCCATGCAGGCGAAACGCCGCCCATAGCGCGTAGTTGAGGTCTGAGCGCAGGTTGGCGGTGCCCTCCTGCGGGTCCTCGATCCAGACGCCCAGTTCGAGCGCGATGCCGTTGTCGGCGAACTCCCGCACGAGCGCCTTGGGCGCCGGATCGCGCAGGACGCGGGCATGCTGGCGCGCGACATCCTCCATCACGCGGCTGGCGGTGTCGAGATCGGTCTTGTAGCTTACCTGCACCGGCACCGGCACGCGCACCCGCCGGTCGGTGTAGGAATGGTTGATCACCGTCGAGGTGATGATCGTTTCGTTGGGAATGATGGCCTCGACGCCGCCGAGGCTCCGCAGCACCACGTAGCGCGCCGTCATTTTGGTGAGCTGCCCGGTGTGCTCCCCGACCGTGACAAGATCGCCGATCGACACCGACCGGTCCATGAGGATGATGAAACCGCTTACGTAATTGCTGGCGATCTTCTGCAGCCCGAAGCCGATGCCGACCCCGAGCATCCCGCCGAATACCGACAGCACGGTGAGATCGATGCCGACCGCGGGCAACGCGATGAATATCGCGAGCAGCACCAGCAGCGTTTGCGCCAGTTTGGACAGCATCACGCGCAGATTGATGTCGAGACTCACCGCGGCCATCGTGCGCGCCTCGATGAAGCGTCCGAGCCACAACGCGATGAGAAGCGTGAGCAGTACCGAAAGCGTGGCCTGGAGCACAAGCAGCAGGGTAATCCGCTCCTTGCCGACGGTGACTCCGATACGGTCGAGGAAGTGCAACAGGTCGGCCCCGAGCCCTGTGATGTACAGTGCGAAGCCGACCCACACCGCCCAGCCGACGACGCGCGCGAGCGCATTCAACCAGCCGCTGGGAGCGAACACCTGACGCAGCATCAGTACCGCGAAGCGGATGATGGCGAGTGATGTGAGCAACGGCACCATCAGATCGAGGAGGTGGACGTTCTGCCAGTGCTGCACGATCAGGCGGCCGATGAGAACCACCGCGAGCGCCGTGAGCGGGAATTGCAGGTGACGGAGCGCCTCCCGGCCGAAGGCGCGCCTCGCATCCGGCGCCACCGCACCTGGAACGATTTGCCTTCCGACGAGCCATGCGGCGAGGAGACTTGCGCTGACGACCACGAGTTCCCACAGCACACGCCCCTGCTGCAGGTCGGTCCACAGCGCGAAGGCGAGTGCCGTAAGCTCGGAGAGGTTGGACATGGAATGAAGCGCGCGGCGCCCGGATTCTATCACGCGCGAGGAATTTGCCCGGCTCGTGCCGGACAAATTCCTGACATAAAACCGCGTAGGGAGCGTGTCGGGATAAGGGCCGATACACGCCTCGCGGTTGGCAATGCGGATTTCATCCTGTATCCGCAGGCTGTTGGGGACGGAGCTCGAGCACCGCGGCGAAGAAACCGTCGGTGCCGTGCCGGTGGGGCAGCAACTGGAGAAACGGTCCGGTGTCGAGGGGGATGCGCTGCCGCAGCAGGATGTCGCTGCATCCGACGGTCGCGAAGTTTGGATGCGCAGCCAGGAACTGCGACACTACCTCCTGATTTTCCTCGGCCAGCAGGCTGCAGGTCGCGTAGACCAGACGGCCGCGCGACTTGAGCAGGCGTGCCGCCGCACTCAGGATCGCGGTCTGCTTGCTCCTGAGTTCGATCACCGACTGCGGCGACTGTCGCCACTTCAGGTCCGGATTGCGGCGCAGCGTGCCCAGGCCGCTGCAGGGCGCATCGACCAGAACGCGGTCGGTTTTTCCGGCGAGGCGCTTGATCCGCGCATCGTTTTCGCCGGCGATCAGCTGCGGGTGCAGGTTCGAGAGTCCGGACCGCTTCAGGCGCGGTTTAAGACGCGCGAGTCGCGCTGCTGCCACGTCGAACGCATAGACGCGGCCGCGCGAGCGCATCAACGCGCCGAGATGCAGGCTCTTGCCGCCGGCGCCGGCGCAGAAGTCCACCACGAGATCGTGGCGGGTTGGCTCGACCAGGTACGCGAGCAGCTGGCTGCCTTCGTCCTGCACCTCCACGGTGCCGTTGAGAAACAGCGGATGGCGGTTGATCGCAGGGTGGCCGCGCGCCCTGATTCCCACGGGCGAGTAGGGCGTGGCTGTGCATGGGATTCCGCTCGCGGCGAGTTCGCGCAACACCGCGTCGCGGTCGCCGCGCAAGGTGTTGACCCGCAGGTCTAACGGGGCCGGCTGCTGCAACGCGCGCCCGAGTGCCAGAATCTCGTCGTCGGACATCTGCGCGCGGAGCCCGCCGACCACCCAGTCCGGCAGGTCGGCCTCCACGCCCAATGGCAACGCGCCGGTCTTTCGCGCCTTGATGTCGGCGAACCACGCCACCTCTGCCGGGGTGACCGCCGCCTCGAGTTCCCGCGCGTTGGCGCCGGCCACGCGCGCGAAGTAGGCGAGCAACAAGCGTCGCGGCGCAGGCCCGGCGACCAATGCGTCGAGGAAGCGCTTGCGGCGCACGACCCCGAAAACCGCGTCGGCGATAAAGCCTTTGTCGTTGGAGCCGAGTCGTAAATGGTCGCGGAAGTACCGGCGCAGCACCGCGTCGGCCGGCTGCTCGAATTTCAGCACGGCCGCCAGCGCTTCGCACGCCGCGTCGAACTGTGCGCGATGTATCAACACTTCCGGCGGATGCTCTTATCGCTGGCCGACGCGAATCGCGTCCACCACCTGTTCGCCAGACGGGTTGCCCTCGCGGTCGAGAAAGCGCACCTTCACCGGGAGGTAGCCGTGCTCCACTGCGAGCCACACCTCGATGCTCTCCGCACCGTCCCTGCGTACCTGCTTCAGCGGCAGGGCGACGAGCAGACCCAGCGGGGTCTCGATGCGTTCTTCCGCCAGCACCTCCAGCTCGTAGGTTTCAAACCGCACCCCGTTCGTGATCGGCAGGTGGAAGCGCCCTTGCGCCGGCGGATTGAGCGCCAGTTGCAGTATGAAACTCACGATGTCCTGGCTCGCCGCCGGCAGCGCCACCGTGTGCGGGTGTGCCGGTCTGCCGTAGGTGAGCCGGCCGGCACCCCAGTCGAGGTGCGCTCTTGCCTCGACGGTTTCACCGCGCCGGGTGCGCGTCATCGCGAAGCGCTCCGGACGCAGCCCACCCGCGGTGAGCCGGCCCTGGCTGATGTAGGTCAGGCGCTGGGGCCGGAACAGCTCGACAATACCGGTCGTTTCGGAGTCGCTGATCAGCTTGTAGGTGTCGCGCTCGACCGTCCATGAGTACGTGGAGCGCCCGATGCTGTAGCCGTCAGTGCCAAGGTATAGCGTGTACGTGAGCTGGCCCGATGCGGGGAGGTCGTTGGGCGGGCCGGCGTCCGCTGGTCCGGCAACCGGCGAAGCGTGGGACGGGTAAGGCGCGGGCGCCGGCGCAGCTTCCTCGACGGGCGCAGATTCGCCGGTTGGCTCCGTGGCGGACTCGTCGGTGATCGGCCCTGCTGGCAGCGCGAGCGGTATGGCGTCCGCCACTTGCGGCGCGGCAAAGGCGGCGGGGGGCGGTGGGGGGCGGCGCGCAACCTTGGGCGGAGCAGGCCGGGGAGCTGGATCGGGCCTTGCGACATGGGCCGGCGCTGGCCGTTCAAGGAGTTGCGCTTGCAGCGGGATGCGCGGGGCAGGTGGCGTCGGCACCGGTATCCACGCCCTCGAGATCACCAGGGCATGAGCCAGTGCGGACACGAGAACTGCGGCGGTGAGGCGGTACGCGCGCATGGATGCTCAGAGACGCAGGTCCAGCCGCATGATCGCCTGCTCGTAGCGGGCGCCGTCGCTCTCGGTCACCAGCATTTTCACCGGCAGATGCGCGTGCGCCGGCGATAACCAGACTTCGGTCCCCGAGTCGCCGGGGTCGCGCCGCTTGACGAGATGCACGGTCGCGATGCGCCCGAGGGCCGTATCGATTTCGACGCCCGGCGTGACGCTGTAATGGTAGCGGTCGAGCTTGCGTCCGTTGGTCATTGCGAACTCGAGTTGCCTGACCTTCGCGAAGTCGATGAACATGAATTGGTACATCACCGACAGTCGATCCTGCGTTCCGGGCGGGAGCGGCAGCGTGTCCTCGCGCCCGTCGTGCCGTACGGTGAGGCGTGAATGTCGCCAGTCGAAATCCGCTGCGACTCGCCGCGGGTCGTCCGGACCGCGCCCCGCCTCGAAGTGCTCGGGTTGCAGGCCACGCTCGCCCATGCGGCCGCTGCTCGAGAATCGTGCCGGCCGGGGCTGAAACAATGCGAACAGTCCGACGGCATTGCTGTGGCTCGTGATGTGGAACGCCCCCTCTCCTGCCTCGAAGCGCTCGTGGATGATGGCGATGGACACCCCGGCGCGCGTCACGTTGTAGGCGAGGGTGATCTCCCGCGGCACCCCTTGCGCGATGGCCGGCGTGGCGATGACCAGCGCTCCGAGGAGGATGCGTGTCAGCACGGGTCGACGAAGCACGCGCAGCACCTACATTTCCGCGGGGGGGGAAATCAGGGCATGCATCGGGGCCGGTGCGCAAGCAATGACGACCCTGCCGTCCGGCGTCAAGCCAAGACGGCCTTCGCAGAACCAGCGCACGGCCTGCGGGTAGATGCGATGCTCCTCTTTCAGCACGCGGGCTGCCAGTGCGTTCTCGGTGTCGTCCGGCAGCACCGGTACCGCAGCCTGGATGACGATCGGGCCGTGGTCCAGTTCGACGGTCACGAAATGCACCGTGCACCCATGGATGCGTACCCCGGCCTGCAGGGCCCGGCGATGCGTATCGAGACCCGGGAACGCCGGGAGCAACGAGGGATGAATGTTGAGGAGACGCCCCTCGTATGCACGTACGAAAGCGGCGGTGAGTATGCGCATGAAGCCCGCCAGCAGGACGAGGTGCGGACTGTGCCGATCGATTTCATTCGCCAACGCCGCGTCAAATGCCGCTCGATTGCCGAACGCGCGATGGTCCATCACGGCAGTGGGCAGGTTGCGGCGACGCGCGGCGTCGAGACCGCGCGCACCAGGCTCGTTGCTGATGACCGCGGCCACCCGTGCGGGAAGGTTTGCCTCGAGCAGGGCCTCCATGTTGCTGCCGCGCCCCGAGATCAATATGACTACGTTTTTGTCGGCCATGCCGGTTGCCTTTGGCGTCGAGTGTTCGGTGTTGGGCGTTCAGCGTTAAGCGTTTGGCGTTGAACGTTTAGCGGTAAGTTGATGACGATTTCGCGCCCGGCGCTCAACTCTCAACGCTCATCCCTCAACGCAGCTTCACTCGATCACGGTCTGAGGTTCCTTGCCGCGGCGCCGCCGGATGGTTCCGATACGCCAGACGGTTTCTCCGGCCCGGGTGAGCAAGGCCTGCGCCTTTGCGGCATCTGCGGCGTCGACCACGAGCACCATCCCGATGCCGCAGTTGAAGACGCGGTACATTTCGTCGTCGGCGATGCCGCCCTGTCGCTTGAGCCAGTTGAAAAGCGGCGGCATAGCCCAGCTCTCGCCCTCGATCGCCGCCGCCAGCCGCGACGGCAATACGCGCGGCACGTTTTCGAGCAGTCCGCCGCCGGTGATGTGCGCGATGCCTTTGACCGCGATCCGCCGGATCAGTTTCAGCACCGGTTTTACGTAGATGCGCGTGGGCGCCAGCAGCACATCGCTTAACGTCCTGCCATCGAGCGCGGCTGAAAGGTCTACGCCCTTCATCCCGATGATTCTGCGGATCAGCGAGTATCC
>MEQT01000283.1:0-3107 GCA_001770325.1 Betaproteobacteria bacterium RIFCSPLOWO2_02_64_14
TCCCCCTTGAAGGGGGAGGAGTTTCGCCACCACTGCGCTGCTGCATAAGTACCGCATAGAGTGAAGCACTACACTAGAGGATGGTCACGTCGGTCGGTACGATCCAGTCGAAATGCTTGCGCTGGAAGTTCCACGGGATCTGCGGCTGAACGCGCCCGGTCTCGTCGGTCGCGCGCGCCATGATCCGGTAGGCGCCGGGTTCATCGACCTGCCAGAGATACGACCAGCGCGCCCACAGCCACTTCTCGCGCGGCTCCTCGAGGTGGGCATCGGTCCAGGTCTTGCCGCCGTCGACGCTCACTTCGACGCGCGCGATCGCGCCCTTGCCGCTCCAGGCGCGCCCGCGCACCATGTGCGAACCGCGGGAAAGCGGCGAGTCCTCGTCGAGCGGCTCGGTGATGATGCAGCGCACGCCCATCGCCTGGAGCGGCGGCTTCACCGGGTCCTGCGCGGATTCCCCGTACACGAAGTACTCGGTCTGGTAGAACGGCCGCGGCATCGTGTGCATGACCTCGAGCTGGTGCAACCACTTCACCCACCAGTTGCCGGACCATCCCGGGACGATCAGGCGCACCGGCGCGCCATGCACGTGCCACAGGTACTCCCCGTTCTGCGCCCACGCGAGAATGGTGTCGGGGTCGAGCGCCTTGTCCAGCGGCAGCGCTTTCTCGTAGTGGATCACGCCCGGATCGGGAATGGCGAAGTCGCGGCTGCCGACCGAGCGGTAGATGACGGACGTGTCCGGGTGCCCGGTATCAAAGCCCTCGGCCCGCACGCAGACGGCGCCCGGTTTCACGCCGGCGCGCTTCAGTATCTCGGCGAGCGGCACGCCGGTAAACTCGCCGGCGCTGACGGCGCAGGTCGTGGTCGATTCGGAGCTGATCTCCTCGCTGGATGGAAGCTCGCCTTTCACGCGCTGCGCCGCGCGCTTCTGCATGTCCTGCTGATTGATGCGCGAGGGTTTCTTCGCGCCTTTCATCAGATAATCGAAATAACCGGCGTCGTTGCCCGCGCATTCGGTCACGGCGCGAACCGTGCGCCCGGGAAGCTTGCGCAACGCCTCGAAGTCGAGCTCGAACGGCCGCTCCACGTCTCCGGAGATCGCAAGCGACCAGTCGTCGGGGTGCACCGGTTCGGCCACCTCGAGCTGGTTGACGATGTAGTAGGCTTCGGTGGGCGTGATCAACCCCTCCAGCTCGGTCACCGGCGCGCGGCCGTTGATGACCCTTCCTTCGGCGTCCTTGCCGGGGGTGATGGCGGGCCGCTTGCGATCCGGCCACCCGAGTATCCAGTCACCCTCGATTTCGCGCTTCGGCATGTCGTTACCTCCTTGTGAAGCAGCCGCCGATGAACGCCGATGAACGCCGATCAAAGGCAAAACAGAAACTTTCACCGCCAAGGCCGCCACGAGCGCCAAGGAAGAACAAACTCAAGTCAGGGCAAGAAGCCCGGATTACTTGCATATTGCTGTGCCCCTCGCGTTCTTTGTATGAGAGCCTTTTGTCGTTGATTCTATCGGCGTTCATCGGCGGTTCCATTGCACCTCACGGGCGCACGCCGCCCTTGCGCTTGGGGCCTAGCTGCGTCTTCAGGCGCGGCTGCAGCGCCTCGATGAACTGGCACAGGTACGGCCGCGTCTCGCGCGGGTCGATCAGATCCTCGACTGCGAACGCTTCCGCCGTGCGCAGCGGCGATGCGAGCTGCCGCAGTTCCTCCTCCAGCTCGCGCTCGCGCTGCTGCGGATCGGGCGCGCTCTCGATCTCCCGCTTGTAGGCGGCCTTCACGCCGCCCTCGACCGGCAATGAGCCCCATTCAGCCGAAGGCCACGCGATCTTGAAGTTGAGCCCGCGCCGGTCGATGGCGCCGCCCCCGGCCATGCCGTAGCACTTGCGCACGATCACGGTGAACACCGGCACGCTGACCTGCAGCCCGATAAAACGCGCCCGCACGCCCTCGCGCAGCATGGCGCTTGCTTCCGACTCGGCGCCGACCATGAACCCGGGCAGGTCGACGAAAAAGATGAGCGGGATGTTGAACATGTCGCACAGCTCGACGAAGTGGCCCTGCTTGCGCGCCGCCTTGTAATCCATGATGCCGCCAAACCGCGGATTATTGCCGATGATGCCGACCACGTGCCCGTTCATGCGCGCAAGCTGCGTGATGACCGCGCGCCCGAACGTTTCCTGGATCTCGAACACCGAGCCGCGATCGGCGATGAGCTCGATCAGGCGCCGCATATCGTACGGCTGCCGCGCCGAGCGCGGGACGATCGCGGCGAGTTCCTCTTCGCAACGCTCCGCCGGATCATCGCGCGCCGCGACCGGGGGAAGCTCCCAGACGTTGGTCGGCAGGTACGACAGGAAACGGCGGATCTGCGCGAGACACTCCTGCTCGCTGTCGGCTACGTTGTCGATCGTGCCCGCGATATCGGCCGCGACCTTCGCTCCTCCGAGTGCTTCCTTGGTGATCTGCTGCCCGAAGGCGCGCTCCACCACGGGCGGGCCCGCGGCGAAGATCTGGCTCGTTCCGCGCACCATGATCGACCAGTGGCACAGCAGTGCGCGGGCCGACGGCCCGCCGGCGGTCGTGCCCATCACCGCACTCACCACCGGCACCACCTCCATCAGATCCACCGAGCGCTCGAATCCATCCTGGCCGTAGCCCGGCACCACGGTGTAGCCCTTGCGCCTGGCGGTGCTGACGGTGCCGCCGGTGCCGTCTACGAGATTGACAAGGGGAATGCGGTACTCGTACGCAAGGTCCTCGATGAAGCCGCCCTGGCCGCCTTTGCGGCGGTCGCTGCCGAAGCCGGTGCCGGCGCGTATCGTATAGTCCTCGCCGCCGACCGCAACCGGCCGCCCGTCGATCCGGCCGATCCCCATGACGTAGGCCGCCGGCTCGAACTTGAGAAGATTGCCGGCCTTGTCGTACGTGCCACGCCCGGCGAGCTTGCCCACTTCCCGGAACGAGTCCGCGTCGAGCAGCGCCGCGATGCGCTCGCGCACCGTGAGCTTGCCGGCCGCATGATGGCGCGCGACCGCCTCCGCGCCGCCGCAGGCTTCGGCGAGTCTGCGCCGCTCGCGGATCTCGTCGATTTCAGTTCGCCA
>MEQT01000283.1:3118-7014 GCA_001770325.1 Betaproteobacteria bacterium RIFCSPLOWO2_02_64_14
CGCCAGTTCACCACCTGCCCCGTGCCGCGCTCATTCCTCCAGCACCGCGACCACCTGGCCCTCCGCGACCGGGTCCTTCTCCTTCACCAGGATTTCCTTCACCGTGCCGCCGTCCTCGGTGATCACGGGGATCTCCATCTTCATCGACTCGACGATTGCCAGCGTGTCGCCGGACTCGACCCTGTCGCCCGGCTTCGAAATCACCTTCCACACCGTGCCGGTGATCTCGGACTTGACTTCGATCCTTGCCATCTTCTGCTCTCCTCAAAGGTGAAAGCCGCCGGGGGCGATCGGCGGGAACACACCGGAAGCGATCGGCTGCGGTCGCCGGTGCGCGGGTCACCAATCTTAGCATTGCCGAAGTGAAAGAGATTTTCGACCTCCGCGCGCCGCTCCACGGCCTGCGCAACCGGCAGGGAACCGGTTGTAAGCCATGCGGCGAGCGCTTACCATGTCGCCTGCTTCCACGCGCGGCGCCCGCCGGGCGACATATTCCGTTGAAGGACTCATGAAGATAACGTTATTCGCCGCCGCCTTCGCCGGCCTGCTTTCATCTCTGCCGGCGGTCGCCCAGGAAACGAGATTGCTGCCGGTCGACGAGGCGGCGAAGGACCCGTCGTGGACGAGCTTCAGGAAGCGGCTGCTCGACGCGGTTGCCAGGCGCGACCGGAAGTTCGTCCTCGGCATCCTCGATCGCGACGTGCGCAGCGGCGCGGAGAGCGGGCGCGGCGTCGCGGAATTTCGCAAGCAGTGGGATCTCGACTCCGGTTCCAGCCCGTTGTGGCAGGAGCTGCCCGCGGCGCTGTTTCTGGGCGGGGCATACGTCAAGCACGATAAGGGTCCGCTCGAGTTCTGCGCGCCGTACGTCTCGGTGCGATGGCCGCAGGACGTCGACGCGTTCCGTGGCGGGGCGATCGTCGCGAAGGAAGCGCTCGTCAAAACCGCGCCTTCGTCGGTGTCAGACACGCTCTCCACGCTGTCCTACGACATCGTCGAGGTGCAGGACTGGGAGGTCAATGACCAGTCCGCGGACAGCAGGCAGAAATGGGTCAGAATCCGCCTGCCCCAGGGGGAGGGCTACGTGCCGGAGGAACAGATCCGCAGCCCGATCGAGCACACGGCATGCTTCGTGAAATCCGCCAACGGCTGGCGCATGACCGGATTTGCGCCGGGGGGCGGCAAGTGATAAGTGCCGGTGGGGCGTGACTGGTGGCGTGTCGAGGGGCGGAACAGGGGCCCCACTTCTGTGGGGATGTGACCCCCGGTGGCACGCCAACGGCCGACACGACGACGGTGAAACTTGCACTGCCTTGGCGGAGGCCGTGCGTGACTGATACAGCGTGACTGGTGACCGGACTGGCTCGCGCAATTTGCGCTTCATACGTCTCATCGTACTCGGCATGACCCTCGCCATGACCGCCGCTGCCAGCCACGTGCTCAACCTGCAAGGCCACCGCGGCGCGCGCGGCCTCGCGCCGGAGAACACCCTTGTCGCATTCGCGCGCGCGCTCTCCATCGGCGTCACCACGCTGGAGCTCGACTGCGCCATCACCCGCGACGGAGTCGTGGTCGTCAGCCACGACCCGGCGCTCAATCCCGACTTCACCCGCGCTTCCGACGGGCGCTGGCTGGAGGCGCAGGGCGCAGCGATCCATCAACTGACGTTCGCCGAGCTGCAACGCTACGATGTCGGGCGCATCAAGCCCGGCTCCGCCTATGCGAAACGCTTTCCGGCGCAAGTCGCGGTCGATGGCGCGCGGGTACCGCGGCTTGCCGATGTCTTTGCGCTGGTGCGCAGAAGCGGCAACGAGGCGGTGCGCTTCAACATCGAAACCAAAACCTCCCCGCTGGCTCCAGACGAAACAACCGGCCCTGAAGATTTCGCCCGTAAATTGATATCAGCCGTACGTTCGGCCGGAATGGCGGAACGTACGACCGTCCAGTCCTTCGACTGGCGTACGCTCCAAGTGGTGCAACAGGAAGCGCCGGACATTCCGACCGTTTACCTGACCGCGCAGCAGAGCTTCATGGACAACATCCGCGGCACCGAGAAAGATTCGCCGTGGAGCGCTGGCTTTCACGTGAGCCGCTTCGGCGGCTCGATACCACGCGCGGTGAAAGCGGCGGGCGGCGCGGTGTGGTCGCCCGACTACCGCGAGGTGACGCGCGAGAACGTCGGGGAAGCACAGGGCCTCGGACTCAAGGTGGTGGTGTGGACCGTCAACACCGAGCCCGAAATCAGAACCATGATCGAACTGGGCGTCGACGGCATCATCAGCGATTATCCCGACCTTCTGCGCAGAGTCGCCGCCGAGCTGGGAATTTCGTTACCGGCGGCGACGCACGCAACGCCCTGACATCGAGCGCTACCGCAAGTGGCGAGCATTGCAGGCTTCCTCCCTTGCGCGTAGCGCGGGGGAAGGAAGCTTATGGCAGTTCCATCAGAGTCAGCCAGCTTGTAGCGGAGACGTCGCGCTCAGATCGATCGCAGACCCGTTTTCAATCCGCCCGCCCGCGAGCACCTCTCCGTACACGCCCATGCAGTTGTGGCCGAATTCCCGTTGCAGGATTGCAGGGATATCCAGGTCGCGCTCCGCCGTCGCGGGGTTCACCATCGTTGCCGCGCAACGAGTGATCGGTGACACGGCGCGCAGGCGCACGGTTCCCACCCCGATCTCGCCACCGACCCAATCCAGTTCGGACCATGCGGGCGTCCCGCTGAAGTATACGTTGGCGCGAAAGCGCAGCGGATCGACCGGAACGCCGACGACCTTCTCCAACTCCGCAATGCTCGCCAGATTGATGAACGAGACGTACTGGCAGCCGGTCGCGCCCGGTTTCTGTTTGGCATCCGCGAACGTATGGCCCGGTGCCTCGACCACGCGCGGCGGGCCGCCCGGCAGGTCCTTGAGGAATTCCGCGAAGAACGCGTCGATCTCGGCGCGTCCCGCGGCCTCGGTGATCCGCGCGTTGAGCAGCACCCGGCTATCGCGCTCGATGCTGAACCCGCCGCTCGCGTCGTCGAAACGCGTCCGCAATTGAGCGAGTTTCTCGTCGCGCATCAGCATGAAGAAATGCGATTTGTCCAGCCATTCCGGGCGCTGCGGATCGATGCGCGTCGCGGCCCGCGCCAGCGCGAAGCGCCGATCGTGCGGAAGGCAGTTGAGGGGAACGAGCTTTGCGTGCTCCAGCGGCTCGGGGCTTAACCCCTTGACCGGGTAGCGGTAAATGGCTGCGACGCAGACCGGCATGTCCGGTGCTTCCGGGTTGCTGCGGCTCAGCGCAGGAACCACACGTAAAAGATCGCCAGCCCGAGCAGCGCGACGATCCAATAGCCGGCAAGCGTGAGCTTCATCATCGTCTTCCAGCCGCGCACGTGCAGCCGCTCGGGCAGGAGGCCGTTCATCTGCAGCACGAGCCACAGTCCCGACGCGACCGTCGCGGCGCCGATCGCCGCGTGCAGCCACGGCACCCAGATGTGGAGCTTGGCGAGATCGGCTGCGCTCTCCAGCTCCGCATTTTCCATGCCGCGCGCCATGATGAGCGCAACCAGCACCGCGTTGAGCAGCACGAAAACGCTCTGGTTGTAGCGATGCGCGGCGATGTTGCCCCGCTTCGCGAGCCAGGCGCCGAACGTCAGGCCCACGACCAGCAGCACTTCGAGCACGAGGTTCAGATCGGGAATCAGCGCGGTCTTGCCGATAAATCCCCGCGCCGACCATTTGCCCGCCGCTTCGATTCCAAGGATCGCCGCCGCCGCGCCCGCGATCAGTAATCCTCCGGCAACGAGACTGAAGCGCTTGACGCCCAAAGGCGGTACCCAGACGCCCGCCTGCCGCCCGCGGTCCTCGTCAAACCCGATCGCCCAGTGCGTGCCGTCGCAAAACGGCTTGTTC